>NZ_JBMKHA010000008.1:0-189082 GCF_049238365.1 Enterobacter cloacae complex sp. IR53030
CATGCCGGTCTGACCGGTGGACGAACCCGGCGAGAGCTTGACGTCGGTGCCTTTCGGGTTGCTCGACGGCGTGACACCGTTGGTCATGTCGCCGTTCCACTGCTTGTGCTCAGGCGTTTTCGGCATGTCCATGCCGGTCTGACCGGTGGACGAACCCGGCGAGAGCTTGACGTCGGTGCCTTTCGGGTTGCTCGACGGCGTGACACCGTTGGTCATGTCGCCGTTCCACTTTCTGTGCTCAGGCGTTTTCGGCATATCTTTGCCGGTTTTACCGGTTGCAGAACCCGGAGAAAGCGTTGGGTAATTCGTATTTGGAACGTCCCATTTTTTCTTCGGCGTTGTGCTGTCAGCCGGTTTCGGCGCAGGCTTCAGATCGTCCGCTTTCGACGGCGTAACGGCAGGCACCGCTTCGCTGTGCGCGGTTTCAGACGGGGTGGTATCCGTCTTCGTCGTGCTGTCAGCCGGTTTCGGTGCAGGCTTCAGGTCATCCGCTTTCGACGGCGTAACGGCAGGCACCGCTTCGCTGTGCGCGGTTTCAGACGGGGTGGTATCCGTCTTCGTCGTGCTGTCAGCCGGTTTCGGTGCAGGCTTCAGGTCATCCGCTTTCGACGGCGTAACGGCAGGCACCGCTTCGCTGTGCGCGGTTTCAGACGGGGTGGTATCCGTCTTCTTCGCGCTGTCAGCCGGTTTTGGTGTAGGCTTCAGATCGTCCGCTTTCGACGGCGTAACGGCAGGTGCCTCTTCGCTGTGCGCGGTTTTAGACGGGGTGGTATCCGTCTTCTTCGTACTGTCAGCCGGTTTCGGCGCAGGCTTCAGATTGTCGGCTTTCGACGGCGTAACGGCTGGCACATCTTCGCTGTGCGCAGGTTTCGCTGGCGTAACCTCTTTCTTCCTGGTGCCATCGCTCGAATGCTTCGACGAGCCGCTATTGTGGTGGTCGCTCGGCGTATCGACGTCGTAACTGCCTTTTTTCTTCTTACCGATGCCAGGATCCGCAAGGGTATAGGAGATATTGTTGCCCGCTTCTTTTTCGTCACGGGTGACAACGGACATCTCATCCTTGTTGGTGTTGATCTCGCCAGTCGTACCTTTGCTGGTGGTGCCCCCCACGGAAATGGTGGATTTCTGCGTTTCGTTACGGTGGATCTCATCGACCGTATCCACGTAGATGTTAGCCGATGGAATGCCGCCTTTTTTACCCGGCAGACCACCGATACCTACGCCGCCACCGCCGTACAGGCCGTCCTGCTCAACGGTATCTTGCAGGTCTTTGGCGTTGATATTGCCCGCAACGTTGACGTTACCGGTGCCATTATCAGAGACGATATTAGCCCCCGCCATGTTGAGGTCGCCGCCGGTTTTCACCTGCACGTCACCCGTGGTGTGAATGCCGGACTGCTTCGCGGTGGTTGCCGAGTCATAAGCCTCTGAGCCGCCGCCGCCGTTAACGGCCCCGGTAGGCATCACGCCTTTCGTCGACACGGCTACACCGACGGATACACCCCAGTTGGCACGCTCGTTGTCCGTGTGAACCGTATCCTGAAGGGAGTTCACGGTCATATCCCCTGCAACATCCACGTCCGCGGTATTGGCATCAATGTTGGCACCGCTCATGGTCATGTCGCCGCCGGACTTAATTTTGACGTCGCCTGCCGTAATGGTGCTGTTGGTGTAGCTGGTGCTGTTGCCTGTTCCGGTCTCTTTGCTGCCGCTGTAGTCGACGGACGCGCCGCCGCTCACGCCGGAGAGATCCACGCCCACGCCAGCCGAGATGCCCGCCGAGTGCTCCTCGGTGGTGTTGCTGTAGCTGGATGTGGATTTCGCCGCATTCATGTTCACATCGCCGCCTGCGTTAATTTCAACATTCTGGCCGCTAATGTCTGTTCCGTTCAACGTGGTGTCTTTTTTGGTGTTGATCGAAACGTTATTGGCGCTGATGTGATTAATGTTTTCCGCCGTGGAGGTGGAGGTTGAGTGCGATTTAGACGAACTGCCGCCAATGGTAACGGAACCGCCAGCCAGATCGTTGAGCAGCAGATTAGAGGCCTCGCCCAGCACTTCCGCAGCCGTTGTTCCGGCGTTGGCAGACTGGCCTTCGGTGCCTTTTTCAATCAGGTTACCGGCTTTATCAAAGGTATCCACAAGGGTGCTGTGGGCTTCGCCCGTGATACCAAACGACGTCGCTTTATGGGATGAGGTGTTTTTCATCTCATCTTCATATTTCGTGGTCGCGACGTCCTCGGCGTTGATGGTCAGGGCATCGCCCGCGCTGAGATCCGCCCCACCGATGTCAGCGGTCTTACCGGCTTCAATCGTCCCGGACTGGCCAAAGTTGATTGCGGCATTGGTGTTCTTTTTGCTGTCGGTGACGGACGAGTCACTGGAGGTGCTCATGCCAAACGTGAAGCCAGCCGTATCATTCACCGGCGCACGGCCAGGCTTCTTGCCGATTGCAGAGGTATCGGATTCTGATCCTGCGCTGACATAGTCGCCGGAGGTCGTTTCGGTGCTGCCGCCGTCCATGGTGCCGTAGCTGGTGTTAACCGACTGGCCGCCGCCGCTGACGCCCGCGCTGATGACAAACTCGCGTGACGAGCTGTGCTGTTCTTCGTGAGCAACGTCCTGGGACGTTTTGATCGTCACGTCATTTTCAGCGGTGATGCTGCCGGTCTGGGCGTTGTAGGTCCCTCCTTCCATCACCACGTCGTTTTTGGCCTCGATACTCATGTTGCCGCCAGCGGAAACATTCGCGCCAATGGCTTTGCCCGTGGTGGTTGAGGTATCAGACATCGTGTAGTTGAGCGCGCTTCTGACGTCGTTATCAATGATACGCGTGGCGTCAATTTCATGCAGGTCATTGAAGGTGACGTCGCCGTCGGTGGCCTTCATGCTTACATCCTGACCCGCCGTAATATCCGACGCGTTGGAGGTGATAGATTTAGCCTCCATGTTAATGCTGCCGCCTGCGGTAACGCCGTCCTCAAAGGCGTGGATCACCTGCTTGCCGCTCTCATCGCGCCCTACGCTGGCCGTCATGGTGATGTCACCCTGAGCTGCGGACATGTTCACGTCGCCCTCAGCGTTAATCGCCGCGCCGTTGTTATTGATATTGCCGCTGGTGCTGGACATATTGATGTCGCCGCCCGCAGAGATACCCGCGCTCATGCCGTTGCTAACGTTGTTGATATCCCCATCAGAGACCAGCGTCATGTCGCCTTTGGATGAGATTGTACCGTTGGCGTTATTGATGCTGTTCGCGTCGACGTTCATATCGCCACCGGCATGAACGGTCGCGGTGCCGCCGTTAACGTCTCCGCTCTCCATCTGACGAAGCGTTTCAGGGCACAGGTACACGACCGGGACCATCACGTCCACGCCGTTCACCGTCTGATTGACGAACCAGACGATATCGGCGTCCAGTCCGTTGCGCTGCTCCTCGGTCAGGGATTGACCGACAACCAGCCCCAGCTCGCTGTCCTGTGCGGCCACGCCTGCATTGTCCATCAGGGCCTGCACCAGCGCGTCGCCTTCCAGACCATCACGGATCGAAAAGAAACTGCCCACCGAGCTGTTGATCTCACGGCGGATCAATTCTGAGGTGAAGTAGTTATCACCAATAACGTTAACCGGCTTCTGCGGGTCATAGCCCACCTGATCGAAGAAGTAATCCGATCCTGTGTAAGCGCTCTGATCGATCATTGACGGACGCGTTTCAAAGATCGGAACGATATTGTTGGCTGGCCCCGGATAAGCCGTGCCATTTTTTTCCGCTTCGGCGGTTTTCTTAAAGTCGGTTGAGACTTCAAACATGCCCGGAATGGAGACCATATCCTTGATGGTTGGCATCGGGCTAATGCCCATCGCCAGCTCGTCAATTTTTTTGGTATTCACCTGGACATCGTAACCGGCAATGACCGTATCCACGGTGTATTCACCCACGTCGATATCGCTTACGTCGCTGTGGCTGTTAATCACCCCAGCGTCCGCAATACCGTTATCCAGCGTGCCGCCGTTATGCGTAAAGTTACCGCCCGCGGTGATCTCACCTTTTTCAGAAGGAACGAAGTAGGTTTTATTGTTTTTTAATGCCTCATTATTGGAGGCTGTTACGCTCGCCCAGATACCGCACATTGTACCGTAGTCGGTGGTTTGCCAGGTTTCACCGAAGATGTCGGACATCATTTTGTTGAAAAGCGTGGACTCGTTGCCGGTCATCACGACGGCGTTGTACCAGAGCGCTTTTTCAGGGTCATCACTGCCTGTCTTACCGGCCGCTGCGCCATTGCCAAACTCGAAGTCGAGGAACTGGTAAAGAGTATCAAAGTTCCACGTTGACGTATGATAGGCGCCTAAATGCCACTGATAGGTGAGCCCGCCCTGCATCTCTAACGGCAGCTGCAGATAATCATAAATGGACATTTCACCGTATTCCGGTGAGTTGTAGATATCACCGGTAACCGTAATATCTTTCGCCGCCTGAATCAGACCACCTTTGTTTGTAATCTGTTTTCTATCGTAGATATTGCGCTGGTTGATATTAATGTTGCCGCCCGCGCTGATCTCGGCCTGATGATCCAGTCTCAATCCCGAGGTCACAACCGGCATTGAGAAGTTAATCATGGTGTTAGATTTCGTCGCGAGATGCTCAACGGTGCTATATACCGCACTGGCGTTCTGATAACCCGTCATGGAGATTTCGTCGCCGGTATAGCTACTTTCGTTTCTGATGGATTCCGCGTCTAAATTCACGTCCTTCTCAGCGCGAATGATCCCGGCCTGGTTATGGATCTCCTTCGCGATAATCGACATATCGCCCATGCTGAGCACGTTACCCGACACGCCGTTGAAGAAAGTACCGTTACGGGCTTCCAGACTCATATCGCCCATCGTCCACAGCAGGCTACCGGCATTGTTGGTGATATTGCCCGCGGTGACGTTGAGATCGCCTCCGGTCACGATAGAGACGGCGTTGGTGAAATTACCGTCTGCATTCACGGTCAAATCGCCAATCGCTTCCATCTGGGTGCTATTGGTAAAGTCGCCGTGCGTGGCGATCGCCATCGCGCGTCCGGCGTAGATATTCTGGTTATTGGCGTCGAGGGTCAGGCTGTTGTCGACGCTAAGCGTGAGATCGCGTCCGGCCTCAAGAATACCGGCCGTGTTGTTCAGGCTGGCGAGAGTCAGCTGCAGATCCCGGTCGGCGATGATGGAGGCGTTGGCATCGTTTTGCAGGTTTTTGGTCGCAACAGCAATATTCGTGCCCGCAATGACTGCTTCAGTGGTGTTTTTGATGTTGCCTGTCTGAACATTCAGCGAGGTCGTTTTTGCCCCTGCGAGCACGGCTTCATCGCTGTTGTTAAGGGTGTTCTTCACGTTCAGCGTCAGGTTGTTATCCGTCGAGACAATGGCCGCGCCACTCTCGTTGGTCACATTCTCTGACGTCACGGTCACATCGCCGCCCGCCACCAGAGTCGAATTCGAACCATTTTCACTGCCGCTGTTGAGGAGTGAATTTGCCGCGACGGTTAACGCCCCATCAACGGCCTGAATCACCCCACCGGAGAGGTTAGTCAGTACGCCAACGGCGTTCAGCACCGTGTTCATGCTGGCCGTGATCACCGCCTGGCTGGAGTTGGTCAGGGAATCCACATCCTCGATCGTCAGGTTCCGCAGGGCCATGAGCACATGGTCGCTCCCGTCGTTCATCAGGCTGCGGATATTGCGGATAATCAGATCGGTGCCCGCCTGCACGACGCCGTTATTGTGCAGCGTGTCGCCGTTCTGCACCGTAATGCTGCCATCGCTGAGGATCACCGAGGCATTGTTCAGCGTATTCACACCGTCCAGGGTCATGTTGCCCGAGGCGAGGAGCGCCGCGTCAGTGCTGTTGTTCAGCGTACCCACGTTGTTGATGCTGAGGGCATGCTCAGACTGGATCACCGCACTGTTGCTGTTGTTGAGCGTATCCACATTGCTGATTGTTACGCTGCCGCTACCGACGATCGCGGCGCTGTTGGTGTTGGATACGTTTGTGATGTTCAGCATCGCCAGCGCACCGTCTGCAACCATCTGAGACGCATCGTTGGTGAGGGTACCGATGTTGGACAGAGTGAGATTGCCGCTGCTGTAGAGGGTAGCATCGCTGATGTTATTCAGCGTGCCGATGTGGTCCAGCAGGATGGACGTTGCCTGAATGCCGGAGGCCGAGTTGGTCAGCGTTGTTGTGCCGGACAGATCCATCGCCCCACTCGCGAGCAGAACGGCGTCGCCCGTGTTGGTGAGAGTGGACATGTTGGTCAGGGTGACGTTTTTCCCCTGGATCCGGCTATTGTCGTTGGTCAGTGCAGTCGTCTGCGCGCCGTCCAGCGTAAGGTTTTCTCCCGCCAGGATCTCGCCGCCGTGGGTGTTATTTAATTGCTTACTGACGTTCAGCGCAACATCGCCCGCTGCGCTCAGGGTTCCGCCGTTGTTATTCAGCTTCGCCGCTTTCACCTGCGCTTTTTGTCTGGCGTTCAGCGTACCGCTGTTTTCAAGCGTCGCGTCGGCGTTGGACGCGGTCAGGGTAACGTTTTTCCCCTCGATTTTGCCCTGGTTCTTGATGGATTTACCGCTGGCAGTCAGGGAGACATCTTTTTCGTTGCTGATGATGTTACCGCTGTTGTCGACGTCGCCGCCGACGTTCAGGCTGACGGCTGCCGCATCACCCACGAGGGTGCCGCTGTTGGTCAAATTGCCGGTCGTGGTGACCTGCAGTGCGTCAGTGGTCGCACCGATGTTTCCACGGTTGTTCAGCGCGCTGGCGTTCATCACCAGCCGTTTTTCCGCGAAGATGCGGCCGTTGTTGTCCAGGTTGCCGACGCGGAGCGTCTGGTTATTGGATGCGTACAGCACGCCGTCGTTCTTCAGTGAGCCGGACGCAATCGTCAGGTCCCCCGTGGCGCTGACGGAGCCGCTGTTCACAAAGGCCTCTTTCAGGGTGAACTGCAGGGTGCCTTTTTTCGCCAGGACGCTGCCGCCGCCGTTATTCATGCTGCCTGCGGTAATCTGTACGTCACCGCTGTGGCTGATCACCTGGGTATCCGAGATCAGCGAGGCAAACGGCACTTCAACGCCGTTGACCTTCACGACGAAATCGCCGTTTTTCAGCGTCACGACGCCGTTTGCAATGATCTTACCGTTGGCATCCAGCGCCTGCAGTTTGCCGTTCAGGGTATACTGGCCCGCGACGTTAATCTGAATCGCCGGAACGGTGGTGGTGGTGCTGTTGGTTACCAGCGAGGCGGCGTTTTGCACCAGCGAGCTGGCATCAATGCGGATTTTGCCGGTTGAGGCGATCACGTCGTTATTCAGCGTGATGCCCGCCAGGGCGTTCATGATAATGTCGTTTTTTGCCTGAACGCCGGAAGTGGATTTGTTCAGGGTGATATTCTTGCCGGAGAGCGACATATTTTTCTCGCTCGACAGGCTGGCGAGCGTAATGTCGCCATCCGCGCTGATCTCGAGATCGCTGCTGGCGATAATGCCGCCGGCATGACGGACGCCCGCCCCGGATTCGGTGCTGATTAGCTGGATCTTTCCGCCGTACATGGAGCCAAGCGCGCTACCGTCGATAGCCACGGCCGGACCCCGTCCGTCGCCTTTGTTACGCACGGTGTGGCTACGGGTCGCAAGGTCGTAGTCGTTCTGGCCCGCCAGCACTTTGATGTCTGCTTTACCGGCAATTTCGCCTTCCAGCTGCGCGCTGCGGCTAACGATGTCAAAGTAGCCCAGCCCGTCGGTATTAATGCCCTGACCGGTGACGGATACCGCCCCTTTTTCGACCGCCAGCTTATAGGAACCGTCGTTATTTGCCTGCACTTTACCGGTGCTGAGGGTCAGGCTGTTGGCATTGATGGTGGTTGCGCCGTTTACGCTAATGCCGTTTTCGTTGGCAATGATGATGTCGGCCTTTTTACCGAAAACTTCCATCGTGCCGTTAATGTAGGACGCTTTCGCACCCGTTACTTCGCTGATAATGGCGCTGGCTTCGTGCTGCAGTTGGGCGTTTTTTACCGCATAGCCGCCAATTTTCGTTACGCCGTCCTGCATGCTGTTGTTAAAGATCATCCCCTGTTTTTCAACGTTAAATTCGTTGAATTTATTCATGGAGATGCCTTTCGCATTAGGATCGGCAATATTCACCACGGGCGTGCCGTTGGCCGCCTGGCCCATGGTAGGGCCTTTCGACTGACGATTATCAGGCGTGGTTGCCGCATCGACCGGGGCCGAGAAAATGCCGGCCAAAGACAGATATAATGGGCAGAGCCGCTTATGCAAATTGCGCGTGGTTATTTTTCCGCTGCGTGTGTTTTTGTTTTTCATTATTCTTCCCTTTGTTAGAAGTTAATTTCCGTTTTGTAATAAACCACCGTGTTATCGACGGTTTCTTCTTCCATTGAGTCTGGTTTTTTAACGGGCCACCCTGCCATAACGTAGGAAGAGAAATGGCTGCCAGTGGCTTTAACGCCCACTGATGCGCCCATCATGAATTGGCTGTCGCAGACATTGACGCCTTTCGGGCAATTATCTTTTGTGAAGCCAACGTCGTAGCCAATATAGGGCGTCAGCTGGTAAATACCGGCCAGTCCAATATCGAAAGGAAATTGCAGGCTATTGGCAATCCACGCGCCGCTGTCGCTCATCACGTTATCGTCTTTGAAACCACGAACGGTGTATTCATCGCCGATAGTCACTTTGGCATCACTCACCAGCACATCCGGCGTGTACTGAAAACCGCTGTTCAGCTCGTAGGTCATGCCGAGTCGGCCAAACTTAGCGAGCGGGCGCGTCCAGGAGGCAATGCCGTTGTATTTCAGATAATCGACGTCGAAACCCTCAAGGTCTTTATCGCCGTCGCGGGCTGAACCAAACCACGGCACCGCCGCGGTGACGCTCAGATCGCCATAGAACCAGCCACCGCCCATGGCGCCAACGTAGGTCAGGCCCGACGCCAGCGAGGTGTAGGTTTTTGAGCTAACGTCAATGCGCGCGTTTTCGATGCCGTTGTAGTTATCCCGGCGTTCGACTTTCATCCAGGCGCTGGTTTTGCCCGTCGCGCCACGCATCAGCATGCGGCTGATACGCAGGGATGCACGCTCCGACGTGCCATCGGAATCGTAAATGCCGAAGCCGCCGTCGATGCCTTTTTCGTATTCGGATTTGTAATAGCTGGTATCAAACCCCCAATAGCCCAGCGGCACGCTGTAGCTAAATGACCAGGAGTCCTGTTTATCATTATTATTTTTCAGATCGTTCCAGGAGTAATACGCATTAAAAATGTCGTTTAATCCGGCAATATTTTTTGCCGTCAGGCTGCCGTAATATTGCTGCCAGCCTTCTGATTTGCTCCCGGAGTTATTTAACCCCGCCGCCGCGTCAATCGGAAATGAGGGCTGATGAATCAGGTTAAGATCGGAATAGCCATTAATGATTGAGGGTTCAACGCTAATATTATCCCTCTCCGAGACCCGCATCAGGTTCTCAACCATCTGGTCGACATCCTGCATATTGAGGATCTTGTCTTTGGCAAACGGGTAGGCGGTAAAAAGACGCGTGCTATCACGCAGGCCCGGTGTCTGGCCGTTCACCTTAAAATCGTTAATCTTTCCCCACAGCACGCGAAGCTTAAGCGTACCGCTCTTGATGTTGCCGGGGTCGATGCTGATAAGAGTGGTGGCATAGCCACGGGAAATATAAAAATCCGTTAACTCTTTCACTAAGGTGAAAATGTCAGATTTACCCAGATCCTTACCCAGATAACGCTGGACGATCTCCTCGCGCTGCGGCGATCCGTCGAACAGATGATCGTCGAGGATCTCGATCCGGGTTACGTTGAACTTCCACGATGAATTTGCCGGCAGGCCGGTCTCCGCGTCTTCGCCGCGAATTGCGCGCTGCTGTTGCAGCAACGCTTCCGTTCTTTTCGCCTCTTCAATCAGATACTGGTTACTCTGCCGCTCCAGGCGGTCAAGTTCCTGCTTGTTCTGAACTGAGGGCAGTATGGCGGCATGGGCCACCTGTAATAAAGGCAGTAAAAACAGGACGTTTTTGATTTTAAAATGACAACGCATCACTCTCTCCCTGAGCGTTATTTAATGACAACGGTGTATTGAACGGCGCCGACAACTTTGCCGGGGGTGAGGGCCGTCTTACGATCGACCCCGCCGCCAACATAGATTTGTGCCTGATAGTTTTTCGTGAGCGTGGAGGCGGTATAGACCTTCTCCTTACCCAGCGTGATCGCGGTTGAGTTCTTCTCAAAAAGGCGAATACTAAAATTGCTTGCATAGCCATCGCCGCTTTCAACGCCGATCACACCGGTCAACGCGCCTAAAGGGGTGTTAATTAAGGAGTTGAAGGTGATGCCAATTTGTTCCGTAGAAGGGCAGCCCACGGTGATGCTGAAGTCTTTTTTAACGCCCTGAAAAGTATCGTCGTTTTGAAAATCGGCGATGTTATAGGTGCCTAAATCGACGTTCGTCGCTGAGGGGTAAATGGAGCACGAGGCGGTCACCACCTTAATGGCAACACCAAAGTTGATGGCCATAATCGGCAGTTTTTCGCTTTCATCGGCGGACGGGATCACCAGTGCCTCCGCCACCTTACCCGCTGGAATAAAGTATTCCCCTTCAGGCATCGAGCCGGTCTGGACCATTTCCACCAGAACCGTACTGTTTTTCACTCCACAACCGGTGGAGCACGTGGTCGGCGAACCCGAGTTACCCGGCAGCCATGAAGATTCGGTCTGCGTGGGCCACCGCATGCGAATGCCTATCCCCGGGATTTCGGTGTTATAGACATGATCAATCTGCGAACGGATATAGCTTCGCGAATAGCTTGAATGCCATGAAGATTGGGTGGACGCGTCGCAGGTGTAGCTGACGTCCGGTACCTGATAGGTTTTGCTCCATAAAACCTTGCCGACTTCACGCTGCTTTATGACGTTAAGCGTGATGTCGTCCATGATATTCAGCGTCGCCAACGGGGACGTGAGGGTGCACAACGCCGCATAGGCGTTGTTGCACGTTAAAGAGATAAACGCCGTGGATAAAAGAATCAGCGCAGCCGTAAAAATCCGTTTCATGGTGTTGCCCCGTTATTGATACAGGTAATTTCAATAGCCTTAAACGCTTCTTCCTCGGTTGGCCGGTCCTCAGTGCCTTGCTTCACATAACGCGCACCGCACTGCGCGGGCTTTTTATTTTTCTTCCACTGGAGGGTAAAGACGTTTTGGCCTTCCTTAAGCGCCACCATCGCCACGCCGTTTTGACCGACCATGCCGATGGCGTTGTGCGATTCGTCCAGTACCGACGCACCAAATGGGATCACTTCGCCGGAAGGCTGCATAAAGCGCACAAAGCTCTGGCGATTGGCCTGGGTGTCCATTTTGATCAGCACTGCCGCGCCGGAGGTTGGCACGATGGTTCGGCGGGTGTCGTCGACCTCGACGGTATACGCGGTGCCTTTCGGGTCGGCGTACACCTCGTTGTACTTGTAAGGCACCAGATACCCGACAATGCCGTAGCCGTTGTCTTTGATGACGGCCTGGGAATCCGGGTAGATGCGGGAGCCTTCTGCGCCTTTTGCTTCCACGATGCCAATGGTGTCTGCGAGGGTTGGCACAAAGTTGATGCCGCCTTCATGCACCACCACGCCGCCGTTCAGGTTGACCCCTCCCATAAAGGAGTCCCGGGACTGGCTGTAGGTCATCCCGCCCGAGGCGCTCTCGCCCGTGTAGGAGAGGTTCATGCCGAAGTTAGTTTCCGGCGTGTTGGACTGGCTGAAATAGCCGCCAAAGCCAAACTGTGAGCGTTCCCCGGCGGAGCCGTTCAGCGAGGTACGGAAGTTGGCTTCTTCGCTGTTATAGCTAAAGTTGGCCCCCAGGCGAGCCTGCTTCTCGTAGTGGTGGCCAAGCGGCATGCTCACGTTCAGGTAGAGCGTATCTTCGTGGTCGCCATCGTCGTTATTGGTGCGGCCAAGGGAGATCCCCCAGGTCGTGATGCCAAACTGGTTGTTGTAGCCCAGCACGAAGTTCGACTTTTCATTCCGGCCCTGCTCGTTATTCCAGACGTTGCCCACAAACCCGCTGACGTAGAAGCTTCCCCAACCGGCGGGAAGCGTCTGGTTGATGTTGGCTTCCAGTCGCTCGCGATAGCGTTCCGGGAGAAAGTCTTCTTCATCGGCTTCAATCGAGCGCTTCAGGCTGACCGCGTCGCTCAGGGAGTAGAAATTCGCGCTGGAGTAGCGATAGCCAATCAGGCTGAAGTTCGTCCCGGTTGTCGGGAGGGTCTTCGCCAGGCTAATGCGCAGGCTCATATTGCAGAACGTGCCGCAGCCTGCGGTGTCCGGCTGCCCCTCGAAGCGGGTGAAAGAGCGCGTCACGTCTACGCCTAATGCGCCCAGACGGGTGTTAATCGCAAAACCGGTCATCAGCGCCGCATAATCACCCTCGAACGCGCTCTGTCCGCCAACGTAGCCGGTAAAGTTATTGAATAAGCCGTACTGAAACGTGCCCTCAACCGCTTTCGGATCCTCTTTCAGCCAGGTATCGCGGATTTCACCCGCAGCCACAGAGTAGCGGGAGTAACCTTCGCGCAGCAGCTGCGGCACGCTGGAGTAGGGGACCACGAAGTAGGACTCTTTGCCGTTTGTCTCTTTAACGGTGACCTCAAGATCGCCGTTATAGCCGGTCGCATAGAGATCGCTGATGGCGAACTCCCCAGGCGGCACCACTTTTTCATACAGGGTGTTGCCAGCCTGCTTGATGGTCACCGTGGCGTTGCTGTTGGCGATGCCGCGCACCACTGGGGCATAGTTGCGTACCGAGTCGGGAAGCATGCGATCGTCCGTGGCGAGACGAACGCCACGCAGGGCGGTAGTGTCAAAAAAATCACCGGTGGTGTTCAGATCGCCCAGCACTATCTGCGATTGCAGCGGCGCAATGGCCCGCTCTGCATAGGCCTGGATATGCTGTACGCCGGTATTTTCCGTGTCGCTGCCGGAGCTCAGGCTGTCGTAGGTCGTAAAACGCCATGCCCCCAGTGCGAGGGTGTTGTGCAAATTGCTGTAGAGATAGGTCGCGTTGTCCTGAGCGGGGCGATAACGTGAACTGGTGGCGCTAAGGGTATAGGAGGACATCAGCGCCGGTACGCCGTTATCCCATAACTCCGGGCTTACGTAACCCGCAGGCGTATTCAGCAGCATTGCCTGAGGAATCGTGACATCCAGCTGTTCTTCTACCGCATTATAATTAACCGTCGCGCCTTTAATCAGCTCAGGGAGAATAATGCAGGTATTCTGCTTCCAGTCGGGGGGAAGTTTTGATGTGTCGACGTCAAAGCGGACGACCATTTCGGGCGTCATGCAGGCGTTGAATCCCTGCTCATTATTTGCAGCCACAAAGGTAACGGTCCAGGTATTAACCGGCTTGAGGTTGCTGTAAACCTCAAGCGTATATTTCCCCGGCAGTATTTTTTCAACGCCGTCAAATTGTGTCAGATCGATTCCGCTATCGTAATACTTCATAAACCCACGAGAAAATGTCATCGGCTTACTGGTATCACTGGCATATACTGCGAGTGGCGCAATGGCCACCGAAATGACAAAGCCACTAATCACCCGCAGAATGTTAGTTTTCTTGTAAAACATCGACATATCACCGTCCTGGTCAATATGATTACTAATCAGAAGTTATACGTGCGCTTAATATAGGCACCCAGATCGGTAATATAATTGTATTGGAATGTCCCTTTCCCCTGCACGGCGTTAACCTGCGGGAAGTGATATACCAGCGTGCTATATGGCGCGATCATCTCGCCATCAATCATGACATCTTTACCCTGAGCATCTCTGAGCCAGACATTTGTCATGCTTACATGGAAAGGCGAATTATTTGTTCCAACGACGTCATAACCGTTGGCTGCTTTTTTTAATTGCCAGGTTAATTCATCCGCCGCTTTCATCGGATTACCTTTCAGACCAACCGGGCGATAGAAAAATTTAATCAGCGTTCTGAACGCCATCTTTAGCTGATTTTTATCTACGTCTTCCGCCATTTCAGGCGGAATATCCAGGACATTGAGCCACAGAACCGTTTCACGATCTTTTGGATATTTCGCGGCGGCGCCTTCCGTCTGGAATATGCGGAAAACTTTCCCCTTTTGGCCGTTAATTCTGGCCGCCGGTGGGGTGATAAAGAAAGGCAAATCTTCTTTGGCGATGCCGTCACTCTTATCGGTGCTGGAAAGCCACACCTGAACCAGTTCAGGCGCTTTGCTGACGTTATTAATACGAATCGTTTGTTCTTTCTCCCCGGCGTTGAATGCCACGCGGGTCGTCATAATTTGAATCGTTGCACTGGCCGCAAAGGAAAAGGCCAGCGTCATCATGAATACAGAAGATATAACAAGTTTTTTTAACATCTGGCCTAATCCTTTAGGTGATACTTTTAGCGGATAAACCCGCGGTGCGCGCGATTACTGATATTTAATGGAGTACACAACGTCGGTTGAGACTTGACCGGCAGTAGATGCACCACCCGTCGCCACATATTGTGCCCAGTAATCAAAGCGAGCCGTATTACCGGCAACCGTAACGGTTTTAGCGCTATCGTTTGCAGTATTCAGGTTCAGTTTTGCTTTTGAAGAATCCAGTAAACCAACCTGAACTTTCTCCGCTCCGCCTGACGCTTTAGCCACGGTATTTTTCAGGTTACCGGTGGTGGCATCGATATTGGTGCTTTGCGCCAGTTCGAAGAATACGCTGGCAACTTTGCCATTGGTGCAGTTTGCGCCGCTTAACGTAATGTGGAATGGGGTATCACCTGCGCGCTGTCCATCCGTTGCAAGCGCGGTTGTACTAAGGAGGGTGCGAATAAGTACCCTCCGCAACGAAAATGAAACTTTTAGTCAATTAAATTCAATCACTTACATAGGCGTTTTTTTGCGTTTGGTGACTTATTCGCACCTTCCCTAATAGAAGGTAAATGAACGGTAAAATCAGGGCTTTCAGATTCGCCCTGTGCGTCACCGCCGGTAATAGTACAGGTTGCGTCGCTAATAGTACCTTCAAAAGTAATCGTGCCATCTTCTGCTGCCGCGGCGGTACCGATGGTTGAAAGAACGGCCAGGATTGCCAGCTTAGATAACTTCTTCATAAAAATATCCATATCATTTCATTGGGGGGGGCTATTGTATAGAGGTCATCTCCTCCACCGCTATCGGCCAGGCCTAAATATATTCCTAGTTTTAAAATGGTATATTTATTTAATTTATGAATTAAGTTTTGCTTCAAACTTTTAAACGCAAATAATGCGAAGAAATGGGGGGCTTAAGATAATATCAATTCTAAAAATGAATTTTATCGGCATGGTGAATAATTAGGGGCCGTAAAAGTCTGGCAACACAATTGATTTATGTTTTGAAAAGTGAGCTTGAATCTTCACGTTTCAGAGGCTAGCATTAGGCAAAAGCAGTAAGGACATCAATCCCTTCCTCGTCGGGTTTAACGACGCGGAGGGGATTTTTTTTCATCTGTATCTAATGCAACGACTTTTAAGAGGTCAGGACATGAGCACTTTAGGTCATCAGTACGACAACTCTCTGGTATCTAACGCGTTTGGTTTTTTACGCCTTCCGATGAACTTCCAGCCCTACGACAGCGATGCTGACTGGGTGATCACCGGTGTGCCGTTCGATATGGCAACCTCGGGTCGTGCCGGTGGACGTCATGGCCCGGCGGCGATCCGTCAGGTTTCCACCAACCTGGCCTGGGAGCATAACCGCTTCCCGTGGAACTTCGACATGCGCGAGCGCCTGAACGTGGTTGACTGCGGAGACCTCGTGTATGCCTTCGGCGACGCGCGTGAGATGAGCGAAAAGCTGCAGGCCCACGCCGAGAAACTGTTGGCTGCCGGTAAGCGTATGCTCTCCTTCGGTGGCGACCACTTTGTGACTCTGCCACTGCTGCGCGCCCACGCGAAACACTTTGGCAAAATGGCGCTGGTCCATTTCGATGCGCATACCGACACCTACGCGAACGGCTGCGAGTTTGACCACGGCACCATGTTCTACACTGCACCGAACGAAGGCCTGATCGATCCGAACCACTCCGTGCAGATCGGTATTCGTACTGAGTTCGACAAAGACAACGGCTTCACCGTGCTGGATGCCTGCCAGGTGAACGATCGCGGCGTGGATGACATCATCGCGCAGGTGAAGCAGATCGTCGGCGATATGCCAGTCTACCTGACCTTCGACATCGACTGCCTGGATCCTGCCTTTGCGCCAGGCACCGGTACGCCGGTGATCGGTGGCCTGACGTCCGACCGCGCCATCAAGCTGGTGCGTGGCCTGAAGGATCTGAACATCGTCGGGATGGACGTGGTGGAAGTGGCGCCAGCCTATGACCAGTCAGAAATCACGGCCCTGGCGGCAGCGACCTTGGCACTGGAAATGCTCTACATTCAGGCGGCGAAAAAAGGCGAATAAGCCTTAGGCGCTGATTGCTGCTGCGCGACGCATGCGCAGCAGCAACATTCCTCCGGCCAGCAGGGTGATCGCCTGCGACACGACCAGGACCGAAAAGCCAGAGCTGACCGACCCGACCGATTTCATCACCACCCCCATCAGCAGCGGAATAAACGCCGCGCAGATATTCCCTATGCCATTAATGATCCCATACGCGCTACCCACCGCTTCCCGCGCGGCATGATGTTGGATCACCGCAGGGATCGCAGCTCCCTGAAGTCCCCAGAAAGCATTGGCGGACAACATAAACATCCCCAGCCAGACAGGCTGATGGCTGAGCATCAGCGCGACCACGGACAGCGCCGTTAACGCGCCTCCCACCACAAACAGCACCGGTGCCTGTTCCGGGCGCATTTTGTCGAGCAGCACGCCGCCCAAAAATTTCGATCCCAGGCTCAGCAGGAAGGGAATGGCTGCAAGCAGGCCCGTAGCATGCAGTGAGAAGTGATGTTCATCGCGCAGCCATGCGGGCAGCCAGGCGCTGCTCCCCCAGAGATAGCTCAGCGTGGCGATTTCAACCAACAGGATCCAGCCCAGCAGCGGCGTTTGCCGGGCAAGGGTGAAGGTCTGCACCCATCCCGGCTTTTTCATCTTCCCCCGGCTCTGGGGCGCAGGCAGAAAGCGCCAGATTAACCCGCCACCCAGCACAAGATTCATGACGGCCAACGCGTAGAACGATCCCGCCCAGCCCAGATGCGCCATCAGCCAGGTGATCAGTGGAAAGCCTACCGCCAGCCCGAGCGAGACGCCCAGCGCGGTCACCGCGTTGGGTTTGCCGATCTCTTCTGCGTCAAAGCGCTCGCTGATAAAGCGCGTTTTTAATGAAAAGAGCGGCCCCTCCGCAATCCCCAGAATCACGCGCGCAATGAGCATCCCCATCAGCGAGCCGAGCAAGGGCGAAATCGCACAGACCGCGGCCCAAATCGCAATGCTGCTTAATAATCCCTGCCGATAATGAAGTTTGCTTTCAATAACTGGCGTTAATAATAAAGCCGAAAAACCATAACCCAGCAGAAAGCAGGTCATGAGCATTCCTTGTAACATTCTGTTTTCATTTAACTGAAAATGTGCGGCAAATTCCGGGTGTAAAATCATTACCGAGATATTCACACGGTCGATGTAGGAAATAATGATGAGTAATAACAGTGCAATTGTACCTTGCCATCTTGCCGTCATGATGCCTGCCTTATGTCTGCGCGTGTGAATATTTTTTATCAGGGTGATTGTCACGGGTGTAAAATGGTTCACCTGTGAAACTCTTTGTTTATTAAGAATAAAGTAAAAATAAGTTTCACAGGTGAAACACGATGACGTGCCACCTTTTTATTTTTAATGAGCAAAAAGAAAAGAAGTCAATATCTGTTTTTTGAAATTTTAGACTATCGAAAAATCGTATTCTTTCACGCGGCAATAATGAAAATTTCATATCGCTGCATTTTTTCGTGATCCTTTGCACACTTAGTTAATTAATTACCTCCTGGTTAACAAATTCGTCACATTCGCGCTTGACGAAACATTCATCGCTTTTATATTGACCGTATTAAATAAGAAACAGAGTTTCATATATGAAACAAAAGCCTGGAGGATCGTGATGAGCTGGATAGGCGTATGTGACGCAGAACAAGTACAGGAAGATTTCCCTTTTAGCGGCAACGTCGACGGTAAAGAGATCGGCGTTTATTTGATTGACGGTGAATATTACGCGCTGGAAGACGTATGCCCGCACGCATATGCCCTGCTGAGCCAGGGCTTCATCGAAGATGGCAAGGTGGAATGCCCGCTACACGAGGCGGTGTTCGACGTCAAAACCGGCCAGTGCCTGCATGGCCCCGGTGGTCGCAACCTTAACCGCTACCCGGTTCGGGTCTTTGAAAACCAAATCCAGATTACCTTCGTCGAGGAGACCGTGGCATGAGCGACACCCTAAACTACAACCCGGCGCTGCCGGAAAGCCGCCAGTTTACTCCGCCTGCAGAAGGCGGTAACGGTGCCATTCATAAGCCAGGCGATTACCAGAACCTGATCTGGCAAACCCGCAGCCGCGAGCCGGAAAACTGGGAGATGAACCTGATCGCGACGCTGGAAGATCTCTTCGAGCAGGGCGTTGAAACCTTGCCGGAGCTGGTGAACGGGCTGAACGCGGTGCGCATGCACGACCAGCAGGGCAAGCCCTGGAGCGACGCCAGCTTCCAGGCATTCTTACAGGTTAATGGCTACTGAGGACAACGCGATGACGACTACCGTACAAAACTATCTGGATAAAGGTCTGCGCGGCCTCTGGTATCCGGTACTGGCGAGCTGGGAAGTGCAGTCCGCGCCGGTGGGGATTACCCGCCTGGGCGAGCAGATTGTGGTCTGGCGCAATAAACACGGCCAGGTGCAGGCGCTGGAAGACCGCTGTCCGCACCGCGGCGCACGCCTGTCGATGGGCTGGAACCTTGGGGACCGTATTGCCTGCTGGTACCACGGCGTGGAAGTGGCGGGCAATGGCGAAGTGAAAGATGTGCCCGCCGTGGACAAATGCCCGCTGGTCGGCCAGCAGTGCGTGCGCAGCTATAACGTGCAGGAGGCGCACGGCGCCATTTTCCTGTGGTTCGGCGTCACTGCTGACCAGCAGCCGGACGAGCTGACTTTCCCGGACGAGCTCGCCGACACGGACAGTTTCAGCAACTTCCTCTGCACCGCCGCGTGGAAATGCAATTACCAGTACGCGCTGGAAAACGTCATGGACCCGATGCACGGCACCTATCTGCATTCGTCGTCACATTCGATGGCAGAAGGGGATCGCAAGGCCGACATGGTGCTTCAGCCGACCAAAACCGGCTTCATCTTCGAGAAAAAGGGGCAGAGCGGCGTCAATTTCGACTGGGTGGAATTGGGCAACAGCGGCACCTGCTGGATGCGTCTCTCCATTCCGTATAAGAAGCGTTTCGGACCGGGCGGCCATTTCTTTATCGTCGGCATGGTGGTGCCGGAAGATAACGACAACTGCCGCGTTTTCTTCTGGCGCATTCGCCGCGTGCAGGGCTGGCAGCGCGATATGTGGCGCTTTATGTACCGCAATCGTCTGGAAAAACTGCACTGGGAAGTGCTGGAGCAGGACCGCGTGGTGCTGGAAAGCCTGGCGCCAAATGCCCGTGACCATGAATACCTCTACCAGCACGACGTCGGGCTCTCGCGCCTGCGCCGCATGATGCAAAAGGCCGCGAAAGAACAGCTGGCGATGCGCGAAGCGCAGCAGGGAGCCGCCTGATGAACGGACTGCTGAGCGGGAAGCGCATCGTCGTGACCGGCGCCGCGCGCGGGCTGGGTTACCACTTTGCCAGCGCCTGCGCTGCGCAAGGTGCCTGCGTGGTGATGTGCGACATCCTCAAAGGCGAGCTGGCCGAAAGCGCCCACCGTCTGAACGAGCAAGGGTATGCAACCGAATCGCACGTTATCGATTTGGCCGATCCGCAGTCCATCGAGCAGGTATTCAGCGCCATTGGCAAGCTGGGGCAGATTGACGGCCTGGTGAACAACGCGGCAATGGCGACCGGCGTGGGCGGTAAAAACATGCTGGATTACGATCCGGATCTCTGGGATCGGGTGATGAGCGTGAACGTCAAGGGCACCTGGCTGGTGACGCGTGCCGCCGTACCGCTGCTGCGCGAAGGGGCGGGGATTGTGAACGTGGCGTCCGATACCGCGCTGTGGGGCGCGCCGCGCCTGATGGCCTACGTGGCCAGTAAGGGGGCGGTGATTGCGATGACCCGCTCAATGGCGCGCGAGTTGGGGGAAAAACGCATTCGAATCAACGCTATCGCGCCGGGGCTGACCCGCGTCGAGGCCACCGAATATGTGCCCGCCGAACGCCATCAGCTCTACGAAAATGGCCGCGCGTTAACGGGCGCGCAGCAGCCGGAGGATGTCACCGGCAGCGTGGTCTGGCTCTTAAGCGATCTGTCGCGGTTTATCACCGGGCAGCTGATCCCGGTCAACGGCGGTTTTGTCTTTAACTAAGGTATGGCGATTATGGCAAACGATCAGGAAGTGAAGTATCTGGTGCCGGGGCTTGAACGCGGTTTGCAGCTGCTGTTGGCCTTCGGCGAGCAGCATCGCGAGCTGACCTTTGCCGAGCTACATCGGCTGGTGGATATGCCGAAGGCCACTGCCTACCGCGTGGTGCAGACGCTGGAGTATATGGGTTTTCTGGAGCGCAATGCGCGCACCAATACCTTCTCGCTGGGCATGAACGTGCTGCGTCTGGGCTTTGAGTACATCGCCTCGCTGGATGTGGCGCAGGTAGGCCAGCCGGTGATCGAGCAGCTTCGCGATGTCAGCCAGTGCAGCAGCCATCTGGCGATCCGCGACGGACGCGACATTATTTACATTGCCCGCGTCAGCGCCGCCGGGTCGCGTATCAATCAGGTCAGCATTGGCACCCGTCTGCCGGTGCACTGTACCTCGCTTGGGCGCATGTTATTGACCGATATTTCCCGCGCCGATTTTGAACAGCTGTTCCCGCACGAGCGGCTGCCGGGCAACACGCCGGGGCAGCTTCACGACCGCGAAGCCCTGTGGCAGATGGTGCAGCAGGACAAAGCCCGCGGATATGTGATTGGCGAGTCTTTCTTCCGCCACGGCATCTCTTCCATCGTCTATCCGGTGTATGACCGAAGCCAGCGCGTGACGGCGGTGGTCAGCATTCTGGTGCCGTCGGAGGAGATCCCGCAGACCGACCGCGAGCGGCTCCAGAACGAGGTTCGCCTCGCGGCAGATAAAATTTCTGGCTTCTTAGGGTACCTGTCACAGGCCAGTTAAATCAGTGAGTTAACGTCAGGCGCTTCAGTGCGTCGGGCATGTTTTACGCCCAATTTGGGCCAGATGAGGCAACGAACGATGAGTGTAACCGGAATTGAAAAGCTGGAATTTGGCGTGGAAGACCTGACGCACTGCGCCAAATTTATGCGTGATTTTGGCCTGACGGGCGATGCCAGCGGCCAGCGTTTTACCACCCTGAGCGGCGCGCGCGTGGAGCTTAATCCGATTGACAGCCCCGACCTGCCGCCAGCCTTTGAAGCGGGCAACACCCTGCGCCGTATGACCTGGGCGGTGGCCACCCCGGCAGACCTCGATGCGCTGCGCCCGAAGCTTGCCGGGCAGCCTGGCTTTCGTGAAGTGGGCGACGCCCTGGAGTGCCGCGATCCGAACGGCATGACGCTGCGCGTGCAGGTCAGCCAGCAGACCGACGTGGAGCTGAACGTTGAGCCGATTAACCAGTGGGGAGACGCTCGCCGAATCGACACCCCCAGCCCGGTCTACGATCACGCCCAGCCGATTAACGTCGGGCATGTGGTGTTTTTCGTTGAGGAGCTGGCCGCGGTGGAGACATTTTATCGCGAGGTGCTCGGCTTCCAGGTCTCTGACCGCTACATCAACCGCGCCGTATTCCTGCGCTGCGGCGTGCGCGGCGGCCATCACAACCTGTTCCTGCTGCAATTACCGAACCGCAAGCGCGGGCTAAACCACGTTGCGTTTACGGTGCGCGACATCCACGAGGTGATCGGCGGCGGTATCGCGATGAATAAAAACGCCTGGAGCACGTTTATTGGGCCGGGCCGTCATCCGGTGTCGTCGGCCTATTTCTGGTACGTCAACAGCCCGACCGGCGGCGCGTTTGAGTATTACACCAATGATGATTACCTGACCGAAAACTGGCAGCCGCGCGAGCTGGAGCATTCGCTGGTCTCCTTCACCGAATGGGCGGTGGAAGGCGGCATCGACCACGACACGCGCCGTCAGCAGAAAAAGCCGGAGGCGGTATGACGTCGCGCATTGTCATTATCGGCGGCGGTCAGGCGGGCGGCTGGGCGGCAAAAACCCTCCGCGACGAGGGCTTCGAGGGCGAGATTTGCGTGGTGGCGGAAGAAGCGTGGGATTTCTATGAACGTCCGCCGCTGTCGAAGGCTTCTCTGCTGGAGCCTGACGCGGCGCTCCCGCGGCTGTTTTCCGAAGAGGCACAGCAGGCGCTGGATCTGACCTGGTACCGCCCACTGCGTGCGGAGCAGATCGACCGTCAGACAAAAACGGTGCGTTTAAGCAACGGTACGCATCTTAGTTACAACATTCTTTTGATCGCCACCGGAGGGCGGGCGCGTCTGCCGGGCGAGGCGTGGGCGGTGCATCCGCAGGTCTATACCCTGCGCCACTGGCAGGATGCGCAGCGTCTGAAGGGGCGTCTGGCGCAGAGTAAAACCCTGGCGATTGTGGGCGGCGGCTGGATCGGCCTTGAGATTGCCGCCTCCGCGCGCAAAAACGGCGTGGCGGTCACGCTGTTCGAGCAGCAGCCCGCGCTGTGCATGCGGTCGGTGAGCGGAGAAGTATCGCAACGCTTAGCGGCCATCCATCGCGAACAGGGCGTCGACATCCGTACCGGCTGCGGCGCGCTGGAGCTGGAGGACGACAATGGCCTGCCGGTTATTCACTGTGATGGCCAGCGCGAAACCTTTGATGCGGTGGTGGTCGGGATCGGCGTCGATCTCAATCTGGAACTGGCGCGCGATGCGGGGCTTCATACCGGGCGCGGGATCGTGGTGGACGCTCAGGGGCGTACCTCGGATCCGTTCATCTTTGCGGCTGGCGATGTGGCTCAGCATCACCACTACGGCTTGTGCATTCAGTCGTGGGCATTTGCCCAGAATCAGGCGGTGGCGACGGCGAAAGCGATGCTCAACCCCGATGCGCCAGGCTACGACGACGCGCCGTGGCTGTGGTCGGATCAATACCAGCACAATATTCAGATCCTCGGCATTCCGCAGCCGGGCAGCAACACGATAGCGCGTGAAGATTCGCTCTTTTTCTCGCTGGATGAAAACGGGCGACTGACGCAGCTGGTGGCGTTTAACGATGCGCGCACCGTCAAGCTGGCGAAACGCTGGATGGCGGCAGGGCGGGATTTATCGGACGTACCGCTCGTCGACCCGACTTTTTCACTGATGTCATTGCGATAGCTAACCCGCACCCGTAGGGGGAGAGATGACCACATTAGAGACCAACACCGCGCCCGTTGAGGTAGGCGGTGAGGGAACCCGCACGCCTGAAAAAGCAGTGCGCTGGGCTATCCCGCTGTCGCTGCTGGCCTGCGTGCTGCTGGCGTTTTTCGACAAAATCAGTATTGCGGCGCTGTTTTCTGACAGCCATTTCCAGCAGGCGATGGGGATCGATTTCGACACCACGCGCCTCGGCATTCTGATGAGCGCCTTTCTGCTGAGCTACGGTTTTTCGTCAGTCTTTCTCAGCGGGCTGGGGGATAAAATCGCGCCGCTGCGCCTGCTGACCGGGATGATGGCGATCTGGTGCGTGCTGATGGTGGCGATGGGCTTTACCCACAACTATACGCTGATGATCGTGCTGCGCATTCTGCTGGGGGTGGCGGAGGGGCCGCTGTTCCCGCTGGCCTTCGCCATTGTGCGTCACAACTTCCCGCAGCATCTGCAGGCGCGCGCCACCATGCTGTGGCTGCTTGGCACGCCGGTGGGCGCGGCGATTGGTTTTCCGCTCTCCCTCTGGCTGCTGAACACCTTCGGCTGGCAGAGCACCTTCTTCGTGATGGCGATGCTTACCGTGCCGGTATTGATTTTCGTGCGCGTCGGTCTGCGTGGTATCCGCCTGGAGGCGAAACCTGGCACCACGCAGGCGTCTCAGGATGAGCGGCGTGCCGCGCGGCGCGAGCTGTTCGTCAGCCCGCACTTCTGGATCATCTGCATCTTTAACATCGCCTTCCTGACCTACCTGTGGGGCATCAATGGCTGGCTGCCGGGCTACCTGATCAAAGGCAAAGGCATTCACCTGGAGCATGCGGGCTGGCTGTCGTCGATGCCGTTCATCGCCATGCTGGCGGGCGAAGTGATTGGCGCGTGGCTCTCTGACCGGGTCGATAAGCGTGCGGCAGCCTGCTTTATCTCCATGGCGGGCGCGGCTGTCGGGCTGGCGGCGGTCATGCACCTCGACACCCCGCTGACCATCATCGCCGCGATGAGCTTCAGCACCTTTATGTGGGGCACTGGCGCACCCAACATTTTTGCCCTGCTGGCGAAGGCCACTCATCCACGGGTGAGCGCGACGGCGGGCGGCATTTTCAACGGGCTGGGAAACTTCGCGGGCGCACTGTCGCCAGCGGTGATGGGGGCGCTTATCGCCTTCACCCACAGCATGGATTCCGGGCTGATTTTTCTGGCGGTGATGGCGGCGGTGGGCTGCGTCCTGTTACTGCCGCTGCTGAGACATTACTGAGGAGAGTGTCATGACTGATTCAACCGTAACCCATAAATCAGGCATCAAACCTGAGCACCTGACGATGGAAGAGTGGGTCGAGTCGCGCATCGCGCGCTTTGAAGGCCGTAAGTACGACTGGAACGCGCTGAAGTTCCAGGCCGACTATGACCCGAAATATCGCCGGGCGCAGATGCGCTACATCGGCACCGGCGCAACGGGCGTGGCGAACGACACCAACACCGTGCAGGCGGACCATTTCACCTTCTCCACCATGGTGCTGCCGTCGAAGTGTGAAGGGCCGCTGCACCTGCATGACGACGTGGAAGAGGTGTTCTTCATGCTTAAAGGGCAAATCACGCTGATGATCCAGGACGGCGAACACTACACCGAAACCGTGCTGCGCGAGCGTGACCTGATCTCCGTCCCGCCGGGTATCTATCGCGGCCTGTTTAACCACGGGGAAGAAGAGGCGCTGATGTGCGTCATGCTGGGGACCAACAAGCCGGAAATCCCAACCTATCCCGCCGATCATCTGCTTTCAAAAGTGAAGCGGAACTAAGGGGGCATGATGACGGGTTTTCGTGAACAGGGAAGCGGCATTCCGCTGATGCTGCTGCATGGGATCAGCTCGGGTGCTGCCTCCTGGCATAAGCAGATGGCGCTGAAGGGTTTTCGCGTGCTGGCGTGGGACATGCCCGGTTATGGCGAAAGCCCGATGCTGACCGTAGAACGGGCGAGTGCGGGAGATTACGCCGATGCACTGGCGGCAATGCTTGACCGCGCGGGCGTCTGGCAGGCGGTACTGGTCGGCCATTCTCTCGGGGCGCTGGTCGCCAGCGCCTTTGCGGCGAAGTTTCCCGACCGGGTGCGGCATCTGGTGCTGGCAGATGCCGCGCAGGGCTACGGTCAGGCCGCACCGGAGCAACGCGAGCAGGTCTGGCGCAGCCGCGAGCAGCAGATGGCGCTGGGCGGTGAAATCCTTGCCCAGACCCGCGCGGCGAAGCTGTTGCGCCCCGGCGCCCGCGGGGAAGATATCGCCACCGTCGCGTCGGGCATGCGCAAGCTGCGTCCTGAGGGCTACCTTGCCGCCGCGTGGATGCTGGCACACGACGATATTCACGGCTGGCTTAAACGTTACTCCGGCACGTTTGAGGTCTGGTGCGGCGAGCAGGATGCGATCACGCAGCCCGAGCTGGTGCAGGGGCTGGCACTGCGCTACGGCATGCCGTTTACCGCCATTCCCCAGGCCGGGCACGCCAGCTATCTCGATAACGCGGCGTTTTTTAACCAACAGCTTTTACGCATTAACGAAGAGGTGCGCGATGAATGCACAAATTGACGGGCGCGTAGCGGTAGTCACCGGCGGTTCTTCTGGCATTGGCTTTGAAACGCTGCGCCTGCTGCTGGGCGAGGGGACAAAAGTGGCTTTCTGCGGCCGAGACCCGGACCGGCTCGCCAGCGCCCACGCGACGCTGCAAAACGAATACCCCGACGGCGAGATTTTCTCCTACCGCTGCGACGTGCTAAACGCTGCCGAAGTCCAGGGCTTTGCGGATGCCGTTCAGGCCCGCTTTGGCGCGGCGGACATGCTGATTAACAACGCCGGGCAGGGCTATGTGGCGCATTTCAGCGATACCCCGCGCGAAGCGTGGCTGCACGAAGCCGAACTGAAATTGTTCGGGGTGATCAACCCGGTGCAGGCGTTTCAGCCTCTGCTGGAGCGGTCCGATATCGCCTCCATTACCTGCGTGAACTCTCTGCTGGCGCTGCAGCCGGAGGAGCACATGATCGCCACTTCTGCCGCCCGTGCTGCGCTGCTGAATATGACGCTGACGCTCTCAAAAGAGCTGGTGGGTAAAGGTATCCGCGTGAATTCCATTTTGCTCGGCATGGTGGAGTCCGGGCAGTGGCAGCGCCGCTTTGAGAGCCGGACGGACAAAAGTCAGAGCTGGCCGGAGTGGACGGCGGAGATCGCGCGTAAACGTGGCATCCCGATGGCGCGTCTCGGCAAGCCGCAGGAGCCCGCGCAGGCGCTGCTGTTCCTCGCCTCGCCGCTGGCGTCATTCACCACCGGCGCCGCGCTGGACGTTTCCGGCGGCTTCTGCCGCCACCTGTAAGGACACATTATGAAAAAGATCATGTTAATTGGTTTTGGCGCCATGGCGCAGGCGGTGATTGAGCGTTTACCCGCGGGCGTGGCTATCGGCTGGATCGTGGCGCGTGAATCTCATCATGCGGCGATTCACACACAGTTTGGTGATGCAGTGATGGCGCTCGGTACGCCGGTGGCGTGCGCTGACACGCCCGATCTGGTGCTGGAGTGCGCCAGCCAGCAGGCGGTGGCGCAGTACGGCGAGGACATATTGCGTCGCGGCTGGCATCTGGCGGTGATCTCCACCGGCGCGCTGGCGGACAGCGCGCTGGAGCAGCGTTTGCTCAGTGCTGGCGGCAAGCTGACGTTGCTCTCCGGCGCGGTTGCCGGTATCGACGGGCTTGCGGCGGCGAAAGAGGGCGGGCTGGAACGCGTGACCTATCAGTCGCGCAAAAGCCCGGCCAGCTGGCGCGGCAGTTATGCTGAGCAGCTTATCGACCTTAACGCGGTGTCTGAGGCGAGCGTTTTCTTTGAAGGCAGCGCCCGCGAGGCGGCGCGCCTGTTCCCGGCGAACGCCAACGTGGCGGCGACGGTGGCGCTCGGTGGCGTCGGGATGGACGAGACGCGCGTGCAGCTGATGGTCGACCCGGCAACGAAGCGCAATACCCACACGCTGCATGTCGAAGGCGTGTTCGGCGAGTTCCATCTTGAGCTGAGCGGGCTGCCGCTGGCGTCTAACCCTAAAACCTCCACCCTTGCAGCACTGAGCGCGGTACGCGCCTGCCGCGAGCTGGCCCTGAGCTGAGGAGCGACGATGGACGATCTGAAGATTTTTATCGGCGGCCACTGGCGACATGGTGGTGGCAATCCGATGCAGAGCCATTTCCCGGCAGACGGGTCGATCAATGCGACGCTGAATGCGGCAAGTCTCGACGATCTGAATGACGCAATCGAGGCCGGCGAGCGGGCGTGGCGCGATCCCGCGTGGCGCAGCAGCCTGCCGCACATGCGCGCGAGGATCCTGCATAAGGTCGCGGATCTGATTGAATCCCGCGTCGACGAGCTGGCGAAAATGCAGAGCCGCGATAACGGCAAGCCGCTCGCGGAGGCGCGTGGGCTGGTGATGAGTGCGGCAGGGACGGCGCGCTACTTTGCCTCTGCCTGCGAGCTGCTGGAAGGGGAACTCCCGACGCCACGCCAGCCGGATCTGCTGACCCTGAGCCGCTATGAACCGCTCGGCGTGGTGGCTGCCATCACACCATGGAACTCGCCGATTGCCAGCGAAATGCAAAAGGTTGCCCCGGCGATTGCCGCCGGAAATGCGGTGATCCTCAAACCTGCCGAGGCCACGCCACTGATGGCGCTGGAGCTGGCGCGTATTTTTGAACAAGCCGGGCTGCCCGCCGGGCTGCTGAGCGTGCTACCCGGTAAAGGCTCGGTGATTGGCGATGCGCTGGCGCGTCACCCTAAGGTGCGCAAAATCTCCTTTACCGGTGGCACCACTACGGGCCGCCATCTTGCACACGTGGCGGCGGAAAAGCTGATCCCGGCATCGCTGGAGCTGGGCGGAAAATCCCCGACCATCGTGCTGGAAGACGCAGACATCGAGCAGGCCGCGCGCGGCATCTGCTACGGCATTTTTAGCTCGGCAGGGCAGGCGTGCATCGCCGGTTCACGACTGTTTATCCACGAGAGCATTTACGCGCCGCTGATGTCGCGGCTGCTTGAGCTCACGCGCGGACTGCGCGTCGGACATCCGTTTACTGACGGTACCCATGTCGGGCCGCTGATTAACCCTAAACATCGTCAGAGCGTGCAGGATTACGTCGAGCTGGCGAAGCGCGAAGGGGGCCGCGTGCTGTGCGGCGGGGAGATCCCGGCCGATCCTGAGCTGGCAAACGGCAGTTTCTTCCTGCCCACCCTCATCGAAGGGCTGAGCAACAGCGCCCGCGCGTGTCAGGAGGAGATCTTCGGCCCGGTACTGGTGGCGATGCCGTTTCGCGACGAGGCCACGCTTATCCGCGAGGCCAACGACTCGGTGTACGGCCTGGCGGCGGGGATCTGGACGCGCGATGCCGGGCGCGCGCTGCGCCTGAGCGAACAGCTTGAGGCGGGCACGGTGTGGATCAACACCTACAAAGTCTTTGCGATTTCAACCCCGTTCGGGGGCTTTAAAGAGAGCGGTCTGGGCCGCGAAAAGGGCATTCAGGGGCTGAAAGCCTGGATGCAGCAAAAGAGCATTTATCTGGCGACGGGTAACAGCGTCAACCACTGGTGCGACTGAGAAAGGGTGAGCAATGAGCGAAATGATAACCGTCGGCGACGCCATCGCCAGAACGCTGGAGCAGTATCAGGTTGAGGCCATCTACGGCGTCATCTCCATTCACAACCTGCCAATCGCGGATGCGGTCGGGCAGCGCGGCAACATTCGCTTCGTGCCCGCGCGCGGTGAAGCGGGATCCGTGACCATGGCCGACGCCCACGGACGTTTTTCCGGTCTCGGCGTGGCGCTGACCAGCACCGGTGCGGGTGCGGGTAACGCGGTAGGCGCGCTGGTAGAAGCGATGAACGCCTGCACGCCGCTGTTGCATTTAACCGGACAGGTCGAAAAAGCCTGGCTGGATGCCGATACCGGGTTTATCCATGAAACCCGCGACCAGCTGACCTTCCTGAAGGCCAGCTCCAAACGGGCGTACCGCATCAGCAACGCCAACCAGGCGATAGCTATCCTGCACAAAGCGATTCAGGACGCGCAGACGCCGCCGTGCGGGCCGGTCTCTGTTGAGATCCCGATTGATATTCAGAGTGCCAATATTCCGCTTTCGCTGGTGACCGCACCGATGAAACCGACGTCGGTCGCCACCGTGGACCCCGCGATAGTTGACGCACTCTGGGCGCAGCTGAAGCAGGCAAAACAGCCGTTGCTGTGGCTGGGCGGCGGAGCGCTGAGAAGCGCTGATGCGGTGAAAAAACTGGCGGATGCAGGCATCACCGTCATCTCCAGCACCCACGCGCGCGGCGTGCTGCCGGACAGCCATCGCGGTAGTCTGCGGGCGTTTCACAACTCGCCATCCGTTGAAGCGCTCATCGCGCAATGTGACTTTACGCTGGTCGCCGGTTCACGCCTGCGCAGCAACGAAACCCGCTCATGGACGCTGGCGCTGCCGTCTCCACGGGTACAGATAGATATCGACCCGGCGGCGGCGAGCCGTAATTATCTGATGGATAACACGCTGATAGCCGATTGTTCCGCGTTGCTTAGCGCGCTGGCCGACAACGTACAGGGGCGTGAGTGGGGCAACGCGCAGTGGGACGCGCTGGTTCAACAGGCGGTTGAGCAAGCCGGGCAGGGCCTGCGCGATCAGTGCGGCCCCTATGCGAGACTTAACGATGCCATCGAGAAAGCGCTTCCGCAGGACGGCCTGCTGGTGCGCGATATCACCGTGTCCGGCAGCCTGTGGGGCAGCCGCCTGTTCCGCGCCAACGGCCCGCTGATGAACATTCACTCGCTGGCCGGAGCCATTGGTATGGGGCTGCCGATGGCCATTGGCACCGCGATAGCTAACCCGCAGCGCAAGGTTGTGGGGCTGGTGGGTGATGGTGGTCTGAGTCTGAACCTCGGCGAACTGGCGACGCTGGCCCAGGAGAAAGCCAACGTGACGCTGCTGATCATGAACGACGGGGGGTACGGCGTAATGCGTGGTATTCAGGATAAGTATTTCGGCGGGCGTCAGTATTACAACGAGCTGCATACGCCGGACTTCACTCTGCTGGCGCAGGCGATTGGCCTGCAGGCATGGAGCGTTGAGCGTGCCGAGGATTTTGATGCCGTTATGACAGAAGCGCTGGCGATGCCGGGCCCGTCGGTAGTGGAAGTGCGGATGGGGCAGATTGGCGCCCTGAAGTTTGCCGGGCCGCCGCAGAAGACGCTGTATTGATATCGTGGATATCGCCCGGTGGCGCTGCGCTTACCGGGCCTACGGTTTCTCACTCAATAACAGCGAAAAAACCGTAGGCTGGGTAAGGCGAAGCCGCCACCCGGCTTTTTTCATCAGAACACGTTAAACGGGTATTCCACGTAAGCACGGATCTCATCCCCACCCACGTTGTAATCGCTGGCGTTGCTGGAGACACGCAGCACGGAATAGCGCAGCTTCAGCTTCAGATCTTTCGCCGGACCATCCTGCACCTGGTACTGGATCTGGTTGAACCACTCATGCTCTTTGCCGTTGCTGGTTTCAGAGGTTTTGATGTTATCGCCACGCACGTAGGCGGTGGTCCAGCTCAGGCCCGGCAGGCCGAGTCCGCCAAAGTCCAGGCCGTACGATGCCTGCCATGAGCGTTCGTCTTCGCCGTTGAAATCAGACCAGTAGGAGTTAGCCAGCCAGATGGTGTTGCCGCCGTCACCCACACCGCCCTGGTCGCGGTAGCCACCGTAGTTGTAGCCGGTGCTGCCGCTGCTCTGCTGGTATGCCACTTTGAACGTGTGAATGTCCCAGATATAGCTCGCTGCCAGGCTCCAGATGGTGTTGCTGCGGCCCGTGTCGAGGCTGTCGGCGTAACCCTGCTCCAGACGCGAGTTATAGCCGTTAAAGTCGAGTACCAGCTGCTGCCCGGTGCTGAACGGTTGTTTGAAGTTCAGGCCCAGGTACTGCTTGTTCATTACCTCTTCATTATGCGAGGCATACACCGCACCGCTGAACTGCTCGTTAAACTGGTAGCTCGCGCCACCGAAGGTCAGGCTCTTCAGGCCGCTGTCGTGGCGGTCATCACTTTTGCGCTGCTCGTCGGTGAAGTAACCGGCGTTGACTTCCAGACCGTCGATCTCTTTTGAGGTCAGCAGGGTGCCGGTGTAGCTTTCAAACAGCAGGCGGGAGTTGTCGGCATTCACGATCGGCAGCTCAGGACGCTGACTACCGTAGCTCAGCACGGTATTTGAGATACGCATTTTGGCGGTTGCGCCAAATTTCGCTAAATCGGATTTTGCCCGGCCATCCTCTTCCTGTTTAAAGAAGTCGATACCGCCCGCACCGCTTTTTCCACGGCCACCGTCCAGACGAACGCCATACTGTGCAATGCCGTCTACACCAAAGCCCACCAGCCCTTCGGTATAACCGGATGTGAAGGTGGCAATAATACCCTGGCCCCATTCGGCTTTATCCTGCTGGCCCTGATGATAGTCGCGACTGATATACGCATTGCGTAAAAACAGGTCCAGATGGCTGTCGTCAATAAAACCCTGACTGTCGGATTGCTGGCTTGCAGCGGCGGGTAATGCGGCGAATAAACCTAAAGCAATTAACGATAATTCTTTTTTCACGGAGGGAACGTCTCTGTCTTAATATATTAAAATGAATTACTGCAGGTCGGATAATTACCCGAATGGTTAATGATTGCAATAATTATGTGTCCAGACGTTTCTGCGCTAAAAGCCTGATATGGAGAGGGTTTTGCGGGAGTTACCGATACGTGCGATTAAGTTGGCAATTCATGCGAAATAAAAAGGAGGCAAATTTGCCTCCTTCCAGAATTATTTAATTCCATCTGCGGCCATACGGTCGCGAATATGTTGTGCACGTTCTTCTGAGGCCGGGTGATCGTCAAACATGGAGCTCTGGCGTCCCGCTTCCAGCTTCGCCAGTTTTTCGAAGCTGGTGGCTAAACCTGACGGATTAATCCCGCGTTTGCGCAACAGATCGTAAGAGTAGTCATCCGCTTCGGACTCCTGGCGCTGGGAGAACTGGGAATTGACCAGCTTTTCTCCGACATCGCCGAGCTGTGACTGAGACAGGCTGCCCACGATACCGCCCGCAGAGGCAGCCGCCGCACGGATGGCGTTGGTGCCTAAGGCAACCTGCATCCCTTTTTTCACGTGGCCGAGCGCAACGTGACCCATTTCATGGCCGATAACCGCTTCCACTTCGTTGTCGGTCATCATATCCATCAGCCCGCTATAGACGCGGATGCAGCCGTTTGCCATCGCGAAGGCGTTGACGTCTTTAGCCATGTAAACCTTATAGTTCACCGGCTGACCGTTGATGTTATCGCCGAGCGCGGAAGCAATCTTATTCAGACGCTGTGTGTAGGTACTGTTAGCCGGCGCAATCGTGGCTTTTCCGTCCATATCTTTACAGGCCTGATCGCTCAGCGCTTTAACCTGCGCATCGCTCAGGGAGTAGGCCTGAAAGGCTTCTGCACCTGACGTCATCAGACCGTTAGAATCCATATTCTGACAGCCGCTCAGCATGAGCGTTGTACCCAGGGCCAGCACTATTGCACGCATTTTCATGAAGTTGCTTCCGTACTTGTTAATCTCAATAAAATCCGAAAAGTGCACCCGCAACGAAGCCGGGGCCGGGATAAGTATAAGGAATATCTACAGGCGCGGGCGAGCAGATTGCGCAACATGCGAGCATGATCCAGAGATTTCTTAAGCTGCAAAAGAATGGTCCATGTACATGCCCTGCGGCTTGGGTTACATTGTTGGCACTTTTTTCCGGCGTAGCCCAAAACGCGCTGTCGTCAAGGGCATGGCCTTTAACAGTCCGATCTGGAGTTAAAATGTCCTCACGTAAAGAGCTTGCTAATGCTATTCGTGCGCTGAGCATGGATGCAGTACAGAAAGCCAAATCCGGCCACCCGGGTGCCCCTATGGGTATGGCAGATATCGCCGAAGTCCTGTGGCGTGATTTCCTTAACCACAACCCGCAGAACCCGGCATGGGCTGACCGCGACCGTTTCGTGCTGTCTAACGGCCACGGCTCTATGCTGATCTACAGCCTGCTGCACCTCACTGGCTACGATCTGCCTATTGAAGAGCTGAAAAACTTCCGCCAACTGCACTCCAAAACTCCAGGTCACCCGGAAGTGGGTTACACCGCTGGCGTAGAAACCACCACCGGCCCACTGGGTCAGGGTATTGCTAACGCAGTGGGGATGGCGATTGCTGAGAAGACGCTGGCGGCGCAGTTCAACCGTCCTGGTCATGACATTGTTGACCACTTCACCTACGCGTTCATGGGCGACGGCTGCATGATGGAAGGCATTTCTCATGAAGTGTGCTCCCTGGCAGGTACCCTGAAGCTGGGCAAACTGGTTGCGTTCTATGATGACAACGGCATCTCCATCGACGGTCACGTTGAGGGCTGGTTCACTGACGACACCGCAGCACGTTTCGAAGCCTACGGCTGGCACGTTGTGCGTGGCGTTGATGGCCACGATGCTGACTCGATTAAACGTGCAGTAGAAGAAGCGCGCGCGGTCACCGATAAACCGTCCCTGCTGATGTGCAAAACCATCATCGGCTTCGGTTCTCCGAATAAAGCGGGTACGCATGACTCCCACGGCGCACCGCTGGGTGACGCGGAAATCGCATTGACCCGTGAAGCATTGGGCTGGAAACACCCTGCATTCGAAATTCCATCTGAGATCTATGCTCAGTGGGATGCAAAAGAAGTGGGCCAGGCGAAAGAAGCTGCCTGGAACGAGAAATTCGCCGCCTATGCGAAAGCCTTCCCTCAGGAAGCGGCTGAGTTTACCCGTCGTATGAAAGGCGATATGCCGTCTGACTTCGACGCGAAAGCGAACGAATTCATCGCTAAGCTGCAGGCGAACCCATCTAAAATCGCCAGCCGTAAAGCGTCCCAGAATGCGATCGAAGCATTTGGTCCATTGCTGCCTGAATTCCTCGGCGGTTCCGCTGACCTGGCGCCATCTAACCTGACTCTGTGGTCTGGTTCTAAGCCAATTAACGAAGACACTGCCGGTAACTACATCCATTACGGTGTACGTGAATTCGGTATGACCGCGATTGCCAACGGTATCTCCCTGCACGGCGGTTTCCTGCCGTACACCTCTACCTTCCTGATGTTCGTAGAGTATGCGCGTAACGCCGTGCGTATGGCTGCGCTGATGAAACAGCGTCAGGTGATGGTCTACACCCACGACTCCATCGGTCTGGGCGAAGATGGCCCAACTCACCAGCCGGTAGAGCAGGTGGCTTCCCTGCGCGTGACCCCGAACATGAGCACCTGGCGTCCATGTGACCAGGTTGAATCTGCGGTAGCGTGGAAATACGGCGTTGAGCGTCAGGACGGCCCAACTGCGCTGATCCTCTCCCGTCAGAACCTGGCACAGCAGGAGCGTACGCCAGAGCAGCTGGCGAACATCGCTCGCGGTGGTTACGTGCTGAAAGACTGTGCAGGCCAGCCTGAGCTGATCTTCATCGCGACCGGTTCTGAAGTTGAACTGGCGGTTGCAGCATGGGAAAAACTGACTGCCGAAGGCGTGAAGGCGCGCGTGGTCTCCATGCCGTCTACCGATGCGTTCGACAAACAGGATGCGGCTTACCGTGAATCTGTTCTGCCTAAAGCGGTTTCTGCGCGTGTGGCAGTGGAAGCGGGTATTGCTGACTACTGGTTCAAATACGTGGGCCTGAACGGCGCTATCGTCGGTATGACCACCTTCGGTGAGTCTGCGCCAGCAGAATTGCTGTTCGAAGAGTTCGGCTTCACCGTTGATAACGTTGTCGCTAAGGCGAAAGAACTGCTGTAATTGCTTGTACGGTGCGGGCTGATGCCCTCACCCCAGCCCTCTCCCACAGGGAGAGGGAGCAAACACTAAAAACGGTAACCTTTGGGTTACCGTTTTGCTTTTACCTCCCCGGCATTATTCCACCGAAAATGTGACGCATGTCATATAGCACGCTTATTCATCTGGACAGCCATTCCTTTTATTCCTCGATTCGCTTATTCTTGCTGAAGCGTTTCAGTCGATTAAATGTTCGACAATTGACCAATCAATCGCAGTTTGTGATAGCAAAGATTCCCCTTCGGGCGTAGCTGGATTACTCTTTCAGCCACCTCAAACTCAGGGATAGCTTTGCAGGAGATCTATGACCGTACGCGTAGCGATTAATGGCTTCGGTCGCATCGGGCGCAACGTGGTTCGTGCTTTATATGAATCCGGGCGTCGTGCGGAAATAACCGTGGTGGCAATCAACGAACTGGCGGATGCTGCGGGCATGGCGCATTTGTTGAAATATGACACCAGCCACGGCCGCTTTGCCTGGGATGTTCGCCAGGAAAGAGAGCAGCTGTTTGTCGGTGACGATGCCATCCGCGTGCTGCATGAAAGCAGTATCGCAGGGCTACCGTGGCGTGAGCTGGGCGTGGATGTGGTGCTCGACTGTACCGGGGTTTACGGCAATCGCGAACATGGCGAAGCTCACCTGGCAGCCGGTGCGAAAAAAGTCCTGTTTTCTCATCCCGGCAGTAACGACCTCGACGCGACCGTCGTGTTTGGCGTCAACCAGCATGAGCTGCAGGCTGAACACCTCATCGTTTCCAACGCCTCCTGTACCACCAACTGCATTATTCCGGTCATCAAGCTGTTAGACGATGCGTATGGCATTGAGTCCGGCACCGTGACCACGATTCACTCCGCCATGCACGACCAGCAGGTTATTGATGCCTACCATCCGGATTTACGACGCACTCGCGCGGCGAGCCAGTCAATCATCCCGGTAGATACGAAACTGGCGGCAGGGATCACCCGAATTTTCCCGCAGTTTAATGACCGTTTTGAAGCGATTGCCGTGCGTGTCCCGACGATTAACGTCACCGCAATCGACCTGAGCGTGACGGTGAAAAAACCGGTAAAAGCCTGTGAAGTCAACCTGTTGCTGCAAAAAGCGGCACAGGGAGCATTTCATGGTATAGTTGACTATACGGAATTACCGTTGGTCTCAGTAGATTTTAACCACGACCCGCACAGCGCTATTGTTGATGGCACGCAAACGAGGGTCAGTGGCGCACACCTTATCAAGACGCTGGTCTGGTGTGATAACGAATGGGGCTTTGCTAACCGGATGCTCGACACCACGTTAGCAATGGCCGCTCAAGGTTTCAGGTAAGACGCATCGTGCGTCTGCAAAACTTTAAGAATCAACGAGAGGATTCACCATGTCTGTAATTAAGATGACCGATCTGGATCTGGCTGGTAAACGCGTTTTCATCCGTGCTGATCTGAACGTACCGGTTAAAGAGGGTAAAGTGACCAGCGACGCGCGTATCCGTGCATCCCTGCCAACCATCGAACTGGCTCTGAAGCAGGGCGCGAAAGTGATGGTCACCTCCCACCTGGGTCGTCCTACCGAAGGCGAGTACAACGAAGAGTTCTCTCTGCTGCCAGTGGTTAATTACCTGAAAGACAAACTGTCCAACCCGGTTCGCCTGGTAAAAGATTACCTGGACGGCGTTGAAGTGGCTGCTGGTGAGCTGGTTGTTCTGGAAAACGTTCGCTTCAACAAAGGCGAAAAGAAAGACGACGAAACCCTGTCTAAGAAATACGCTGCACTGTGCGACGTCTTCGTGATGGATGCATTTGGTACGGCGCACCGTGCTCAGGCCTCTACCCACGGTATCGGTAAATTTGCAGACGTAGCATGTGCGGGTCCTCTGCTGGCTGACGAACTGGAAGCACTGGGCAAAGCGCTGAAAGAACCTGCTCGTCCAATGGTCGCTATCGTTGGTGGTTCTAAAGTGTCTACCAAACTGACCGTGCTGGATTCCCTGTCAAAAATCGCTGACCAGCTGATCGTTGGCGGTGGTATCGCGAACACCTTCGTTGCTGCTCAAGGCCACAACGTGGGTAAATCCCTGTACGAAGCGGACCTGGTTGACGAAGCGAAACGCCTGCTGGGCACCTGTGACATCCCGGTTCCAACTGACGTTCGCGTGGCGACCGAGTTCTCCGAAACCGCAACCGCGACCCTGAAATCTGTTAACGACATCAAAGATGAAGAGCAGATTCTGGACCTGGGCGACGTTTCTGCACAGAAACTGGCTGATATCCTGAAAAACGCAAAAACTATCCTGTGGAACGGTCCTGTTGGCGTGTTCGAATTCCCGAACTTCCGCAAAGGGACTGAAATCGTGGCTAACGCTATTGCAGACAGCGAAGCGTTCTCTATCGCAGGCGGTGGTGACACCCTGGCAGCTATCGATCTGTTCGGTATCGCTGACAAGATCTCCTACATCTCCACTGGTGGCGGTGCATTCCTCGAATTCGTGGAAGGCAAAGTACTGCCAGCAGTAGCAATGCTCGAAGAGCGCGCTAAGAAGTAAGCCATTCAAGGGCAGGGAAACCTGCCCAATTTTCAGCGCGCTTATCAGAGCTCGCACCTTTTCTAACGGCCGAAGATACAGGACTAAGCAACATGTCTAAAATTTTTGATTTCGTAAAACCTGGCGTGATCACTGGTGATGACGTACAGAAAGTGTTCCAGGTAGCTAAAGAAAACAACTTCGCTCTGCCAGCAGTTAACTGCGTAGGTACCGACTCCATCAACGCCGTACTGGAAACCGCTGCCAAAGTTAAAGCGCCGGTTATCGTTCAGTTCTCTAACGGTGGTGCTGCGTTCATCGCGGGCAAAGGCGTGAAAACTGACATTCCTCAGGGTGCTGCTATCCTGGGCGCTATCTCTGGTGCGCACCACGTACATCAGATGGCTGAGCACTACGGTGTTCCTGTTATCCTGCACACCGACCACTGCGCGAAGAAACTGCTGCCGTGGATCGACGGTCTGCTGGACGCGGGTGAAAAACACTTCGCAGCCACCGGTAAACCACTGTTCTCTTCTCACATGATCGACCTGTCTGAAGAGTCACTGCACGAAAACATCGAAATCTGCTCTAAGTACCTGGCGCGCATGGCCAAAATGGGCATGACTCTGGAAATCGAACTGGGTTGCACCGGTGGTGAAGAAGACGGCGTGGACAACAGCCACATGGACGCTTCTGCCCTGTACACCCAGCCAGAAGACGTTGATTACGCGTACACCGAGCTGAGCAAAATCAGCCCACGCTTCACCATTGCAGCGTCCTTCGGTAACGTACACGGCGTTTACAAACCAGGTAACGTGGTTCTGACTCCAACCATCCTGCGTGATTCTCAGGAATACGTTTCTAAGAAACACAACCTGCCTCACAACAGCCTGAATTTCGTCTTCCACGGCGGTTCCGGTTCTTCTGCTCAGGAAATCAAAGACTCCGTCAGCTACGGTGTTGTGAAAATGAACATCGATACCGACACCCAGTGGGCTACCTGGGACGGTATCCTGCAGTACTACAAAGCTAACGAAGCTTACCTGCAGGGTCAGCTGGGCAACCCGAAAGGCGAAGACCAGCCGAACAAGAAATACTACGATCCACGCGTATGGCTGCGCGCTGCACAGACTTCAATGATTACTCGTCTGGAGCAGGCATTCAAAGAACTGAACGCGGTAGACGTTCTGTAATTTGAGCTGCTGAAAGCGTCAGAAGGCCCGCAAATGCGGGCCTTTTTTTATGCTTTTTCAATATCCTGCAATACCTGTTTTTGTGATCTGTTTGGCAATAGGCGTACTTTTTGTTTACCCTTTACTGACCTGCCTGTCTCGCTATGGGATGGTTTTTGTTGTTTATAAGAGCATAAGGAAAGATAAATGGAAGATCTCGGTGTTGTAGATAGCATCAATAACGCTGGCTCCTGGCTGGTGCGCAATCAGGCGCTGCTCATCAGCTACGCCGTGAATATTGCGGCGGCAATTGCCATTATTGTCGTGGGGATGATTGTTGCCCGTACCGTTTCCCGAGCCATCAATCGCGTCATGCTCACTCGCCACATTGACGCCACGGTTGCTGATTTCCTGTCAGCGCTGGTGCGCTATGGCATTATCGCGTTTACCCTCATTGCGGCATTAGGCCGTGTTGGTGTTCAGACCGCCTCCGTCATTGCCGTGCTGGGCGCCGCCGGTCTGGCCGTTGGTCTGGCACTTCAGGGCTCGCTCGCTAACCTGGCGGCTGGCGTTCTGCTGGTCACCTTCCGTCCGTTCCGCGCCGGTGAATATGTCGATCTGGGCGGCACGGCGGGTACCGTGCTGAATGTGCAGATTTTCTCCACCACGCTGCGTTCGATAGACGGTAAAATCGTGATCGTGCCGAACAAGAAGGTCATCGACGGGAACATCACCAACTTCTCCCGCGAACCGGTGCGTCGTAACGAGTTGATTATCAGCGTAGCGTACGATTCTGATATCGATCAGGTGAAGTCACTGATTAGCAACATCATTGCCTCCGACGATCGTATTCTGAAGGATAAAGAGCAGACTATACGCCTGAACGAACTGGGCGCGTCCTCTATCAACTTCGTGGTGCGTATCTGGAGCAAAAGCAGCGATCTGCAAAACGTATACTGGGACGTGCTGGAACGTATTAAGCGTGAGTTTGACGCCAACGGCATCAGCTTCCCGTATCCGCAGATGGACGTAAACGTCAAAAAAGTCAAAGAAGCAGAGTAACGTCACACCCAGGCCCGGTAAGCGTCAGCGCCACCGGGCTTTATTTTTATAAGCCCTGCTAATCCCCAATTAATATTATCCATTTCCTCTAATGTGATTCGCGCAGTATAGTCTGCATCCAGAACATTACTGTGAGAATTTCGTCATGTTATCCTATTATTTTCAAGGGCTTGCTTTAGGTGCAGCCATGATCCTTCCCCTCGGTCCCCAGAATGCGTTCGTGATGAACCAGGGTATTCGCCGCCAGTATCATCTGATGATTGCCCTGCTGTGCGCGGTGAGCGATTTGCTGCTGATCTGCGCCGGGATTTTTGGCGGGAGTGCGCTTCTGATGCAGTCGCCGTGGCTGCTGGCGCTGGTGACCTGGGGCGGCGTCGCCTTCCTGTTGTGGTACGGATTCGGTGCGTTGAAAACGGCGATGAGCAGTAACCTCGAACTGGCAAGCGCTGAAGTGATGAAGCAGGGGCGCTGGAAGATTATCGTCACCATGCTGGCGGTGACCTGGCTTAACCCGCATGTCTATCTGGATACCTTCGTGGTGCTGGGTAGCCTCGGCGGACAGCTGGACGTTGAGCCTAAACGCTGGTTTGCGCTGGGAACCGTCAGCGCGTCGTTCCTGTGGTTCTTCGGTCTTGCGATTCTGGCGGCGTGGCTGGCGCCACGACTGCGGACCGCCAAAGCCCAGCGCATCATTAATACGCTGGTCGGTCTGGTGATGTGGTTTATCGCTTTCCAGCTGGCGAAAGAGGGCGTTCATCATGTTCAGGGTTTGCTCAACTAAGCGTTGTCTTATGGACAACTGAGCCAGACCCGCTAAGCTTGCTGGCATGCGCCCTGTTTCTGGGGCACTCTTCGCAACATGGAGGAATGACAGTGAAGTTTAAAGTGATGGCCCTGGCGGCATTAGTGAGTTTAGGTGCGGTGTCGGCGCAGGCGAGTGAACTGCCGGATGGCCCGCACATTGTCACGTCAGGCACCGCAAGCGTGGACGCGGTACCGGATGTTGCAACCCTGGCAATTGAAGTCAACGTGGCTGCAAAAGATGCCGCCTCTGCCAAAAAACAGGCGGACGACCGCGTTGCGCAATATCTCTCCTTCCTGGAACAGAACGGTGTCGCCAAGAAAGACATCAGCTCTGCTAACCTGCGTACCCAACCGGATTACGACTACCAGAACGGCAAAAGCATCCTGAAAGGCTACCGTGCCGTGCGTACGGTTGAAGTGACCGTGCGTCAGCTGGACAAGCTGAATTCACTGCTGGATGGTGCGCTGAAGGCCGGTTTGAACGAAATCCGTTCCGTGTCGCTGGGCGTTGCGCAACCGGAGAAATACAAAGACGAAGCGCGTAAAGCGGCGATTGATGATGCCATTCACCAGGCTGAACAGCTGGCGTCCGGCTTCAAGAGCAAGCTTGGCCCGGTATACAGCGTGCGTTACCACGTCTCTAACTATCAGCCAAGCCCGATGGTACGGATGATGAAGGCTGACGCGGCACCGGTTTCTGCGCAGGAAACTTACGAGCAGCCAACCATTCAGTTCGACGATCAGGTGGATGTGGTGTTCCAGCTGGAGCCCGTTGCAGCACAGCCGAAACCGGCTCAGTAACCTGTAGGCCGGGTAAGGCGTAGCCGCCACCCGGCTTTTTCTTTTTAATCCTGTCTCAACACCTTATGCCCATACGCCAGCAGTGCATCGGTGACGTTGCGCATCATGCGGCTTTCCGGCGCAAAACGATGCCAGTAGAGCATGCGGCGCTGATATAGCCCCGGCGTTAAATCAATCAACTCACCGCTTTTCAACTCTTTCTCAATCTGCAGATGCGGGATCATACAGCAGGTAGTGCCCTGACGCGCAAGCTGCACAAAAGCTTCAGACGAGTTGACGATATGGCACGGCACGCTGCCCGGCGGCAGGTCAAAGTTCTGCTGCAGGAACGCCTGATGCATATCGTCCAGATGGTCAAACGCCACGGCAGGCGCCTTCAGCAGCGCGGCGCGGGTGACGCCGTTAGGGAAGTAGCGCTCCGCAAAGGCTTTTGAACCCACAAACAGGTAGTCCAGCGCCCCCAGTTGATCCACCAGGCAGCTTGGCAGCGCCTGAGGCTGAATACTGACCGCCCCAACAACTTCACCGCGACGCAGACGTTCCTGGGTACGGGTTTCATCTTCAACCTGTAGATTCAGGCGAATCGGGGAGTCGGCCAGGACCGGGGCAAGGGCGGGCAGTAACCAGGTTGCCAGACTGTCGGCGTTGACCGCCAGAGAGAGCAGCAGCGGCGTGGAGCCCGTTTGTTCGTCACCCAGCCACTCGTCTTCCAGCAGCTCAACCTGGCGCAGCAGGGCGAGGAGCTTTTGACCTTGCTCCGTTGGGCGAGGCGGCACGGTACGCACCAGCAGCGGCTGCCCGAACATGTTTTCAAGCTGTTTGATACGCTGTGATACGGCGGACTGGGTGATACACAGCTTTTGCGCTGCGCGCTCAAAACCGCGTTCACGAATAACTGCATCAAGTGCCTGTAGTGTTCTGTAGTCCGGACGTTTCATTGCTCTGGCTGGCTCCTAAATTTTGCTTAATCTGCACTATGACACAATTTTCCCTTTGTGGCAGACGAAATCCATTCGACGTGTTCTATAATGCGCCCTGAGTTTTCACACCACAGGCAAAACGATCATGACGCAGGATGAACTGAAAAAAGCAGTAGGATGGGCCGCTCTCCAGTACGTACAGCCAGGTACCATTGTCGGTGTTGGTACGGGTTCAACGGCGGCACACTTTATCGATGCGCTGGGCACGATGAAGGGGCAGATCGAGGGCGCGGTTTCGAGCTCTGATGCGTCCACGGAAAAGCTGAAAAGCCTCGGCATTACCGTTTTCGATCTCAACGAAGTGGATCGTCTTGGGATTTACGTTGATGGCGCAGACGAAATCAACGGCCACATGCAGATGATCAAAGGCGGTGGCGCAGCGCTGACCCGTGAAAAGATTATCGCTTCCGTTGCAGACAAATTTATCTGCATCGCTGACGCCTCCAAGCAGGTCGATATTCTGGGTAATTTCCCGCTGCCGGTCGAAGTGATCCCGATGGCGCGGAGTGCGGTTGCCCGTCAGCTGGTGAAGCTGGGTGGTCGTCCGGAATACCGTCAGGGTGTGGTCACTGATAACGGTAACGTGATCCTCGACGTGCACGGCCTGGAAATTCTCGACGCGATTGCCCTGGAAAATGCGATTAACGGTATTCCAGGCGTTGTCACCGTAGGGCTGTTCGCCAACCGTGGCGCGGATGTGGCGCTGATCGGCACCGCTGACGGTGTGAAAACCATCGTAAAATGATCTGACGGGGGGAGCGCTCCCCCCGCTAAAAAATTTTTGAAAAGCTAAATTCGGTGACTTGTGTCACGTTTTTCCACCTCTTTTGCCGATCCTGCCACGTTTGTAAATTTCCTTAGCATTTTGCTCTGCCATTTTGCCCTGTATGACTTCTCTTCAGAGTGCCGACGCAAACGTTCATATTGCTGCAATAGTTTTTTTTGATATGTTGGCTACAGCGGATTTCAATCCAGCACAACATCAGTTCAGATAAAAAACAGGGTCGGGGAAATGGCAAAGGTATCACTGGAGAAAGACAAGATTAAATTCCTGCTGGTCGAGGGCGTGCATCAGAAAGCGCTTGATAGCCTTCGTGCGGCGGGTTACACCAACATCGAATTTCACAAGGGCGCGCTCGATACTGAAGAGCTGAAAGCGTCCATCCGTGATGCCCATTTCATTGGCCTGCGATCCCGTACTCAACTGACGGAAGACGTTATTGCTGCGGCGGAGAAGCTGGTTGCGATTGGCTGTTTCTGCATCGGTACCAACCAGGTTGATCTGAATGCTGCCGCCAAACGCGGTATCCCGGTATTTAACGCCCCGTTCTCCAACACCCGTTCCGTGGCGGAGCTGGTGATTGGCGAATTACTGCTGCTGCTGCGCGGTATTCCGGAGGCTAACGCCAAAGCGCACCGCGGCGTGTGGAACAAACTGGCTGCGGGCTCATACGAAGCGCGCGGTAAAAAACTGGGTATCATCGGCTATGGCCACATCGGTACTCAGCTGGGGATTCTGGCGGAATCTCTGGGGATGCACGTCTACTTTTACGATATCGAAAGCAAGCTGCCGCTAGGGAATGCGACGCAGGTGCAGCATCTCTCTGACCTGCTGAACATGAGCGACGTGGTAAGCCTGCATGTGCCGGAAAATGCGTCCACCAAAAACATGATGGGTGCAGAAGAGCTGGCGCTGATGAAACCGGGCTCACTGCTGATCAACGCCGCGCGCGGTACGGTGGTCGACATCCCTGCGCTGTGCGATGCTCTGAAGCGTAAGCATCTGGCGGGGGCGGCCATTGATGTGTTCCCGACGGAGCCAGCCACTAACAGCGATCCGTTTAACTCTCCGCTCTGCGAATTCGACAACGTGATCCTGACGCCACACATCGGCGGGTCTACTCAGGAAGCGCAGGAGAATATCGGCCTTGAAGTGGCGGGTAAGCTGAGCAAATACTCCGACAACGGTTCCACGCTCTCTGCGGTGAACTTCCCGGAAGTGTCTCTGCCGCTGCACGGTGGTCGCCGTCTGCTGCACATCCACGAAAACCGTCCTGGCGTGCTGACGGCTATCAACCAAATCTTTGCCGAGCAGAGCGTCAACATTGCCGCCCAGTACCTGCAAACCAACTCGCAGATGGGTTACGTGGTGATTGATATCGAAGCGGATGAAGATGTTGCCGAGAAAGCGCTGCAGAGCATGAAAGCTATTCCGGGGACGATTCGCGCGCGTCTGCTTTACTGATGGTGTCGGGTGGCGAGGTAAATGCAAAACGGTAACTATCGTTACCGTTTTTTATGTTTTCACCCTCTCCCTGTGGGAGAGGGCTGGGGTGAGGGCATCAGGCTGCACGCCTGTTTCACCACTCCCACAACGTCGATGGCGTCACCACCGCTGGCAACGGCACATCCCATTTCTCGACGGGCAACGCTTCTACAGCCTGGCAATCATGCGCATACCCCACCGGCTGTAATCCGTACTGCTGCCAGTTTTGCAGCGTTCTGTCATAAAAACCGCCGCCCATGCCCAGGCGCTGACCCTGTTCATCAAACGCCACCAGCGGCGTAATCAGCACGTCCAGCTGTGACAGCGGGAGCACGTCGCGCACGTCGAGTTTGGGCTCGGTAATTTTCAGACGATTCACCACCAGCTCGCTGTGCGGATGGTAGTGCAGAAACAGAAGATTGCCTTTGCTAAAAGGATGCAGCACCGGCAGATAAACCTTCTTCCCGGCGCGCCAGAGCTGGTCGATAAGTGGTTGGGTATCGAGCTCGCCATCAAACGACAGGAACAGAGCGACCGTGTTAGCCATAACCACCGGGGGCCACGCCATCATGCGGGCGGCGGCCTGCTGGGCAAAATGCGACTGTTGTTCAGCCGTAAGTGCACGACGACGCTGGCGAATAAGTTGACGGATATCCTGGCGTGAGGCAGAAACTTCAGGGAATTGAATCATGGTAGTAGGTAGAAGAAGAAAGAGGGAATCTCCGAGATGCCGCCGCAGGCTGTAACCCTTGAACCCTTGGTTCAAGGTGAATGTGTCGTCATAGTTTTAAGGCTTCTCGGACGGACCGAGCATGCTCACCAACCATGGAGCGCCACATTCTTGTGGTATGAAATATCGGCTCAGGGGACTGGCCCGCTTGCGAACATCTCAGAGAAATTTTGTCTTCACAGTTACTCTACCATAGTCAACTGAGAAGTGTTATTCAAACTTTGGTCCCGGTCTTTCGGGATTGCGACCTTGATCAAGCAATGCCTGTTCTATGGTCTGCTGGAGCATTTTAATGCGCTGCTCCATGCTAGCCGCGTAGTCGCGGGTCTTCGCTTTTTCCTGAGTCAGTTCATAGCTGATGTTCAACGCGGCGATGAAAACCAGCTGCTCAGTATTTGTGACTCTAGTGCGTTCTTTTAGATCTTGCAACCGCTGATTCAAATCGTCCGCAGCCTGATTCAAAGCATCCCTTTGTTCAGGCGGACAATTCACTCGCAGTGAACGGCCAAAAATCTGGAGATCGACGGGTTGTGCAGACATGCCACCTTCCTGCTGATTGACTGCGCTGCCTTCGCTTACTGCCCCGGGGGCTGCGAAGGGGCGACACTATAGCTACCCTGATGTGAAGATACAAGCCCTTTTCTGGTATCACCAGGGTCCAAAGTGGTAGCATATCATGAATATCCTCCCTTTGATGACGAATGCGTATGTCTATACAGAACGAAATGCCTGGTTACAAGGATTTAAACCAGTTACTGAACCAGCAGGGAGTAGGACTTACCCCTGCCGAAATGCACGGTCTGATCAGCGGCATACTGTGCGGCGGAAACAGCGACAGCTCATGGCAGCCGCTGATCCATGACCTCACGAACGAAGGGCTGGCGTTTGGCCACGAGCTGGCAGAATCGCTGCGTAAAATGCATGCGGCAACCAGTGATTCGCTGGAGGACGATGGCTTCCTTTTTCAGCTTTATCTGCCTGAAGGTGATGACGTCAGCGTCTTCGATCGTGCCGATGCGCTCGCGGGTTGGGTAAACCACTATCTGCTTGGCCTGGGCGTAACCCAGCCTAAGCTTGATAAAGTGACCGGCGAAGCGGGTGAAGCGATCGACGATCTGCGTAACATCGCCCAGCTCGGCTACGATGAAGAGGAAGACCAGGAAGAGCTGGAAATGTCCCTCGAAGAGATTATTGAGTACGTGCGCGTGGCGGCGCTGCTGTGCCACGACAACTTTACGCGCTCACAGCCGACCGCGCCGGAAGTTCGTAAGCCAACCTTACATTAAGAAAAATAACGCACAGGAGGGTGTCATGGTTATCTCGCAACAAGAGTATTTGCGCCGTCGTCAGGCGCTGCTGGCAAAAATGCAGCCCGGCAGTGCGGCGCTGATTTTTGCCGCGCCGGAAGTGACGCGCAGTGCCGACAGCGAATACCCCTATCGCCAGAATAGCGATTTCTGGTACTTCACCTGCTTTAACGAGCCGGAAGCGGTCCTGGTGCTGATTAAGAGCAATGACACCCACAACCACAGCGTGATTTTTAACCGCGTACGCGATTTAACCGCTGAAATCTGGTTTGGCCGCCGCTTAGGGCAAGAGGCCGCACCGGAGAAGCTGGGCGTCGACCGCGCGCTGGCGTTTAGCGAAATCAATCAGCAGCTCTATCAGTTGCTCAACGGCCTAGACGTGCTTTATCACGCGCAGGGCGAATATGCGTACGCCGATGAGATTGTTTTCACCGCTCTGGATAAGCTGCGCAAAGGCTCGCGTCAGAATCTGTCCGCGCCGGCCACGCTGACGGACTGGCGTCCGGTGGTGCATGAGATGCGTCTGTTCAAATCTGAAGAAGAGCTGAACGTGATGCGCCGCGCTGGCGAAATCAGCGCCCTGGCACACACCCGCGCCATGGAAAAATGCCGTCCTGGTCTGTTCGAATACCAGCTGGAAGGCGAAATTCAACACGAATTTAACCGTCACGGCGCGCGCTTCCCGTCATACAACACCATTGTCGGCGGCGGGGAGAACGGCTGCATTCTGCATTACACCGAAAACGAAAGTGCGCTGCGCGATGGCGATCTGGTGCTGATTGACGCCGGTTGCGAATATCAGGGCTACGCGGGTGACATCACCCGTACTTTCCCGGTGAACGGTAAGTTCTCGCCCGCGCAACGAGCAATTTATGACATCGTTCTCGAATCACTTGAAACGGCGCTCACGCTGTATCGCCCGGGCACGTCCATTCAGGAGGTGACCGGCGAAGTTGTGCGCATCATGATCACCGGACTGGTGAAGCTTGGCATCCTGAAAGGCGACGTGGACACCCTGATCGCCGAAAATGCGCATCGTCCGTACTTTATGCACGGCCTGAGCCACTGGCTGGGGCTGGATGTGCATGATGTGGGGGCGTACGGTACCGACCGTTCACGCGTGCTGGAACCGGGCATGGTGCTGACCGTCGAGCCGGGGCTGTATATCGCGCCGGATGCCGATGTGCCCGAAGCGTACCGCGGAATTGGCATTCGTATTGAAGATGACATCGTCATCACCGAAACCGGTAACGAAAACCTGACCGCGAGCGTGGTGAAACACGCAGACGATATCGAGGCGCTGATGGCAGCGGCACGCGTATGAGCGTGATTATCGTTGGCGGCGGCATGACCGGCGCCACCCTGGCACTGGCGATCTCGCATTTGACGAAGGGGCAGCTTCCGGTGCATCTCGTTGAGGCGGTTGCACCACAAACGAAGAATCACCCCGGCTTTGATTCTCGCGCCATTGCCCTGGCGCAGGGAACCTGCCAACAGCTTTCCCGAATTGGCATCTGGCAGGCGATTGCCGACTGCGCCACCGCCATTCATACCGTGCATGTGAGCGATCGCGGCCATGCCGGGTTTGTGACGCTGGATGCTCATGATTATCGTATTGACGCCCTGGGTCAGGTCGTTGAACTCCATGATGTTGGCCTGCGCCTGTTTCGTCTGTTGCAGGACGCGCCAGGCGTGACCCTGCATTGTCCGTCACGCGTTGCGAGCTTTACCCGCAGTGAAGAAACGGTCAGCGTGACGCTGGATAATGGCACCGTTCTCGACGGCCAGCTTCTTGTGGCGGCGGACGGGTCGCGCTCGGCGCTCGCAACCCAGTGCGGCGTTGAGTGGCAGCAGCAGCCTTACGGGCAGGTTGCGGTCATTGCGAACGTCTCTACTGCCGCAGAACACAACGGCCGGGCGTTTGAGCGCTTCACGCAGCACGGTCCGCTGGCGATGCTGCCGATGTCGGATGGTCGCTGCTCGCTGGTCTGGTGCCATCCGCAGGAAAAGGCGGAAGACGTTAAGGCCTGGTCCGACGAACGTTTTTGCAGTGAACTGCAGAAAGCGTTTGGCTGGCGGCTGGGTCGCATTACCCATGCGGGAAAACGTGCGGTATACCCGCTGTCGTTAACTACCGCATCACAGTCTGTTTCGCACCGCGTGGCGCTGGTCGGCAACGCCGCGCAAACGCTTCACCCCATCGCGGGTCAGGGTTTTAATCTGGGTCTGCGGGATGTGATGAGCCTGGCCGAAACGCTTTCGCAAGCGTGGAGCGAACAGAAAGATTGCGGCGCATACCCGGTACTCAGCCATTACCAGAAGCGACGTCAGGCCGATAAAGAGGCGACAATCGGCGTTACCGATGGTTTAGTCCATCTCTTTGCCAATCGCTGGGCGCCGCTGGTTGCCGGTCGCAACCTAGGGCTGATGGCGATGGAACTGTTCATTCCGGCACGCGACGTGCTGGCGCAGCGGACCCTGGGTTGGGTCGCGCGTTAAGGAGTTATCACTGTGCAAAATGTTGATGTTGCCATCGTTGGCGGCGGAATGGTTGGACTGGCCCTGGCCTGCGGATTACAAGGCAGCGGCCTGCGTGTGGCCGTGCTGGAGCAAAAGCAGCCTCAGCCCGTCGCACCTGATGCCCCGCCGGAACTCCGCGTGTCGGCAATAAATGCGGCCAGCGAAAAGCTGCTGACGCGCCTTGGCGTCTGGTCAGATATCGTGGCCCAGCGTGCGAGCTGCTATCACGGCATGGAGGTATGGGACAAAGACAGCTTTGGTCATATTGCTTTTGATGATGAAAGCATGGGCTATAGCCATCTGGGTCACATCATTGAGAATGCGGTGATCCACCACGCGCTGTGGCAGAAAGCTCAGCAGTGCAGCGACGTAACGCTGGTTGCGCCTGCGCAAATCCAGCAGGTTGCGTGGGGCGAAAACGAGGCGTTTATCACCCTGCAAAGTGGCGATATGCTCACCGCGCGTCTGGTGGTCGGTGCCGATGGCGCTAACTCCTGGCTGCGCAATAAAGCGGATATTCCGCTGACCTACTGGGATTACCGCCATCATGCCATGGTGGCGACGATCCGTACCCAAGAGCCGCACGGCGGCGTGGCGCGCCAGATTTTCCACAACGACGGCATTCTGGCATTCCTGCCGTTAAGCGATCCGCATCTCTGCTCAATTGTCTGGTCTCTGGTGCCGGAAAAAGCGCAGCAGATGCAAGAGGCGACGCCAGAGGCCTTTAACCAGGCACTGTGCGTGGCGTTTGATAACCGTCTGGGGCTTTGTACTCTTGAGAGCGAGCGTCAGGTCTTCCCCTTAACCGGACGCTATGCGCGTCAGTTTGCCGCGCACCGTCTGGCGCTGGTGGGCGACGCGGCCCATACCATTCATCCGCTGGCCGGGCAGGGCGTTAATCTCGGCTTTATGGATGCGGCGGAGCTGGTAGAAGAGCTGCGTCGTCTGCAGCGAGAGGGTAAAGATATTGGGCAGCATGTGTATCTGCGTCGCTACGAGCGCAGCCGCAAGCACAGTGCGGCGATGATGCTTGCAGGCATGCAGGGCTTCCGCGAGCTGTTTGCCGGGGCAAATCCGGCGAAAAAACTGCTGCGTGATATTGGGCTTAAGCTCGCCGATACCCTCCCTGGCGTCAAACCTCAACTCCTGCGTCAGGCGATGGGTCTTAACGACCTGCCGGACTGGCTGAAATAAAATAGACCCCCGTCACACTTTCTTTTCCCGGCCTCTGTGCCGGGAAAATTCCCTCGTTTGAAATATTCTAATTCCACGTCATTTTTCGCATTAGATAATCTAATGTCATGATTTTTATGTGACGGAAATTCGGCCCGTTTTTCCGCATGAAATATCACCATGTGCTAAATCCTGTTAGATCATTGTTAATTTTGTGCGGGGTTAATCGCATTTTTCCAGTGAATAACTCTGTAGGCTTTTCAGCGTTTTTTGGTCATAAGCTAATGTGATGACCCGTTTTACCTTATGGTTAACCGCCGGTTTCGGTGGTAAGTTCAGGTAAAAGAGAACGTTTGCGTCGGCATTCGGAAACGAGGCCGATACCGGGTTTCACGGTGAATTTTTCAACGAGGACAAGATGGCTCAACAGACTCCTTTGTACGAACAGCACGTGTTATGCGGCGCCCGCATGGTGGATTTCCATGGCTGGATGATGCCGCTGCACTACGGCTCGCAAATTGATGAGCACCACGCGGTGCGCACCGATGCCGGTATGTTCGACGTGTCCCATATGACAATTGTCGATCTGCGCGGTAGCCGCACCCGGGAGTTTCTACGTTATCTGCTGGCGAACGATGTCGCGAAGCTGAAGACACCGGGGAAAGCGCTCTATACCGGTATGCTGAACGCCTCGGGTGGCGTGATTGATGACCTTATCGTCTACTACTTCACCGAAGACTTCTTCCGCCTCGTTGTAAACTCCGCCACCCGCGAAAAAGACCTCTCCTGGATCACCCAACACGCCGAACCTTATGCCATCGACATCACCGTCCGTGACGATCTGTCGCTGATTGCCGTGCAGGGGCCGAACGCGCAGGCGAAAGCCGCGTCTCTGTTCAGCGACGAGCAGCGTAAAGCCACCGAAGGGATGAAGCCCTTCTTTGGCGTGCAGGCGGGCGATCTGTTTATTGCCACGACCGGCTATACCGGTGAAGCGGGCTATGAAATTGCCATGCCAAACGAGAAAGCAGCTGATTTCTGGCGTGCGCTGGTGGAAGCGGGCGTGAAACCGGCTGGCCTGGGCGCGCGCGATACGCTGCGCCTTGAAGCGGGAATGAACCTCTACGGTCAGGAGATGGACGAAGGCGTCTCTCCGCTGGCGGCCAACATGGGCTGGACCATCGCATGGGAACCCGCTGACCGTGAGTTTATTGGCCGCGAAGCGCTGGAAATGCAGCGCGAGAAGGGCACTGAACAGCTGGTTGGCCTGGTGATGAAGGAAAAAGGCGTGCTGCGCGGAGAACTGCCGGTGCGTTTTACCGATGCCGACGGCAATCCGCGCGAAGGCGTGATCACCAGCGGGTCCTTCTCCCCGACGCTGGGCTACAGTATTGCACTGGCTCGCGTGCCGGCGGGCATTGGCGAGTCGGCGGTGGTGCAAATCCGCAACCGCGAAATGCCGGTCAACGTGACCAAACCGATTTTTGTTCGCGCCGGTAAGCCGGTCGCCTAACTATTTTTATCAGGAGAACTTCAATGAGCAATGTGCCAGCAGAACTGAAATACAGCAAAGAACACGAGTGGCTGCGCAAAGAGGCGGACGGCACTTACACCGTAGGGATCACCGAGCATGCGCAGGAGCTGCTGGGCGACATGGTGTTTGTTGACCTGCCGGAAGTGGGCGCAACCGTGAGCGCGGGCGATGACTGCGCCGTGGCGGAGTCCGTTAAAGCAGCATCCGATATCTACGCACCGGTAAGCGGTGAAATTGTGGCCGTAAACGACGCGCTGAGCGATTCGCCGGAGCTGGTGAACAGCGAGCCTTATGAAGGTGGCTGGATCTTCAAGATCAAAGCCAGTGACGAATCTCAGGTTGCCGCGCTGCTGGATGCGACCGCGTACGAAGCCCTGTTAGAAGACGAGTAATTGTTAATCCCCCTCTCCCTCCGGGAGAGGGCAGGGGTGAGGGTGCCCATCTTCCCCTCACCCTAACCCTCTCCCGAGGGGAGAGGGAACTTAAATTCACTGCACGTTTCAGGAACCATCGCTCATGACACAGACTTTAAGCCAGCTTGAAAACCGTGGCGCTTTCATTGAACGTCACATTGGGCCGGATGCTCAGCAACAGCAGGAGATGCTGAAAACGGTTGGCGCGGATTCATTAAACGCACTGATCGGCCAGATCGTGCCAAAAGACATCCAGCTTGCCACGCCGCCTCAGGTGGGAGAAGCCACCACGGAATTCGCCGCACTGGCGGAGCTGAAGGCCATCGCTGGCCTTAACAAGCGCTATAAGTCTTACATTGGCATGGGCTACACCAACGTGCAGTTACCGCCGGTTATCCTGCGTAATATGCTGGAAAACCCGGGCTGGTACACCGCCTATACCCCGTATCAGCCGGAAGTGTCCCAGGGCCGTCTGGAAGCGCTGCTGAACTTCCAGCAGGTGACGCTCGACCTGACCGGGATGGATATCGCTTCCGCCTCGTTGCTGGATGAAGCGACCGCGGCAGCTGAAGCCATGGCGATGGCAAAACGCGTCAGCAAGCTGAAAAATGCCAACCGCTTCTTCGTGGCGGCGGACGTGCATCCGCAGACGCTGGACGTGGTGCGTACCCGTGCGGAAACCTTTGGTTTTGACGTGATTGTCGACGACGCTGACAAAGTGCTGGATCACCAGGATGTCTTTGGTGTGCTGCTACAGCAGGTTGGCACCACCGGCGAAGTGCATGATTACAGCGCACTGATTGCCGAGCTGAAATCCCGCAAAGTGGTGGTCAGCGTTGCCGCTGATTTTATGGCGCTGGTGCTGCTGACGGCTCCGGGCAAACAGGGGGCGGATATTGTATTCGGCTCGGCCCAGCGTTTCGGCGTGCCGATGGGCTACGGCGGACCGCACGCGGCATTCTTTGGCGCGAAAGATGAATTTAAACGTTCCATGCCAGGCCGCATTATTGGCGTATCGAAAGATGCCGCCGGTAACACCGCGCTGCGCATGGCGATGCAGACTCGCGAGCAGCATATCCGCCGCGAGAAAGCGAACTCTAATATCTGTACTTCTCAGGTTCTGCTGGCAAACATCGCCAGCCTGTACGCCGTCTTCCACGGCCCGGTTGGGCTGAAACGCATTGCCGGCCGCATCCACCGTCTGGCGGATATTCTGGCCTGTGGCCTGCAGCAGAAAGGCCTGAAGCTGCGTCATGAGCACTACTTCGACACGCTGTGCGTTGACGTCGCAGATAAAGCGGCGGTGCTGGCACGTGCGGATGCCGCACAAATTAACCTGCGCAGCGACATTCATCACGCCGTGGGCATCACCCTTGATGAATCCACCACGCGCGACGATATCGTCAACCTGTTTAATGTCGTGCTGGGTGACGCGCACGGTCTGGATATTGATGCGCTGGACAAAGAGGTCGCGCATGACAGCCGCTCTATTCAGGAGAGCATGCTGCGCAATGACGCTATCCTGACGCATCCTGTGTTCAACCGTTATCACAGCGAAACCGAGATGATGCGTTATATGCACTCTCTGGAGCGCAAAGATCTGGCGCTGAACCAGGCGATGATCCCGCTGGGCTCGTGCACCATGAAGCTGAACGCCGCGGCAGAAATGATCCCTATCACCTGGCCTGAGTTCTCCGAGCTGCACCCGTTCTGCCCGCCAGAGCAGGCGGAAGGGTATCATGTCATGATCAACCAGCTTTCCGACTGGCTGGTGAAACTGACCGGTTATGACGCGCTCTGTATGCAGCCGAACTCCGGCGCGCAGGGTGAATATGCGGGGCTGCTGGCAATCCGTCACTATCACGAAAGCCGTAACGAAGGCCACCGTGATATCTGCCTGATCCCGAGCTCTGCCCACGGCACCAACCCGGCGTCTGCCCAGATGGCGGGCATGGAAGTGGTGGTCGTGGCGTGTGATAAGAACGGTAACATCGACCTGGCCGACCTGCGCGCGAAAGCCGAGCAGGCGGGCGATAAGCTCTCCTGCATCATGGTGACCTACCCGTCGACTCACGGCGTGTACGAAGAAACCATCCGTGAAGTGTGTGAAGTGGTGCATCAGTTCGGCGGTCAGGTGTACCTCGACGGCGCGAACATGAATGCTCAGGTGGGCATTACCTCTCCGGGCTTCATCGGCGCGGACGTGTCGCACCTGAACCTGCACAAAACCTTCTGCATCCCACACGGTGGTGGCGGTCCGGGCATGGGGCCTATCGGCGTGAAAGCGCATCTGGCGCCGTTCGTGCCGGGTCACAGCGTCGTGCAGATAGAAGGTATGCTGACCCGTCAGGGCGCGGTCTCTGCTGCACCGTTCGGTAGCGCTTCAATCCTGCCAATCAGCTGGATGTACATCCGCATGATGGGCGCGGAAGGGCTGAAACAGGCAAGCCAGGTCGCGATCCTGAATGCTAACTATATTGCGACTCGCCTGAAGTCGGCCTTCCCGGTGCTTTACACCGGTCGCGATGGGCGTGTGGCACACGAGTGCATCCTCGATATTCGTCCGCTGAAAGAAGCGACGGGTATCAGCGAACTGGATATCGCCAAGCGTCTGATCGACTACGGCTTCCACGCACCAACCATGTCGTTCCCGGTTGCGGGTACGCTGATGGTGGAGCCAACGGAGTCTGAAAGCAAAGCCGAGCTGGACCGCTTTATTGACGCGATGCTGGCCATCCGCATGGAGATAGACCGCGTGCAGGACGGCGAATGGACGCTGGAAGATAACCCGTTGGTTAACGCTCCGCACACCCAGCACGAGATGGTGGCCGAGTGGAATCACGGTTATTCCCGTGAACTGGCTGTCTTCCCGGCAGGCGTGGCGAATAAATACTGGCCGACCGTGAAGCGTCTTGATGACGTATACGGCGACCGTAACCTGTTCTGCTCCTGTGTGCCGATGAGCGAATACCAGTAATTTTTTTGCTGTAGTAACGTAGGCCGGGTAAGGCGAAGCCGCCACCCGGCTTTTTTATTGGGAGAAGACAATGGCAATTGCACTGGTCACCGGCGCCAGCCGCGGCATTGGCAAAGCCACCGCGCTGCAACTGGCTCGCGAAGGTTATACCGTGGCGGTGAACTATCACCACAATATCAAAGCCGCAAAGGACGTCATCAATCAGATCGTTGAGGCGGGTGGAAAAGCATTTGCCCTGCGTGCAGACATTAGCGATGAAGCGCAGGTCATGGCCATGTTTGACAGCCTCGATCGCGAAGGTGAGCCCCTTACCGCGCTGGTCAATAATGCAGGCATTCTGTTTGAGCAATCCACTATTGAAAATCTGTCCGCTGAACGCATTAATCGCGTGCTGAGCACCAACGTCACGGGCTATTTTCTCTGCTGCCGTGAGGCGGTAAAGCGCATGTCGCACAAACATGGCGGCAAGGGTGGCGCGATTGTCAATGTCTCCTCTGCCGCGTCTCGTCTGGGCGCGCCGGGGGAGTATGTCGATTACGCGGCCTCCAAAGGCGCGGTAGATTCCCTGACTACCGGATTATCGCTGGAGGTCGCGGCGCAGGGTATCCGCGTAAACTGCGTGCGGCCCGGGCTGATTTATACCGATATTCACGCGTCTGGTGGGGAGCCGGGGCGGGTGGATCGCGTGAAATCGTTACTGCCGATGCAGCGCGGCGGCCAGCCGGAAGAGGTCGCGCAGGCGATAGTCTGGCTGCTGAGCGAGAAGGCGTCATACGTGACGGGCAGTTTTATTGAACTGGCGGGCGGGAAATAAACGCCGGGTGGCGGCTTCGCCTTACCCGGCCTACGATTCGCAGGTTTTGTAGGCCGGTGCAAGCGTAGCGCCGCCCGGCGTTACGGCGTTAAAGTTGCTCGCCGTTGCTGGCAATCACGCCTTTATACCATTCGAAGCTTTTCTTACGGGAACGCGACATGTCGCCGGTGCCGTCGTCGTGTTTATTGACGTAGATAAAACCGTAGCGCTTGCTGTACTGGCCGGTAGTGAATGACACGCAGTCAATGCAGCCCCATGGCGTATAGCCCATCAGATCCACGCCATCGTGGGTGACGGCTTTGATCATCTCTTCAACGTGGGCGCGCAGGTAGTCGATACGATAGTCATCGTTGATGCTGCCATCCTCTTCCACCTTATCGTAGGCACCGAAGCCGTTTTCCACGATAAACAGCGGCTTCTGATAGCGTTCGTACAGTTCGCACAGGGAATAACGCAGGCCCACCGGGTCAATCTGCCAGCCCCAGTCGGACGCCTTGACGTGCGGATTAGGTACGCTGCCCTCGAAGCCAGAAATCGCGTCACCGGTGCCACCTTCCGCTTTCACCGCATTGGTCATGTAGTAGCTGAAGCCCAGGTAGTCGCAGGTACCTTCGCGGAGGATCTGCTCATCGCCTGCGTCCATTTTGATGGAGAAACCGCGGCGCTCCCATTCATTCAGTACGTAAGATGGATAGTAGCCACGCAGCTGAACATCGGTAAAGACATAGCGCTCGCGCATGGATTCCTGGGCGAACATCACGTCTTCCGGTTTGCAGGAGAATGGATAGAGCGCCACCATGGCCAGCATGCAACCGACTTTCATCTCCGGATTGATACGGCGCGCGGCTTTCACCGCCAGGGCACTCGCCACAAACTGGTGGTGCAGCACCTGATACATGGTCTCTTCCGGATTTTCATGTTCGGTATAGACCACGCCTGAGCAGCAATAACCAAAGAGCGGCGCACGCCAGTTACGCTGGTTGTTGATTTCATTGAAGGTCATCCAGTATTTGACCTTGTGCTTGTAGCGCTCAAAAACCACTTCCGCGAAGCGTACAAAGAAATCGACCACTTTACGGTTGGTCCAGCTGCCGTACTCCTGCACCAGGTGCAGCGGCATTTCGAAGTGGGAGAGGGTGATCACCGGCTCGATGTTGTATTTCAGCAGCTCATCGAACATGTCGTCATAGAACTTCAGCCCTTCCTCGTTTGGCTGCGTTTCGTCACCTTTCGGGAAGATGCGCGTCCAGGCAATCGAGGTGCGGAAACATTTGAAGCCCATCTCGGCAAACAGCTTGATATCTTCTTTGTAGTGGCCGTGGAAGTCGATGGCCTCGTGATTTGGGTAGTATTTACCCGGCACTACGTCCTGCGTGATTTCGCGCGGCACACCGTGCGCCCCGCCGGTCAGTACGTCGCAGATGCTTGGCCCTTTGCCGCCTTTGTCCCAGCCGCCTTCAACCTGATGCGCCGCAACGGCACCGCCCCATAGAAAATCTTTCGGTAAGGTCAATTTTTTCATCGCTGCTATTCTCAATAAATGACGTATTGGTTTTGAGTCTAGCAAAGCGAAATTGAATGTCACGATATAACAATTCGCGGAAATTGTGATTTGTCACATCAAAAAAACAGGATGTTTTATTCCGCCAGTTTCTTCGCCAGTTTGCGTCCGAGAGATTCCAGAATATAGATAACGGGGATTTGTGTGGTGATGTCGTAGACGCCTGCAATACGCGTCTGGGGAACGTGCCAGGAGAGATTAAAGTCCGCCAGTTTTGCCAGGCGCGAGTGTTCATGGCTGGTAATGGAGAGAACCTTGCAGTGATGCAGGCTGAACTGGCTGGCGAAGCGCAGGATCTCCTCGGTCTCGCCCGACACAGAGAGCACAATTGCCAGTGCATTTTTCGCCATATCATTGGTGACCGGGAAATAAGGGTCATCAATATGGTTGCTGAATTTTCCGATATTCGAAAAGAAACGGGCACCGTATTTTGCCAGCGATCCTGATGTCCCTGCGCCGACAAATATAATTCGCTCCGAAGAGAGAATGATATTTACCGCGTCATCCAGTAAAGCGTCGAACTCTTCATTATTCACGCTTTTAAAGAAACTGATAATTTCGCTGGCGCCGAAATTCGCCTGCTGAGGTTCGTTCTGTTCAAGATAGAGCTTAAAGCGCACGCGAAACTCAGAATACCCTTCACAGTTGAGCTTACGGCAAAAGCGCAGGATGGTGGTGGTTGAGACGCCCGCCACATCCGCCAGTTCGCGGATGGTCATGTACATCACTTTGTCACGGTTTTTAATGACATAGTTGTAGACCATCATCTCCAGGTTATTGAGACTGGCAATGGCGGAGTGGGTGAACATACTCACAGTGGCAAAACTCTCATTCAGACCTCGTTTAACCATCATAACATGCAGCCAGACGGCAGGATCTAATTTTATGCTATTGATTCGTAAAGCATAAATTTTAATGTGAACAAATGTCAGGTGAAAAATATATCTATGTTTTTGATTTTTATTGTAAAAAAATTACATGGAAAATATTTTAGCTAACAGGTGTTCACTGGAATCATTCTCAGTTAGCATAGTCATGCGATGAATAATCATCTTTAGTTTCCCGGAGTTTTGTATGGCGAGCAGACCATTAATCGCACAGGGATATTCACTGGCGGAGGAAGTAGCCAACAGCATCAGCCATGGCATTGGCCTGGTGTTTGGGATAGTCGGTTTAGTGTTATTGCTGGTACAGGCGGTTGATACCAATGCCAGCGCGATGGCGATTACCAGCTATAGCCTGTATGGCGGAAGCATGATCCTGTTATTCCTGGCGTCGACGCTCTATCACGCGATTCCGCATCAACGGGCCAAGATATGGCTCAAGAAATTTGACCACTGTGCTATCTATCTGCTTATTGCAGGAACCTATACGCCTTTTCTGCTGGTGGGGCTCAACTCGCCGCTGTCGCGCGGACTGATGATTGTCATCTGGAGCCTGGCGCTGCTGGGGATCCTCTTCAAGCTAACCATTGCACACCGGTTTAAAGTGTTGTCACTGGTGACCTATCTGACCATGGGGTGGCTGTCGCTGATTGTGGTGTATCAACTGGCGATTAAGCTGGCGGTTGGCGGGGTTACGTTGCTGGCAGTGGGAGGCGTAGTGTACTCGCTGGGCGTCATTTTCTACGTCTGCAAGCGCATTCCATACAATCATGCCATCTGGCATGGTTTTGTACTGGGCGGCAGCGTGTGCCATTTTTTGGCAATTTATTTGTATGTGGGGCAGGTGTAGTTTGTTGTCGGGTGGCGGCTTCGCCTTACCCGACCTACGGGATCGGTAGGCCCGGTAAGCGCAGCGCCACCGGGCGATACAGCATCACTCTTCCAGCGAATACGGTAACGGCTCAATACTCAACGTATTCGCATCATCACGCACGCGGAACACGCTGTCGGCTTCCATGTCGTTGTTCATGACGGCCTGGACTAAAAGACGACCATCATCCAGCTGTACGGCGGCTAACACGGTGCCGGTACGGCGCCAGTTATCGCCCATTTTCAGCTCTAAATCTTCACCCGCTTCCGGTACGCGGCTGGCATGACCTGCCAGTGTCCACAGTGCACGTTTATTTGCCCCACGGAATTTTGCACGCGCCACCATCTCCTGGCCGGTGTAACAGCCTTTTTTAAAGCTGATGCCGCCCAGCGCCTGCAGGTTGGTAGCCTGTGGAATAAACTGCGCGCTGTTGGCGGCGTCAATGATCGGCAGACCGGCTTCAATATTCAGCGCCAGCCACTGCTGGCTGTTGTTGAGCTGCGCTTCACCGCGCAGTGCTTCGGTGACGCGTTCGGCGGTTGCGGCATCCGTGACAAGCAGGAAGCGCTCCGCCGGATGTTCAAACCACAGGATGGAGGTGGCCCCCTCGCTGACGACCTGTTTTTCTGCATCCGGCAGCTCAGCAAACAGATTTTTCAGCGCGGCACGTGCCTGGAAGCCCGCCACGCCCAGCAGAACATGTTCGTCGTCCGGGACGATAGTGACTTTGGAAAAGACTGCATACTTTTTCAGCTCTTTGAGCTGCGCATCTCGCAGGCTGCGGCGTTCAATAAAGGCAAACCCGTCCTGACGGCGAAACAGACGCAGATTGCTCCACATTTTGCCTTTGGGGTCACAATGCGCCGCCAGCAGGTGCTGGTGTTCGGTCATCTGGCTGACGTCGGCGGTGACCTGGCCCTGGAGGTATTTTTCGGCGTCGGCGCCGGCGAGCGTCGCCAGCGCCCAGTCATCAAGAGAAATAAGCGTCAGCGGCAGACGCGCAGAGGCGGCGGGCTGGCGAGGAGAAAATGGTGTAAATGCCATAACGATATCCTGAATTGCTTAACGCTTTGATAATGCCTAATGGTAAAAGAGCCTGCTGGCAATGCAAGCGCTTTCAGCAGACCATTTGTGCCATAAACCGGTTATGCGTAGCGCTACGTAAAATAGTGTAATCCGCTGTCTTTGTAGGGTTTATTCTGGAAGCCTGCTCGTTGATCGCAATATTCCAGTAATGAAACGGTCAAAAACACGTTACACTAGCTGGTGTCCCCGTAGAGAAATAAAGAACACTGAACGGGGGCCCGACTGTGCCAAACGTAATGCAGGAAACTGAACATGGATATTAACAACAAGGCCCGTATTCACTGGGCATGCCGTCGCGGCATGCGTGAACTTGATATTTCCATCATGCCTTTCTTCGAATATGAGTATGACAGCTTAAGCGATGATGATAAGCGGCTGTTTGTTCGCCTGCTTGAGTCTGACGATCCGGATTTATTCAACTGGCTGATGAACCACGGCAAACCCGCCGACACCGAGTTGCAACGGATGGTGCAATTAATTCAAACACGGAATCGGGAACGTGGTCCTGTGGCAATCTGATCTTCGCGTCTCGTGGCGCTCACAGTGGATGTCGTTAATGCTCCACGGCCTGGTTGCGGCCATCGTGTTACTCATGCCATGGCCCCTGAGCTATACACCGCTGTGGCTGCTATTACTTTCGTTTGTCGTTTTTGACAGCGTACGCAGCCAGCGTCGCATTAATGCTCGTCAGGGTGAGATCAAGTTACTGATGGATTCCCGCCTGCGCTGGCAGGGAAAAGAGTGGGATATTCTGGGTATGCCATGGATGCTCAACTCCGGCATGATGTTACGGTTACGCAATGTGGACGGCGGGCGTTGCCAGCACCTGTGGCTGGCGGCTGACAGTATGGATGCTTCAGAATGGCGAGATCTGCGCCGGATGTTGTTGCAACAGCCGACGCAGGAGTAACCCACTCAGCTAAATTTTTCTGCCATTTCGCCAAGTATCTGTTCGCACCAGGCCTGCAGGCGCTCGTCGCTGAGATCGTACTGATTGGTTTCATCCAGGGCGAGTCCGACAAACAGCTGGCCGTCGGCAATGATCGGTTTTTGACTGGTGAACTCGTATCCTTCGGTTGGCCAGTAGCCGATAAACGTCGCCCCTTTCGGTACCAGTTTGTCATGCAGCATGCCAAGTGCATCAAGAAACCATTCGCCGTAGCCCAACTGATCGCCCATGCCGTACATCGCAATGATTTTGCCGTCGAGATTGACTGAATCGAGCTGATCCCAGATGGCTTCCCAGTCTTCCTGTATCTCACCAAAATCCCAGGTTGGGATGCCGAGGATCAGTACATCGTACTGTTCCATCAGCGCGACCGCGTCATCTTTCAGGTTATGCAACGTCACCAGTTCGGGGCCAATGATGTCGCGAATTTTCTCTGCCGCCATTTCGGTGTAGCAGGTGCTGGAACCATAGAAAAGACCAATATTCATCGCGTAACTATCTCAATTCATGCTTTGACTTTGTGCGTAGTGTACCAGAAACCGGTCGCAATCAGGCATAATGGCCTGACTGCAGAATCAAAGGGGCCGATGTGGAAAAGGATCTCGCACTCGTTGAACAGTTTCTCGATGCGCTGTGGCTGGAGAAAAATCTGGCCGAGAACACGCTCAGTGCCTATCGGCGCGATCTCACCATGCTGGTGGAGTGGCTGGCGCGTCGCGAATTATCGCTGGCGAGTGCGCAAAGCGACGACCTTCAGGCGCTGCTCGCGGAACGGGTTGAAGGGGGCTATAAGGCCACCAGTTCTGCACGCTTGCTCAGCGCGATGCGTCGGCTGTTCCAGCATCTCTACCGTGAGAAGATTCGGGAAGACGATCCGAGTGCGCTTCTGGCGTCCCCAAAACTCCCGCAGCGGCTGCCGAAAGATCTCAGCGAAGCACAAGTTGAGAGATTATTACAGTCACCTGCTGTTGACCTGCCGCTGGAGTTACGCGATAAAGCCATGCTTGAGCTATTGTATGCTACCGGTTTGCGTGTCTCTGAACTGGTTGGCCTGACGATGAGCGACATCAGCCTGCGTCAGGGCGTGGTGCGCGTCATCGGTAAAGGAAATAAGGAAAGGCTGGTGCCGCTGGGAGAAGAAGCGGTTTACTGGCTGGAAACGTATCTTGAGCATGGCCGTCCATGGTTGCTCAATGGCGTGTCTATCGACGTCTTGTTTCCGAGCCAGCGCGCACAGCAGATGACACGACAAACGTTCTGGCATCGCATCAAGCATTACGCCACACTGGCGGGTATCGACAGTGAAAAGCTTTCGCCGCACGTATTGCGTCACGCTTTCGCGACGCATCTGTTAAACCACGGCGCAGATTTACGCGTGGTGCAGATGCTACTGGGACACAGCGATCTTTCTACGACGCAAATTTACACCCATGTCGCGACGGAACGCCTGCGGCAGCTACACCAACAGCACCACCCTCGTGCGTGAGTGCCGACAAATTGTAACGGGATCAACTATGAAAAAGTCTTTCGCGCTGTTCACCCTGCTGGCAGCCTCTTTTACCGGGTTCGCCCATGCGGATGACGCCGCTATTAAACAGTCACTGGCTAAACTGGGCGTTACCAGCAGCGACATCCAGTCTGCACCGGTTGCCGGGATGAAAACGGTACTGACTAACAGCGGCGTGCTGTATGTCACCGAAGACGGCAAACATATTATTCAGGGGCCAATGTATGACGTGAGCGGCGCGCAGCCGGTCAATGTCACCAACCAGCTGCTGATGAAAAACCTGAATGCGCTCGAAAAAGAGATGATCGTCTATAAAGCGGCGCAGGAAAAACATGTGATTACCGTCTTCACCGACATCACCTGTGGCTACTGCCACAAGCTCCATGAGCAGATGAAAGACTATAACGCGCTGGGCATTACCGTGCGTTACCTGGCCTTCCCGCGTGCAGGCGTGCAGAGCCAGCCAGAGCAAGACATGAAAGCGATTTGGTGTGCGAAAGATCGCAACAAAGCGTTTGACGATGCGATGAGCGGTAAAGAGGTTAAGCCTGCGTCCTGCGATATCGATATTGCTAACCACTACGCGCTGGGCGTGCAGTTCGGCGTAAGCGGTACGCCAGCGATTGTCCTGAGCAATGGCTATGTTGTGCCGGGTTACCAGGGACCAAAAGAGATGAAAGAGTTCCTCGACGCGCACCAGAAACAGTTTGGTGGTAAATAATCCGCGTGAAAGCCCCGATAAAATTGCGCCGCCGCGAGGCGGTTGAACCGGTTGATTTGCCAGACGATCTCCCGCCCCTGCTGAAGCGTCTCTACGCCAGCCGCGGCGTGCGCAGTGCTGAGGATCTTGAACGCAGCGTCAAAGGGATGCTGCCCTGGCAGCAGCTCAACGGCATCGAAAAAGCCATCGAAATGCTCTACAACGCGCTCCGTGAGGGAACGCGTATTGTGGTGGTAGGGGATTTCGATGCAGATGGCGCAACCAGCACGGCCTTGAGCGTTTTGAGTCTGCGCGCGCTGGGCTGCGATAACGTCACTTACCTTGTGCCGAACCGCTTTGAAGACGGTTACGGCCTCAGCCCGGAAGTGGTCGATCAGGCTCACGCCCGCGGGGCACAGATGATCATGACCGTTGATAACGGGATCTCTTCCCATGCAGGTGTCGATCATGCGCACGCGCTGGGGATCCCGGTGTTAGTCACCGATCACCACTTGCCGGGTGAAACGTTGCCGGACGCTGAAGCGATCATCAATCCCAACCTGCGCGACTGCGATTTCCCGTCAAAATCTCTCGCCGGTGTGGGGGTAGCGTTTTATCTGATGCTGGCGCTGCGGACCCTGCTTCGTGATAAGGGCTGGTTCGAATCACGCGGTATCGCCATACCAAACCTGGCCGAATATCTCGACCTGGTGGCGCTGGGTACCGTCGCGGACGTCGTGCCGCTCGATACCAATAACCGTATTTTGACCTGGCAGGGCTTAAGCCGCATTCGCGCGGGCAAGTGCCGTCCGGGAATTAAGGCGCTGCTGGAAATTGCCAACCGCGATCCGCTCAAGCTGGCGGCAAGTGATTTGGGTTTTGCCCTCGGGCCGCGTCTGAACGCTGCCGGAAGGCTGGACGATATGTCCGTCGGTGTGGCGCTGCTGCTGTGCGATAACATCGGCGAAGCGCGCGTCCTGGCCAATGAGCTCGACGCGTTGAACCAGACCCGTAAAGAGATAGAGCAGGGAATGCAGGTCGAAGCGCTGACCCTTTGCGAAAAACTCGAACGCAGCGGTGAAACGCTGCCGGGCGGGCTGGCTATGTATCATCCTGAGTGGCATCAGGGTGTGGTTGGCATTCTGGCCTCGCGCATTAAAGAGCGCTTCCACCGCCCGGTGATCGCGTTTGCCCCGGCTGGTGACGGCACGCTGAAAGGCTCTGGCCGTTCGATTCAGGGTCTTCACATGCGTGATGCACTGGAGCGTCTGGATACGCTGTACCCGGGCCTGATGATCAAATTTGGCGGCCATGCGATGGCGGCGGGTCTGTCGCTGGAAGAGGCGAAATTTGACGAATTTCAGCGGCTATTTGGTGAACTGGTCACCGACTGGATAGACCCTGCCTTGTTGCAGGGAGAAGTGGTGTCCGACGGCGAGCTCTCACCGCATGAGATGACAATGGACGTGGCGCAGATGCTGCGCGATGCCGGTCCGTGGGGACAGATGTTCCCTGAACCGCTGTTCGACGGCCGTTTCCGCCTGCTTCAGCAACGTATCGTCGGCGAGCGTCATCTGAAAGTCATGGTTGAGCCCGTTGGCGGCGGACCGCTGCTGGACGGCATCGCCTTCAACGTCGATACGGCCATCTGGCCGGACAACGGCGTGCGCGAGGTCGAACTGGCATACAAACTGGATATCAACGAGTTTCGCGGAAACCGCACCCTTCAGATCATCATCGACAATATCTGGCCAATTTAGCGGCAGTAATCTCTATAAAAAAGGGCGTGGATTCGGTACAATCCCGCTCTTATCACCGCATTTTGACAAGTCCATAAAAGAAAACAGACCATGTTTGAAATTAATCCGGTAAAAAACCGTATTCAGGACCTCACGGAGCGCTCTGACGTTCTTAGGGGGTATCTTTGACTACGATGCCAAGAAAGAGCGTCTTGAAGAAGTAAACGCCGAGCTGGAACAGCCGGACGTCTGGAACGAACCTGAACGCGCACAGGCGTTGGGTAAAGAGCGTTCCTCTCTCGAAGCTATCGTAGATACGCTGGATCAAATGGCTCAGGGGCTGGAAGATGTTTCCGGTTTGCTCGAGCTGGCCGTCGAAGCCGACGACGAAGAAACCTTTAACGAAGCCGTGGCAGAACTCGACGTGCTGGAAGAGAAGCTGGCGCAGCTGGAATTCCGTCGTATGTTCTCCGGCGAATACGACAGCGCTGACTGTTACCTCGATATTCAGGCAGGTTCTGGCGGTACCGAAGCGCAGGACTGGGCCAGCATGCTGACGCGTATGTACCTGCGTTGGGCAGAAGCGCGCGGCTTCAAAACCGAAATCATCGAAGAGTCTGAAGGTGAAGTGGCCGGTATTAAATCCGTCACCATCAAGATCATTGGCGACTACGCCTACGGCTGGCTGCGTACCGAGACCGGCGTTCACCGTCTGGTGCGTAAGAGCCCGTTCGACTCCGGTGGCCGTCGCCATACCTCCTTCAGCTCGGCGTTTGTTTACCCGGAAGTTGACGAAGATATTGATATCGAAATTAACCCGGCGGACCTGCGTATTGACGTTTATCGCGCCTCCGGTGCGGGTGGTCAGCACGTTAACCGTACGGAATCGGCGGTGCGTATTACCCACATTCCAACCGGGCTGGTAACACAATGCCAGAACGACCGTTCCCAGCATAAGAACAAAGACCAGGCCATGAAGCAGATGAAAGCGAAGCTTTATGAGCTGGAGATGCAGAAGAAAAATGCTGAGAAACAGGCGATGGAAGATAACAAGTCCGACATCGGTTGGGGCAGCCAGATCCGTTCTTACGTCCTTGATGACTCCCGCATCAAAGACCTGCGTACCGGGGTTGAAACCCGTAACACGCAGGCGGTGCTGGACGGCAGCCTGGACCAATTTATCGAAGCAAGTTTGAAAGCAGGGTTATGAGGAACCAACATGTCTGAACAACAAGCACAGGGCGCTGACGCGGTAGTCGATCTTAACAACGAACTGAAAACCCGCCGCGAGAAGCTGGCAGCGCTGCGTGAGCAGGGCGTGCCGTTCCCGAACGATTTTCGTCGTGACCACACCTCAGACCAACTGCACGCTGACTTCGACGGTAAAGAGAACGAAGAGCTGGAAGCGCTGAACATCGAAGTGGCCGTTGCTGGCCGTATGATGACCCGTCGTATTATGGGTAAAGCCTCCTTCGTGACTTTGCAGGACGTGGGTGGCCGTATTCAGCTGTATGTTTCCCGTGACGATCTGCCGGAAGGCATCTACAACGAGCAGTTCAAGAAGTGGGATCTGGGCGATATCCTTGGCGCGAAAGGTAAACTGTTCAAAACCAAAACCGGTGAACTGTCTATCCACTGTACCGAGCTGCGTCTGCTGACCAAAGCGCTGCGTCCGCTGCCGGACAAATTCCACGGCCTGCAGGATCAGGAAGCGCGCTATCGTCAGCGTTATCTGGATCTCATCTCTAACGATGAATCCCGCAAGACCTTTAAAATTCGCTCCCAGATCATGGCCGGTATTCGCCAGTTCATGGTGAACCGCGACTTTATGGAAGTGGAAACCCCGATGATGCAGGTGATCCCAGGCGGTGCGTCTGCCCGTCCATTCATCACCCATCATAACGCCCTGGACCTGGACATGTACCTGCGTATCGCGCCGGAACTGTACCTGAAGCGTCTGGTGGTAGGTGGCTTTGATCGCGTATTCGAGATCAACCGTAACTTCCGTAACGAAGGTATCTCCGTTCGTCATAACCCAGAGTTCACCATGATGGAACTCTATATGGCGTATGCAGATTACAAAGATCTGATCGAGCTGACCGAATCCCTGTTCCGTACCCTGGCGCAGGACATTCTGGGCACCACCCAGGTCCCTTACGGTGAAGAAGTGTTCGACTTCGGCAAGCCGTTCGAAAAACTGACCATGCGCGAAGCGATCAAGAAATACCGTCCTGAAACCAACATGGCGGATCTGGATAACTTCGACTCTGCGAAAGCGATCGCGGAAAGCATCGGTATCAAGGTTGAGAAGAGCTGGGGTCTGGGCCGTATCGTGACCGAGATCTTCGAAGAAGTGGCCGAAGCGCACCTGATTCAGCCGACCTTCATCACCGAATACCCTGCTGAAGTGTCTCCGCTGGCGCGTCGTAATGACGAGAACCCGGAAATCACTGACCGTTTCGAATTCTTCATCGGCGGCCGTGAAATCGGCAACGGCTTTAGCGAGCTGAACGATGCGGAAGATCAGGCGCAGCGCTTCCAGGATCAGGTTGATGCGAAAGCAGCGGGCGATGACGAAGCGATGTTCTTCGACGAAGACTACGTGACCGCGCTGGAGCACGGCCTGCCACCGACGGCGGGTCTGGGTATTGGTATTGACCGTATGGTCATGCTGTTCACCAACAGCCACACCATCCGGGACGTGATCCTGTTCCCGGCGATGCGTCCGGTGAAATAAGGCGTTAAGATGTAAAAAAAGCCCCGTTAGGGGCTTTTTTATTGCGCGGCAAACGCTCTCAAAGCGTCTCGTGCGACCGTTGCTTCCAGCACCATCCACGGGCTGAAACCCCAGGGCGCGGCGTTTAGGGCCTGGAACAACGATTCCAGTTCAACCCATTCAAATTCCATCACTTCTTCGTGATTAATACGCAGTTCGCTGGTAATACGTGCCGCGAATACCGGGCAAATCTCATTTTCCACAATCCCGGAAGGATCGGTTTCGCGGTAGCGAAACTCGGCGGCCACGGGGGTAATCGCCGTGATTTCAGCGCCAACCTCAAAACGGCAGCGGCGGATAATCGCCTCTTCCGTCTTTTCACCGGTTTGAGGGTGCCCGCAGACGGAATTCGTCCAGACACCCGGCCAGGCTTTTTTGCTTAGCGCGCGTCGGGTGACCAGGCACTCCCCTTCGGCGTTAAACAGCCAGGAGGAGAAGGCCAGATGCAGAGGGGTTTGGGTGGTGTGTGCGGCGTACTTTTCCTGAGTGCCAATCACCATTCCCTGGTCGTTTACCAAAATAACGTGTTCTTGAATACTCATTCGTGCTCCAGTGCCAACGATGCGGATGGTTCTGCACCATCAGCAGAGCAGTATTATACGGCATTCTTATACGAACGGTTTGACCCACAGAGCGGAAAAGGGCTGACCCATTTCTGCCAGGGCTGGTATCATAGGGCGCCATTCACGCTGACCGAGGATCTGTTTTGTTTGCAGGAAGCCTGACGAGAAACCCCATCATCGCCATTTTTTGCCTGACGCTGACATTATTACTGGCCGGCTGTTCGGGGAGTAAATCTTCAGATATGGGCAGCTATTCCGGTTCGGTCTACACCGTTAAGCGCGGTGACACGCTGTATCGGATTTCGCGCGCGACGGGGACCAGCGTGAAGGATCTGGCGCGTCTGAATAACATCTCTCCACCGTATACCATCGAAGTGGGGCAGAAGCTGAAGGTTAACGGCAGTTCGACCTCGGGTAAAAAATCCTCTGCGAAAGGCAAAACCGCTAAAGTGACGCCATCCTATGCGGTGCCGCAGTCCTCCTGGCCACCGGTCGGTCAACGCTGCTGGATTTGGCCAGCCAGCGGTAAAGTGGTGCTGCCGTACTCCCTGTCTGAAGGGGGTAACAAAGGCATTGATATCGCCGCTGCACGCGGTACGCCGGTTTATGCCTCAGGCGCAGGTAAGGTGGTTTATGTCGGTAACCAGCTACGCGGCTACGGTAACCTGATCATGATTAAGCATGGCGAAGACTACATCACGGCCTATGCGCACAACGACACGATGCTGGTCAATAACGGGCAAAACGTCAAAGCAGGGCAGAAGATTGCCACCATGGGCAGCACGGGAACGGATTCGGTGAAGCTGCACTTCCAGATTCGTTATAAGGCGACGGCCATCGATCCGCAGCGTTATCTTCCGGCACCCGGCAGCAAACCGAAGTGCTAAGTGATTATTTTATCGCCACTTAGTGGTGAAGAGGCTTGTATGAAGAGGCGTAAGGTCTATAATGCCTTACGCACCTCAAAGCGGGCGTAGTTCAATGGTAGAACGAGAGCTTCCCAAGCTCTATACGAGGGTTCGATTCCCTTCGCCCGCTCCAGATCTCTCCCCTTGTGGAGAAGCCTTAAAAGCCTTCTCTATCAGCAACTTAAATAGTTACCTATTTTAGTCGCCTATTGGTTCTACCATTGTGATCCGCCCTTGGTAACTGTCACGCTAAGTTACATGGTGAGATGACAGTATAACTCAGCGTTGGCGGCAGTTGCATCCTCACACCGCGATAGAAAACGTGAAGAAAAAGCCCATCCAGGCATCGTTATGTCATCGACAGATTGAACACACGCGCCCTATGAGCCACGTAAGCAGGTTTATGGTGATAACGTACCTACAAACGACATGTAGGCTCTATCAGCGCTTCAGCCACGCTCCCGCAAAGGTACACGGTTATCCTGATAAGGTGTGATCCCTCTGACAGTCTGATGAAGTCGCTACGCTTGTTGCTGTATCACCAACGGGGCTTTATGGCTTCTATTGTCCAAAATCAGAGAGTTGCACAAGTTATGCTCGATAGTTAATCTAAGATAAATCTTAGATTGCAAGAGGTTTTTTGATGTCTTCAAAAGCAAATCGAACATACAAGTATGGCGACCAACCGATAAGAATCACTACTGTCCAAGTGATTGAGGAACAGTTCGGAGGGGCGGCAACGGCGAAGCAAGTGGATGCTTATCTGAAAGAGCGATTTCCACATTATAAAGACGACACCCACTTGAATCTCATTGTCAACTCAGTCAACTGCAATCGTAGCTACTGGAGTTTCAACAAAACAGCCAGGCGAACTGATGATGTAACCCATCGGCATCATGAGTATGACCGATTGTTCAAGCGAGGGAAGATCTTTGAAATCTATCAACCCTCTATTCATGGTATTTGGGAGTTGTATCAGGATCAGCAAGGTAAATGGTGTTACCGTAAGGTGAAATCTGAGTTTGAAAAGGCTGTTGATGATGCGTCAGAACTGCCCCCGTCAGAACGCAAAGAGATTTTAGACGCTGAGAATAAAACTCCTGAGCTAATCGAGGTTACAACACGAGTTTATAAGCGAAGCCCCTATGTGGTAGCCGAAGTTCTTTCAAGGGCTAATGGCAAGTGTCAAAGCTGTAAGAGTGACGCTCCTTTTCTCAAAGTAGACGGCACACCATTTCTTGAGGTTCATCACATTGAGTGGCTTTCGAATGGTGGGGAGGATTCCGTTGAAAATGCGATTGCATTGTGCCCGAACTGTCACAGACAGGCGCATTATGGCGTTTTGGAGTTAGTACCAGTTAACAAATAAACTGAACATGCTTGTGATAGTATGAATAGGGTAAGTATCTTGGGGATTCTATGAGACCTTATTTAATATCTTGCTAAGCAGGGAATGTAAATATCGACATTTTTATATTATGGGAAACTTATGAAAAGTATCTGTAAGTTATGTCTCGAAGAGAAAGAACTACTGGAATCTCATAGCATACCAAGAAGCTATTTCAAACGATTGAAGAAGAATGATTCGCAGTTGATTATATTTCAAAAAGGTAGTAAACCAAAACGAGAAAATGTTGATCCTAAAGAGCCACTTCTATGCTTCGAATGTGAGCAGTTTATCAGCCATGAGTACGAATCGTATGGAACAAGATTGTTGAGAAATCATCATAATATACGTAAAAACTCTGACCATATTATCATCAACTCTTTCGATTATAAGCGATTTTATCTTTTCTTACTAAGTATACTATGGAGAGCCTCTATCTCTAAAAGTGTGCATTATTCAACTGTTAATGGAGTTCCTGAGTTGGATGACTTGATGAGGCATTGCATTAAAAATAAACAGGTGAGAATAAATAAACTTAGTCATTTGAAGGTGGATAACTTCATCCGTATTTGTGTATTTAGATTGATCGATACAACGAATAATATTCCTGATCACGTTATTAAATCTATTCTTAGTAACTTTGCTTTTATAAAAAGTGATGAGGCTGACAGTGTACTATGGTATTTCGTTGTGGAGGGATTTGCTATATTCTATGTTTTCTCTGCTTCTAAAGATTATCATGATGTCATTAGAATGAGATTAAAATCACAGTTAACTTCTGGTAGTCATCAGAAGATCTTTAAGATTGATATTTTTAAAGACGCTCTCTTCTCCGAGATTTTTATTGATTTACTTACTGCCGCGAATGAACAGAAATGATGATTTAATAATCAAAGTGTTCTGAATACTCTACAGACGTCTTAATACATTTGCATTGTTCAAACGGACTGATCGTCATAGATTGTATTGCTGTAAATACACGCCTTAGTATTGTCAGTCTCCTGTTAGTCTATCAAGATTAGCGTGATAAGTTCTACGTGAGTTTGTTGGGTCATGAGCGCCAGTGTTATCAGTAATACCCTGTTTTTATGTGTGACTTCTTATAAATCCATTTTATTGATCATATGTCTATAAGTCCGGTGTGTAGCGTTATGAGCTACATAACATAAACAGGTGCAGAGTGGCAATCACTGCGATCATCCGTACCCATGTACTTGTAATATGCAGGTACTACAAGTACCTCGCTTATGCTCAGCTTGTTACTTGTATCATTAACGGGGCTTTGTGGATGGTATTGTCTAAACTAAAGTACATCCAATAAGGCGGAGGAAGATGATGAGCATCACGTATAAAATCACATACGAACACAGAGACGGGAAAGAAACCAGAGCGGAGACGGTGTTACTTCGCTCTGACCACGAGCCAACACAAGATGAAGTCCAGGACGCAGTCAGAAGGGATTCCGCCAGATTTCACTCTGGCAGAGGGGGGACGGAGATTGCTGGATTCTCTATTATTTCAGTTGTATCTGAACCTTAATCCATAATGGCTTACCCCTCATTAGCCTGATTTGGAATGTTAAGAGAAAAAACAAAACACTCAAGTTGCTCTGAGGTTAAATATGTTTAATAACAAACTGTTGACGGTGGATCATGTGTATTAAAGGATTATCACTTTTTTTCTGTGCCATTTGCGTCGGTTGTAGCGGGGGTTCTCAGCGGCAAGAGCACTTAGATGTGCCTACTTATTCGGAGAGTTATGATCAGAGCTTAGGATGGCTTGTAACCGCTCGTTACAGAGACGTAAGTAACGCGGATATTGTAATGTCACTGATTGGGGACTTTTGCAAAAGCAAGGGGAAGGAAGCAACTCTATATAAGACGAATGCTGGTACTTCATCCTCCATTCAAGATATTTGGGCTTGTCAGACTCCCCCATTGTTAAATGATACAGATGTACTAAGCGGGATTTATTGCCATTTCATTGCTAACGCGCCCCGCTACTCGGTAGATTTCACGAACTCCCAAAAGGAAATTGCAGAAAAAATATTTGTTAAAACTTTCATTAAAAAGGGGATTGAATATCCAGTTGGTGGCTTTTACGAAAAGTACCTGAATAACTTTTCTGTGTGGGCAGTAGCCAAACACAAAGAGAGCGCTACTACTGATGAGGTACGTGAGTGGTTTGACACACATTGCCAGTAGGCAAAACGCTGATGCTGTTGCACCACCCATTGTCATACCATCAATGGGCAATAAGGCTTTATTGTCCAAAATCTGTTAGTTGCGCATTTTCTGCACCCTGAATACTCTGCGATTAATCCTAATAACTCAAGGGTGAGCATGGCTATCGGGAACAGACAGATTCAAGATGAATCACCTGAGGAAGAGTTAGAGCGCTTGCTGGAAGAACTTGCACTGACGCATGAGCAACGAGAGTTTATTGAGTCCATGCTACAAGAGGACGGGGATAGTACCAATGGGGAGTAACGCTTGCACCATCACTGTATTTGATGAATGGCTAATGTTCGTGTATAGACTATTTCGACTTATGATTTTACGATTTAGATAAATCATACAAGGAGGACGGTTTATGAGCGCACAGGCAGAAGAAGGAACATTACGCCGGATGACTTTAGGCGAGATAGCAATGGCTCGTAGGGTGTTCGGTGATTCGATAGTGTATAGCCGTGTCTGGATTCATTGCGACAGCTATTTACCATTCGGACTACAAAAACAGAACTACGCGATGACTCCAAACGGGGAGTTATGGTACAGAAAGTCGATGTACAGGGAAGATTTTTCCGCAAACTCGGTTTTCATCGAAGATAAATATGTTTTCATCCATGAGCTGGGGCATGTCTGGCAACACCAACACGGGCAATGGGTGAGAATGCGGGGAGCTTTTAGCTGGGCTGCTGAATATACCTACAGGCTGGATAAAGAAAAGCTCACTGATTATTCTCTTGAACAGCAAGCCTCTATTTTAGCTGATTACTGGTTACTGCTGGTTTATGGGATCAGTAAGTGGTCTTACTATCAGAGACCAGGGCGCATGGGGATGTACAGGGGCGTAGATTTGTTGCAGGATGTCCCTTCGCTTTACCAGAAAATCGTAACAGGGAAGGGGCGTTAAACATGAAAAACAAAATGTTGCTGGGTGTTGTATTCCTCTTAACGGGATGCCCTGGGCCAGGTGATCGAATGGTAGATCGTGAATCTACAACGGCATTGATCAAAGATAATCAAGTTTGTGTGTTGTCACCACTGGAGCCGCAGGAACGGATCACTGCTATTCAAATCAAAAGCGATAATAGCGACTCTCTTCACAAGATTTTCGATGACAAGCCTGTTTATGTGCCGAAGGGGGAGTGTCTTCCTGTATTTGGATTTAAGTTTACGTCTGGGGAGCGGTATAGCTTCGCGTATGACGTCCAATCTGATAAGTCAGAATCACATTTAGTCACCGCTGAACTTTCATACCCTAAAGAATAGGGGGCAAACTGCCCCTTTATATTCATTTCAACGCACGTACGTGATCAAGTAAGCGTTTAATGCGCGTATATATCTCTTAATGCATATAGTCTATCACGCTTGCTGAAGCCGCTTAACAACCTGATCGAAGGCTCCCGCTTGTAACTGGGAGATTCCTCAAATATCAGTAAGATGGGTCAGTAGGTCTTTAGTCGGTAGAAGGTGGCTTTGCTGATAGCCAGCCTATCTTGAACCATTGCTGGAGAGCAACCTTGATCTAATAGCTCTCTCACCTGTTCAGCGGTTGCTTTAATCGGTCTGCCACAATGTTTGCCTTCCGATTGAGCACGCTTGATACCTGCCGTTCTGCGCTCTGCTATCAGGTCTTTCTCCAGGCTGGCAAGTCCTGCCATCATGGTAAGCATTGCTTTACCCACTGGTGTTGACAGGTCGAACCCTTCTCGCAAGCTGACAACCTTCACGCCCTTCGCTTGCAACATTTCAACTGTCGACAGTACATCAATGGTATTACGTCCCAAGCGGTCTATGGCAATCACAATCAGCGTATCGCCTTCTCGCACATAGCTGAGTAGTTCACCAAACCCTGGACGATCTGATGCCTTTACTGCACCACTCACGGCTTTATCACTGAACCAGCGATTAACACTATATCCAGCTTCGGTTATCTGCTGCTTCTGGTTTTCAACGTTCTGGTCGCTGGTGGAAACTCGCACATATCCGATCACAGTTGTCATGATGTTCTCTAAGTCTCAAAAGATAGTATCAAAATAATAGCTGTCCCAAAATAAAAGATCAACCTTTTGAGACAAGGCGAAGCCGCATTTTGCCGTTGTGTCGGTGTAGTCTTATAAGGAGATTGTTTTGAGACTGGATAATAGAGGTTTAGGACTCGGGACTGAGAGCAAATGTAAGTGGAAATGATAATCGCGAAGCTGGTGATAGGCTCAAATGCTCGTTGCGGTTTGATTGTTGGGGTCGAGCAAATATATAGGGCGTGATTACTCACGCCTTTGTTTACATCTCAGAGCACAGGCTGAGCGTGTAGACAGCAGTCTGTCCATCATTGTTTGTGGGGCGCATAACGAAAATAGGCTCACTCCCATTGTCGATGTATGTGACGGCAATCCCTCCGTCTGGCGTGGCGTACATCTTCGCAATACTTTTCTCACCCAAGAAACCGAGTCGCCAGGTTTTACCACCCATGTTCACCTTCATACTTTTGTCCTGCACATCAAGGCGAGTTTCGACTGAAGATTTTTGGCTACCAGAATCGATCTGCCCTTCCTGGATCGCCTTACAGGTGAATGTGGTTGCACTTGAGGCGAAGGGGAGAACGATCAGTGACGTGAGAATCAATCTTTTCATGGTCTTCCTTTTCTTGTTTGATTTGGTGACAAGGCGCTGTTAGCGCATTACCTTATCTTACCACTTTCATTAATTAAATCGATCTTATAGATCAGTAAAATCGATCGATGTGGGTGATACAATGCTATTGTACAAATACTGAGCACTGTGACATTCGGCGATAACAGTCAACTGGAGTGAGGCTTATGAAGAAATCAATATTGGTGATATCGGGACTACTGATTTCACAGTTGGTGATGGCAGGACAAATCACAATGACAGATCCGCAGCAGGAAAAAACGGAGAATGGTAAGACGCTTTGCACCTATGAGAACAGCCAGTATGTTTTCACCTACGTCACTAAAGGGCAGTGCCCGTATGCAAAGACTTTCAATACCAGTAGTTCAGAGTAAAAGTGGGTATAAAAATCGCTGGTTATTTTAACATCGCAAGAAAGAACGGTTGCTTAGTATTAGCACTTAATGATTCGTCATTGATTTAGCTGTAAGCCGCATAGAATAAGGCTTTGTTGAAAGTTGATGGAAGGATAAAAGTTTCGTAAAGGCGTTAGAAAATGAATAATAAGGGAGGAATTATGATAGGTTACATCTATCAAATGTGGTTGTTTATCGGTTATTTACATCCTGTTAGTCATGAGGAGTTTTCCGGCTTTCTGGAGTGTTGTTTCATGCGGAGCACTGCGACCATGAAAGGTATGCTGCATGAGTAGCATGTAATGCGGAGCATGGAAGATATCGATTACAGGAAAGTAACCTTTGTACCTGATGTTATTACTCAGAAGCTATTTTCCTGTAAAGAAAATCTGCTATGCTCGCAGTACTCACATAACGAACATTAATACCTAAAAAACCATTAACTACTATTTAAATAGTAAATATTGATTATTTCCTGTGTTATGTACTCGTACACCTCGTCCATGAATCCATTGTGCAAGTTACTCTTGTGAAAATGAGTTTATGCACCATTACACACTTTCAGTGTTTCATTGTAAGCCTCCATTTTTACCGAAGATGCAAATAACTCTAAAGTACCTTTAGACTTTTCTGCATCCTCTGTATCAGGTTACTTGTGCAAATGGCGTAGCCATAAGAGCGGCTTACTTGCATATTAAGCCGGAAATTTCATTGTTAATAATATAGATAAGATGGTATCCGAGTCAGTGAAGCTACCGGACATCCATGATGTATGTGGGAGAGCAACGTGACCATACGATCCTTGATAGTATCTTGTTGAAAGTTAATAAATAACTTGACAAAACGTTCGTTTCATGGTAAGGTGGTATTAAGTGAGGGATATCTTCACTTCTCTAACAAATGCCCACTCTAATGACTTTATCTTCATGCCTCCTCCGGGTAAACGGTGTGGGGGTTTTGTCATGTCTGGAACACAATACTCATTCCCGATGAGTTGCTAAGCAGGAGGAACATTGCTTTGAAATATTTTAGTAGTGACCAGGTTTTTAATGAACTGGTCAATGGCGAAGTCACTCGTGAAGTGATATATGCATCTATGAACGTAGCCAGAAAACGCAAATACGCGGAACGTGAAAAACTGTTTGCTGATGCACTCGCTCGATTTGATGAATACCGAAAGGAAAAAACAAAATGAATATCCGATTCACTGATGACATCCACAAGGCGCTGATTGAACGTGCCAACCGTGAAGACAAATCAGCCGCCGCGCTGGTGAGTGAGTTAATAACAGCAGTCCTAAACCGAGAGGAACCGAATGACCGAAAAGAAACCAGTAGTAAACTTCGTTAATGCGATTTGCGGCTCAGGAAAGAGCCACCGTTTGAAAGAACACATTTACGACTTCAATCGAGAAGCTGTCCCAGAAAAGTTCTTAATCGTAGTACCAACCCACGCTTTAGCCGAGCAGTTCAAGCAAGAACTAAATCGTTTGAGAATCCCAAATCATCACATTTGCGTTGAAGGTGCGACTCTCAACCTGAAAAGTACTCTGGCGAACAGCTTCCAAACGAATGTGGTGATAACCACCCACGAATGTTTCACCAACTACTGCCACCTCGCTACGTTCAATCCTGAGATGCGCTCTCTACTGGCAGAACACAACGTGATGATTGACGAGATCCCTGATGGTTGGTTTGGGGCTGAAGCGAAGATCCGACATGCGGACAGAACGGCAGAAAACTTCCCATTCCTGGCATGGCTGGAAGAGCGAAACGGGTTGCTCTATTTGCGTGATGAGCACTACGACAAGCTGTACCAGTATTACCATGAGAAGCACGCTAACAGCGACAGCCTGAAGAAAGTGCTTTACGTGGCGCTCGACGGTGGTGGTGTGATGCATACCGAGTGTGATTCTTCATACAGCTTCTTTGCATACACTTATAACCCGATACTGAAGGCCGCAACGTGGGCGAAGAGCTTCACTGTGCTTGGCGCTGGTGTAGATCGCAGTGGGTTTGTATGGATGGCTGAGAACGTTGCTCAAATCGCAGTACAGGAAGCCGGGGAACACCTTCAGCCAGAACCCGAGAGACGCAAGCATAAGAACGTGCCTATCAAGATTGTGGTTGTCCTCTCAGAAGATGTCAAAAGAGCGGGGCAGTCAGAGCTGGCTAATGTTTTTAACAGTCATCTGAAAGAGATAAATCAGATTGTTGGGAAGGATTTTATCTTCGCAACTAACAACGATAAACCCATCTGTGACTTCCAAACTATTGGACTCGCTGAGCTCGGTGATCGCATGGGAGGTGAAGCTGTTTCGATGTCCAGCTACGGAATGAACAGCTACCAGGATGTTCACAGTGCTGTGTTCCTCGGATGTGCAAATCTGGGCGATAAAGATCGTAAGAGATGGGCTGACTATTGCAAACGTATCGGTTGGGATTTTGAAACGGTGATGAAGAAGAAGCGCCAGGCAATGTATCTTGAACGGTGCTACCAGTTTCTTAGCCGAACATCCATTCGCAACACTGATACCGATCACCCTCTCGTCTTTGTCGTTCCCGACATGGCGGCAGCGGAATACCTCAAAACCCATTACTTCCCTGGCTCAACCATCGAATGCCTTGGGATCAAGAAAGCTGGCAAGCAGGAAGAAACACGCTTGAAGGTGCTGGAATACAAGGCGCAAGGGCTAACTCAGAAAAAGGCTGCTGAAGTGATGGCGGTGTCTGTGAGGACAGTCGCAACCTACTGGAACCAGGGCGCTTACGTATGATTATCGCGCTTTACTGGTATCTGCTGTTCCTGTTTATCTGGGATGCAATCCGCACCTTTGAAAAACGTAGAAAAACAGAACGCAAAACTGAATCTCGGGATGTTTGATGTGGTGATTGATACAGCAAAGGGGCTAATGCCCCTTTTCTCGTTTTTTTAGTTTGTAGATTGAGCTAACACCGTTGCTGCACGCTGTTTAGTTTTTTCGCTTGAGCGCGGATTATCGCGTGCCTTAGCTGCAACTGTCTCCATTCTTTTTCGCTGGTATGGCGGAAAGTATCATGTTGTGTAAGCGGTGAAGGTGTAGTTTTGATGAGTTTTAAAGTTTGTCCGGCAGCAGAAGCGAATTTACTGGGCATTTACCATCGCCACATACCTATCTAACTCTTCCATACTTCCAGACGGCATGCTTACCACTGTTTTTTGGCTGCTTTCTATACAGCTGATGATGTCTTCGCGTGGGCCGCTGCGCCAGTCAGTGCTTGCATAAAAAGCATCAAGGACAACAACCATGTTCTCATGGCTATCAAAAGCGCGTATCAAATAGTAGCAATCCGGGTTATGCATGGAGTGTCCGAACGAAATAACCTCGATCCCGTGGCGCTGGTGTAGGGGAATGCTGATTTCCCGCATGATATTGTGAAAAGTGACTCCGGTGCCTTTGCGTAATGTGTATTGCAATATTTCGATGATTCGTTCCATTAATGCGATCCCCAAATGAGCGCCATCCCTTCGCTTTCAGGACGGACGGTTTTAAAACCGAATTTTTCATATAGCTCTGGAACATCTGCGATCAAGGTAATGTATGCTCCAACTGGTGCTTGTTGCCCGAGCCAGGACATTAATGCCTCCATGACTTTCCGGCCCAGCCCTTTACCTTGATGTTCTGGATCGACTGCAACATCTACGATTTCGAAGTTGAGCGCTCCATCTCCGACAATCCGCCCCATGTCGACAATAAGATCAGAATATTCAATATATACGCCATGACAGCTTCTTGGGAGGGCTTGTTTTGCGGCCTCAAGAGGGCGGGGGGTTAAACCGGATATGATGCGCAAGCGGCAAAAGTCCTCTGCGGGTGGCACTGCATCAACCAGAGTGTATCGTGATTCCATATTCAGCCTCAGTGCCATGAATGATCTTTTGTTTAGCATTAACAATCGCATCTATGCAATCTTCACGGTCTATTATAAAGACCGCCTCGTCACTGCCGAAAATATTTGAGGGCTGTGACTGAGTGGGGGGACGGTCATCAACTGGGGGATGACGGTAGATATTACTTTTTTTGCTATATGTTGTATGATGTTTTTTAATGTTGTGTAGATGTTTTGTTTTTTCTTTGACGCCGCTTCGCTTATTACCTACTATTAAAAAGGTTAAGTAGTTCTATCCTTCATTTAAGATGAGGTGTTTTCATGCCTAAACAAAAGGTAGTTCGTGATGCGGGTACTGGTCAGTTTGTAAAGCCGGAAGAGGCTAAGAAACGTCCAGGGACAACTGTTACGGAAACTGTAAAAATCCCCCCTAAAAAAGGGAAAAAGTAAAAACATCTCAAAGCGCTCATTAGTAGCGCTTTTTCTATTTCTGGAGATCTTTTGATGGAAAACCATAACTTTGAAAGGCTAAAAGAACATATTTTGTCGTTATCTGTTTCAAAAAACTTCGAAGTTGCCAAAACAGAGTGGAGTCTACATTCGATAGAAGTTTCTGAAGAAATGGATTTCTGTCCCTGTGGTCAAGATATCAAAGAGCATTGCTATATTGAAAATAAAAAAAATGGCAATACCACGTATGTCGGTAACGTTTGTATAAATAGGTTTTTGAATATTTCAACTGGAACTTTGTTTGAAGGGTTGAAAAGGATTAAGAAAAATATTCATGCCAATCCAAACTTGGCATTGATTGAGTATGCAAATGATAAAGGGTATTTATACGATAAAGAGTATGATTTCCTTGTTGATACGATGAAGAAAAGAAATCTTAGTGAAAAACAAAGGTTGTGGAAAGAGAAAATAAATAATCGTATCCTTAAAGAAGTCGTTGTTAAGAATCGTACAGCAAGATGAGTATTATTTTTTAGTAACTCCGATTTGATAACGCTGAAAACCAACACATTATATACAGAGTTTAAGAAATAAGGGGCTTGCGCCCCCTTTTCTTAGATTAATGTTTTCACATCAAAATCTATGTTTGTATCGGTATCGGCTTCGTAGTTAACCTCTTCAAATCCGAAACCAAACAACTTCAGGAACTCTTCTTTATAAGCAATGTAGTCTGTTAGCTGCTCCAGATTTTCATTGGTGATCGTCGGCCACAGATCTCGACATGCTTGCTGAACGTCTTCCCGAAGTTCCAGATCGTCCATGCGGATTCGCTGCTCGTCATCAAGTTTGGCACTACCCCCATATAGGCTGGTAGTCATCAGACGATTAATTTGCTCGATGCAGCCTTCGTGGATCCCACGATCTTTCATGAGCTTGAACACGATAGAAATATAAAGCGGCATGACTGGAATAGCTGAAGACGCTTGGGTGACAACAGACTTTAACACCGCGACGTTTGCAGCACCGTTGAGAGGAGCCAGCTTGTTGCGTAACGCGTTTGCCGCCCGATCCAGGTCTTCCTTCGCCTTACCGAGCGCACCGTGCCAGTAAATAGGCCAGGTCAAATCCGTGCCGATGTAGGAGTAAGCAACGGTCTTCACACCATCAGCCAGAACGCCAGCGTTATTAAGCGCATCAATCCACAGTTCCCAGTCCTCGCCACCCATCACGGTAACAGTGTTACGCACTTCTTCTTCGGTTGCCGGTTCGATACTGGCAGTAATGATCTGATCTTTGTTGGTATCAATGGCTTTAGAGGTATAAACCTCACCGATTGGCTTCAGCGCAGAGCGAACAATTTCGCCTGTTTTTGGCATCTTTCTTACCGGAGATGCAAGCGAATAAACCACTAAATCAATCTGACCCAGATCTTCTTTGATGAGGCTGATAACTTCGTCGCGGCACTCATCGGAGAACGCGTCGCCGTTGATGCTTTTCGAGTAAAGACCTTCACGTTTCGCTGCTTCATCAAAAGCCGCAGAATTATACCAGCCCGCAGAGCCAGGCTTGGTATCCGTACCCGGTTTTTCAAAGAAGATACCGATAGTGGAAGCACCACCGCCAAATGCTGCAGAAATTCTGGATGCAAGCCCATAACCAGTTGAGGCACCGATCACCAGCACACGTGCAGGACCATCAGTGAGTTTTCCGTTTTTGCGGACGTACTCGATTTGTTTGTTTACGTTGACCTGGCAACCAACCGGATGTGTAGTTGTGCAGATGAAACCACGAATCTTGGGTTTAATTATCATGTTGATTTTAATCCATTTTGCAAAACTTCTTTAACATACAATAATGATAACTTTTTTATGAAAAGTTGTAATGAATAATACACATTCATTAACTAACTCTGGGAAGGATAATGGTCTTGTTGAAACGTTACTATAATTAGATTTCAGGGTAGTCCACCAATTCGACATACCCTGCTAACTCTTCCATGCTCGCCCCCTGTGAATAGGTACGGAATGCTTCGGTTTTCGCTTTCTGTTCAGTGTGTCCGGTGATACTGCCTATTCTTGTTTCCTGCACCCCGGCACGGTCTAAGCATGTGATGAACATCCCGCGCAAGCTGTGGAAGCATTGACGATCTGTAGCGGTAGGCAAAACCTTGTCACGCAACCTGGTGAAGTTTTGAGAGTAGTACGGCCCTTTCTTACCATCCTTCCTGTTAATCTTGTTAGCTTGTGGGAACAGGTATTCGCCGTAACTGTGGTTCAGGTATTCATCGACAATCGCAGATAGCCGGGAATGAATAGGGACGTACCGTACCCCCGCCTTAGTCTTTGATTTCGAAATGTAGAAACAGCGTACACATTCCACCGTTTTGATCTCTGACTTCTTTAGGCTTGCCAGTTCATCAAGGCGGCATCCTGAAAACAGCCCCATGATTATGATGTTCCTGATCTCCGGCTCTGCTGCATCAAGTAACTTTTGCATCTGGTCAGGTTCAAACGGCTGATAACTCTCTATCGTGCGGCGTGCTTCGAGGTTATGACCGTGAAAAGGGTTGCGGTCTGGTATGCCATCGTAGCGGCGCTTTGCAAACTCGTAGAGGCTCCCTAAACACGTTAGCCAGTTTTGACGAGATTGATCGGCGGCTCCTTTCTCCTTTTGTGTATCGAGGAACTCAGTCACCAGGCGGCGGCCTATCCTTTCTAAGGCAATGTCCGGTTGTTTGGCACTTTCAAGGAATAGTTCAACGGCTCGCGCTGATTTGCTTAACGTTGAATAAGAGCGGCGGTTTTTATAGCTTTCGGCGTATTCGTCCCGTAATAGGCACAGAGTGGGAATCGAACAGGATCGCGTTACAGGTTGAGGGCGGCTCTTGTTCTTCTTCTCTTCGGTATGCAAGGCGGCTATTGACTGCTGCAACCACTGATCGGGGTTGCTCGGATTGTACTTCCGCTTAAGCTCTTCCCATTCTAATAAGAGGTAGTTTCTGAACCGTCGAGCCTCATTGAGATCGCGGGTTGAGGTGGTTTTGCGCCACATCCGGCACGGATATAAAAATCTGAGGTACTTCGGGACGAAGATCTGAAACATCCAGATTCCGTCTTTTCGTTTGTATAGGTAAGCCTGGCCCTTGATTGACACGATAATGATCCTCTATTATCACGTAATCAGTTACCTATGCTGATCGCAATATCGTTATCTGTTAGTAGGTTACAGAAGTGGAATGGATTTTTGTTCGATTCCCTTCGCCCGCTCCACTCCTTTAAAAGCCTTGTAACCTCTTCCCTTTACCTTGAACAACAAGCTTCTGTTTTAGCTGATTATTTTTTTTTGCTGGTTTATGGGATCAGTAATAAGTTTACATCTGGGGAGCGGTATAATTTTGCGTATCACATCCAAACTGATAAATCAGAGACGCATTTAGTCACTGCTGATATTTCTTATCCCGGAAAATAAAGGACTGTACTCCCTGGTGCGGTAATTAGCCATTCCAGTGATCTGGCTGGCCTCCTGTACCCTGTGACGCCTGGGCGTAAATGCAGGTCAGTATAAATACGATCAGAGAATGCTGTTGTTCGTCTTCAAAGATAAAGCTATGACGTTCAAGTCCTTCTAATACTTCCTCAAGCGACAATCTGATCATTTATCTTCCCCGTTGCAGCCTCGCATCCATGCACGACAGAAGATCCAGCCGATGACGAGCCATAGCACTGACAGCGCCACTATTTCTAAAAAGATTTTCATTTTGTTTTGGTGAGTGATTATTATCCTGGTAACGTTTCTGGGCGGTATTATTACTGGTGAGATCGGATGGGGCAAGTAACTAATTTTAATCGGGTATTAGTGATTCTAATAATTTCCTCCCCCTTATAAGACGTAAAGCATCCGTCGTGATTCAAACCCATTATTAAAAACATATGTGTTTTTCCGAATGTGTATTGAGTTTTCGTTCATGCCGGGTATCCTGTTGGTAAATACTCAGGAGGTTTGATGTCACTAACATCCTTACAACTCTTCAAATACCTCTCCGATGAAACCCGTCTGGGCATCGTACTGCTGCTCAGAGAGATGGGAGAGTTGTGCGTATGCGATCTCTGCACGGCACTGGATCAGTCGCAGCCCAAGATTTCCCGTCATCTGGCAATGCTAAGGGAAAGTGGGCTATTGCAGGATCGTAAGCAGGGCAAGTGGGTTCACTATCGCCTTTCCCCGCATATTCCGTCATGGGCTGCTCAGGTGATTGAGCAGGCCTGGTTATGCCAGCAGGACGACGTACAGGCCATCGCCCGTAAGCTGGCAACGGCAAATTGCTCTGGTAGCGGTAAGGCTATTTGTCTCTAAAAAAAAATTTGCCTGAACATATATGATTTTTCAAATATGAGGTGTTCAGAATGAAAACGTTAACGGTGTTTGACCCGGCATTGTGCTGCAGTACCGGCGTATGTGGTTCAGATGTCGATCAGGTTCTGGTTGATTTTTCTGCGGATGTGCAGTGGTTGAAAGAACGCGGCGTACAGGTGGAACGTTACAACCTGGCGCAGCAGCCCATGAGCTTCGTTCAGAACGAAAAAGCGAAAGCCTTCCTGGAAGCCTCGGGAGCAGAAGGGCTTCCGCTGCTGTTGCTGGACGGTGAAACGGTAATGGCCGGGCGATATCCAAAACGCGCTGAGCTGGCTCGCTGGTTTGGGATCCCGCTGGAAAAAGTGGGCTTAGCGCCCACCGGCTGCTGTGGTGGGAATACTTCCTGTTGCTGAGTATGTCGGGAGGACATATGAAATTCTTACAGAATATCCCGCCTTACCTGTTTTTTACCGGAAAGGGCGGAGTGGGCAAAACCTCCATTTCCTGCGCGACGGCTATCCGCCTGGCGGGACGGGGTAAGCGGGTATTGCTGGTGAGTACCGATCCCGCTTCCAATGTCGGCCAGGTCTTTGATCAAACTATCGGTAACACGATCCACTCTGTTAATGCCGTTCCCGGGCTTTCCGCTCTGGAGATTGACCCACAGGAAGCTGCACAGCAGTATCGCGCCAGAATCGTTGATCCTGTTAAGGGGCTTTTGCCTGATGACGTCGTTAACAGCATCAGCGAGCAGCTTTCCGGCGCCTGTACGACTGAGATTGCGGCGTTCGATGAGTTCACCGGTTTATTGACAGACGCTTCCCTGCTGACCCGCTTCGATCACATCATTTTTGATACAGCGCCGACGGGCCACACTATTCGCCTGCTCCAGCTTCCCGGCGCCTGGAGTAGCTTCATTGAAAGTAACCCGGACGGTGCTTCCTGTCTCGGCCCAATGGCCGGGCTGGAAAAACAGCGTGAGCAGTACGCACACGCGGTAGAGGCGTTATCCGATCCTGCGCGTACCCGTCTGGTTCTGGTTGCACGACTGCAGAAATCCACTTTGCAGGAAGTCGCCCGCACCCATGAAGAACTGGCGGCGATCGGCCTGAAAAACCAGTATCTGGTGATTAATGGCGTTTTGCCGGCAGCCGAAGCGGAACATGACGCACTGGCTGCTGCGATATGGCAACGGGAGCAAGAGGCCCTGGCAAATCTTCCTGCCGGTTTATCCGGGCTGCCGACAGATACCTTATTACTGCAACCCGTCAACATGGTTGGCGTGTCGGCATTAAAGGGCCTGCTGGAAAGCCGTTCTGAGGCATTACCGCTCCCGGCAACGAACGCCCTGGGTACGCCTGAAAACGCATCGCTCTCTGGTCTGGTCGAGGATATCGCCCGTAACGAACACGGCCTGATTATGCTGATGGGCAAAGGTGGCGTGGGTAAAACCACGATGGCGGCTGCCGTCGCCGTCAGGCTGGCAGACATGGGGTTTGATGTCCATCTCACCACCTCCGATCCCGCCGCACATCTCAGCACAACGCTAAATGGCAGCCTGAATAACCTGCAGGTCAGCCGGATCAACCCACACGAGGAAACCGAACGCTATCGCCGGCATGTCCTTGAGACGAAGGGAAAAGATCTGGACGAAGCAGGGAAACGGCTACTGGAAGAAGATTTACGTTCCCCCTGTACTGAAGAGATCGCCGTCTTCCAGGCATTTTCCCGCGTGATCCGCGAAGCAGGTAAGCGGTTTGTGGTGATGGATACGGCTCCCACGGGGCATACGCTGTTGCTGCTTGATGCAACCGGGGCTTATCACCGCGAAATTGCCAAAAAAATGGGCGACAAAGGCCATTTTACTACCCCGATGATGCAGCTTCAGGACCCGGAGCGAACCAAAGTGCTGCTGGTTACGCTTCCGGAAACCACTCCAGTGCTGGAGGCAGCGAATTTGCAGGCCGATCTTGAACGCGCGGGGATTCATCCGTGGGGCTGGATTATCAATAACAGCCTTTCTATTGCGGATACGCATTCTCCATTGCTTTGCCAGCGCGCCCGGCAGGAATTGCCGCAGATTGAGGCGGTTAAGCATCAGCATGCTGACCGTATAGCGCTTGTTCCGCTACTGGCGTCAGAGCCTGCCGGTATCGAAAAGCTCAGAGCGTTGATGCGCTAATTTATTGGTTAATACAGGGCGGCAGAGCCGCCCTGTCAGGAGGTTTTATGTTACTGGCAGGCGCTATTTTTGTCCTGACCCTTGTTTTGGTTATCTGGCAGCCGAAGGGGGTGGGAATTGGCTGGAGCGCGACGCTGGGCGCAGCCCTGGCTTTAATTTCAGGCGTTGTGCATTTAGGCGATATTCCGGTGGTGTGGAATATCGTCTGGAACGCGACGGCAACGTTTATTGCCGTCATTATTATTAGCCTGCTGCTTGATGAATCCGGCTTTTTCGAATGGGCAGCGCTGCATGTATCGCGTTGGGGAAACGGTCGGGGCCGTTTGCTCTTTACCTATATCGTTCTGCTCGGCGCAGCGGTGGCTGCACTGTTTGCCAACGACGGTGCTGCTCTTATTCTGACACCGATCGTGATTGCCATGCTGCTGGCATTAGGGTTCAGCAAAGGCACCACGCTGGCATTCGTGATGGCCGCCGGGTTTATTGCCGATACCGCCAGCCTGCCGCTTATTGTGTCAAACCTGGTGAATATTGTTTCGGCAGACTTCTTCGGTCTGAGGTTCACCGAATACGCGTCGGTGATGGTTCCGGTCGATATTGCAGCCATTGTCGCCACGCTGGTGATGCTGCATCTGTTCTTTCGCAAAGATATCCCGCCGACTTACGAGCTGTCTCTTCTTAAGACACCGGCAAAAGCGATTAAAGATCCGGCGACGTTTCGTACCGGCTGGGTCGTTTTAATTCTGTTGCTGGTAGGTTTTTTCGTCCTTGAGCCGCTCGGTATTCCGGTGAGCGCGATTGCGGCGGTGGGGGCCGTCATCCTGTTTGCTGTGGCGAAACGCGGCCATGCCATTAACACGGGCAAAGTGCTGCATGGCGCACCCTGGCAGATCGTCATCTTCTCGCTGGGGATGTACCTGGTGGTCTACGGTCTGCGCAACGCCGGGCTTACCGAATACCTTTCAGGTGTGCTGAACGTGCTGGCGGATAAAGGACTGTGGGCCGCGACGCTGGGTACCGGTTTCCTGACGGCTTTCCTGTCCTCCATCATGAATAACATGCCGACCGTGCTGGTTGGTGCGCTCTCTATTGATGGCAGCACCGCAACCGGTGTTATCAAAGAGGCGATGATCTACGCCAACGTGATTGGCTGCGACCTGGGGCCAAAAATCACCCCTATTGGGAGCCTGGCAACGCTGCTCTGGCTGCATGTCCTTTCACAGAAGAACATGACGATTACCTGGGGATATTATTTCCGCACCGGGATCGTTATGACTCTGCCTGTGCTATTTGTAACGCTGGCCGCGCTGGCGCTACGTCTCTCTTTCACTTTGTAATGAGATACTGTTATGAGCAACATCACTATTTATCACAACCCGGCCTGCGGTACGTCCCGTAATACGCTGGAGATGATCCGCAACAGCGGAAATGAGCCGACCGTCATTCATTACCTGGAGAATCCGCCGTCTCGCGATGAACTGGTCAAACTCATTGCAGATATGGGGATCACGGTACGGGCACTGCTGCGTAAAAATGTCGAGCCTTATGAAGAACTGGGGCTGGCGGAAGATAAGTTTACTGACGATCGGTTAATCGACTTTATGCTGCAGCATCCGATCCTGATTAACCGGCCTATTGTCGTGACACCGCTGGGAACCAAACTGTGCCGTCCTTCAGAAGTGGTTCTGGATATTCTTCCTGATGCGCAGAAAGCGGCTTTCGCGAAGGAAGACGGCGAGAAGGTCGTTGATGAAACAGGTAAACGATTGAAATAAGTATGGAGGAGCGCATTCGCGCTTTGAATGTCGGCCTGCCATCCCGTTTAGCCACTGAATGGCAGGCCGATTTCTCTAGTTTTTCGGGAATATCCAGACATGCTTCTCTGGCAGCGATAGATGACAATGCTGCGGGTCGCGAAGCTCATTCCCGTAAGCGCGGATCACATAATCATCCCCCGCCGTGCGGAACAGGTACTCCCAGCGGTCGCCAAGATACATGCTGGTGAGGAGCGGCAGCGCAAGCTGATTTTCCCCCGGCCCCTCGACCACCGCCACGCGCTCGACGCGGATCACCGCCGTAGCCTCATTACCGCTCTGCACCCCTTCACCCGCCTGGCCCCAGAGCACCCAGTCTTTTCCTTCAATGCGTGCTTTGCCGTCGCGTACCTCGGTGATTTTGCCATGCAGGCGGTTATTACTGCCCATAAACTCGGCCGTAAACAGCGTCTTCGGTGAACCGTACATCTCCTGTGGTGTACCCTGTTGCTCAATTTTACCGTTGTTGAGCAGCAGGATGCGGTCGGAAATCGACATCGCTTCGTTCTGGTCGTGCGTTACCATCAGCGCGGATAACCCGAGCTTAATGATCAGCTCGCGCAGAAATACGCGGGCCTCTTCACGCAGTTTGGCGTCGAGGTTGGACAGCGGCTCGTCCAGCAAAATCACCGGCGGGTTATAGACCAGCGCCCGGCCAATCGCCACGCGCTGCTGCTGCCCGCCGGAGAGCTGGTGCGGGTGACGTTTACCAAGATGACCGAGACCCAGCTGGTCCAGCACATCCTGTACGCGCTGCTGGATCTCTTTAGTCGGGACTTTACGCAACTTGAGCGGATAGGCCACGTTTTCAAATACGGTTTTGTGCGGCCACAAGGCGTAGGACTGGAACACCAGCCCCAGGTTACGCTCCTCCGCCGGAACCTCGCTGCGCGGCGTACCGTCGTAAACTTTATTTTGACCAATGACAATCGACCCCTGGGTCGGTTTTTCCAGACCCGCGACGGCGCGCAGCAGGGTGGTTTTGCCGCTGCCGGAAGGGCCCAGCAGGGAGACCACTTCGCCGCGTTTCAGGTTCATGGAGACCCCTTTTAAAACAGGATTGTCGCCGTAGGTTAAGTGCAGATCGTCAACCGCTAATTCAATCATGTAATTTCACTCCGAAACGAAGGGCAATGCCCAGACCTACCACGACCAGCAGGATATTAATGAAAGAGAGCGCCGCCACGATATCAATTGCACCCGCGGCCCACAGGGAAACCAGCATCGAGCCGATGGTTTCCGTGCCGGGGGAGAGCAGGTACACACCGGTTGAATATTCGCGCTCAAAGATCAGGAACATCAGCAGCCATGAGCCGATAAGCCCGTAGCGGGAGAGCGGAATGGTGACGTGGCGGGTGATCTGCCCGCGCGTCGCGCCGGTGCTGCGCGCCGCCTCTTCAAGCTCCGGCCCCACCTGCAACAGCGTGGAAGAGATGAGCCTCAGTCCGTAAGCCATCCACACCACGGTATAAGCCAGCCAGACGCTAAAAATGGTGCTGCGCAGCGAGCGCAGCCAGACGATGACGTTTTCGCGCATCCAGTCGGTCCAGACGAATCCGGAAAGCCAGCCGGATTTCAGGGCGTTATCCAGCCACATCGGCAGGAACAGAAACACCCACAAAAAGGCCAGACCCGCCAGCAATCCCGGCACGGCGCGCGGCACCAGCACGCTGTAATCCAGGAACCGCGTGGTGTTGTCCGGTTTACGGTGCATGGCAATACCAACAAACAGGTAGCACGCGACGGCCAGTGCGCCGCCAATCACGCCAATAGACATCGAGTTGACGATGGCGCGCAGCAGGTTAGGCTGCGCCCAGATGGTGCGAAAGGTACTCAGCGAAAGCTCATCCCACAGCGAAACGCCCACCCCCCAGTTGGAGATGAACGCGCGCAGCACTACGCCGAGCAGGGGAACGCCGATGGTGACAGTCAGCCAGAAGGCGACCACCGCCCCGGCCACCCAGCGCCATTTACCCAGTGGTAACGCGCGAGCCTGAGAGGCTTTCCCTTTCATGGTGACAAAGCGGTTGGCGGTGCGCATCAGGCGACGCTGGAGCATGACCAGCGGGATAGTGATGCAAATCAGCACCACGGCGACCGCCGCCATCAGATGATAGGAAGGCGTTCCGAGCTTGTTCGTCAGCTGGTACAGATAGGTCGCCAGCACCATGTTGCCTTCCGGATCGCCAAGTACCAGCATCAGACCAAACACTTCCAGCCCGAGGAAGAACAGCAGCACGATGGCGTACAGGATGGATGGCCGCACCATCGGCAGGCTGACGGAGGTCATCACCTGCAGCGGAGAGGCGCCCGCGGTGCGCGCGGCTTCTTCCACATCGGAGCCCACGCTACGCAGCGCGGAGGAAATATAGAGATAGGCATGCGGAACATGCGTCAGGCCGGCAATGACCACGATGCTCGACATGTCATAGATGTTCCACGGCACAAAGCCGATCAGCGCCTGTGCCCACAGGGACAGAAAGCCCACCGGACCGGCAGCCACCACATAGCCAAAACCCAGCACCATCGGTGAAACGAAAATCGGGACCAGGATCAGCGGTTCGATCAGGCGTCGGCCTGGCAGATCGGTACGCACCATCAGAAACGCCAGCACGCCACCCAGCGGAATGGCAATGATGACCAGCCCGAACGCGAGAAGAAAGCCGCTTCTCAGGGCCTTGTAGAAATCAGGGTCGGTGAAGATAAAACCAAATGATTCAAGGCTCCACTCTTTTGCCGGGGAAAAGAACGGGGCGGACAGGAAGCTCTGTATCACGATAAACGACAGTGGCGTATAGATAACCAGGGCGGTTATCAACACGACAATACCGCGTGGCAGGCTTTGCCACTTTCTGCGTAATGTATTCATGGGGTATCCCTGGTGTTGCAGCCCGGAAAAATGAACTCAGTCAGATGAACAGACGCGCGACGGCGCACGCCGCCGCGCCAGGACGCTTATTTGGCGGCGGCTGCACGCCACTCTTTGATGTACTCCAGGCGTTTCTTCGGCTGCAGATACTCCAGCAGCGATTCATCAACCGGGATCGGCTTCAGCGCATTGCCGAGGATTTTGGTCAGGCCGTCGATATCGTTTTTGCCTTCGATATCGTTACGAATGGATGGAATGTCCGCCTGATTTGCCAGGATGCTTTGGCCTTTTTCAGACAGCACATAGTCCAGCCACAGTTTTGCCGCATTGCTGTTTTGCGCCTGCTGGCTGATGAACGACACGCGCGACAGCACCAGGGTGTAATCTTTTGGATAGGCTATGCCGAGCGACGGGTCGTTCTTCGCACGCGCTTCAGCGTAAGAACCAAGGATATTGAAGCCGATCAGGTTTTCACCGGAGGAGACCCTCTCCATCATGGTGCCGGTAGACGACTGTACCGCTAAGCCACCTTTGGCAACGTCGGCCAGGGTTTTAAAGTAATTTGGATCGGCCTTGTGATCCTGCACTGAGAGCATAAAACCAAGACCCGATTTCTCAATGTCATAGGTGGTGACTTTACTCTTGAATTTATCCGTCTGGCTGGCAATCAGCTTCGCCAGCGCGGCGTGTGAATCCGGCACGTCACCGGCCGGGATCAGGCGTTTGTTGTAGATAAAGACCACCGGCTCATAGGTGGTGCCGTACGCCTTATCTTTCCAGACCGCCCATTTCGGCAGCTGGCTCTGCTCCGGCGATTTGTACTCCATAGCGTAGTCAGCGGCGAGCTTCAGTCCGGTGTCCATGGACGAGCTCCAGACCACATCACCGCTCCCGCCACCGGAGGCCTGTTCGCTGATAAAACGGTTGTACAGTTCCGTGCTGTTCATGTCGTTATATTCAACTTTGATGCCTGGATACGTTTTTTCGAAGCCTTCGATCAGCGGCCCGGCGGCTTTGGTGTCGGTGGTGGAGTAGATGACAACTTTGCCCTCTTTCGTGGCGGCATCGACAACCTTTTGATACTCAGCCGGATAGCCCTGCGGCAGGGCAGACAGCGCAGAAGCGGAGAACAGGACGGTAGCGGTAATCAGAGAAATTCGGAATGTGTTCGACATTATAGTTAACCTTTTAGTTACATTTGAGGAACTAATTGTCAACATAGCCTATCAGCCTCCACCCACAATAGGGGGAAGCGGGCGATGATTCCGAAGTGTGATTGTCACCGTCGTTTCAGCAATTAACACCATAGAATCCGCGAACGTTTGCTGGCTAATGTTCGCGGATTACGTTTTATCGGGGGCTTTACGGTATAGCCTTCGCGGATGACCGATATTGCCGTACAGCATTTCGACGCTGATTAACCCACTCTCCACGCAGTATTCAAGATAGCGACGCCCCGTGGTTTTGCTGACCCCGACGTTTTCCACGACCTCCTCCACCGACATTGCGCTGTCGGGACGATCGGCGAACAGCCGTTTGATCCGCTCCAGGGTCTGAGGCTCAATGCCCTTCGTCGACGGCGTGTGCGGGGATTCCGCAGCAGGCAGGTTAAACAGGCGATCCAGCGCATGCTGGTCAACGACTTTTACCTGCTGCACGGTGTGGATGAAGCGCATAAAACGCTCCAGCGAGGCGTGCAGGCGCTGGAAAAAGACCGGTTTAATCAGGTAATCAAACGCGCCGCTGCGCATGGCATGGCTGCAGGTCTGCATATCGCTGGCGGCGGTGATGAAAATCACCGAGCACTCATAGCTTTTCAACAGGGGAGTGTCGATTAACTCCACGCCTTTGCCGTCCGGGAGATAGTTATCCAGCAGAATAAGCCGCGGCTGATGCTGGCGAATCAGGCTGCATGCCTGCTCAATCGACGCGGCGATGCCCACCACGTGCAGATGAAAGTTCTGCTCAATATACTCGCGATGCAGCTCCGCCAGGTGCGGCTCATCCTCAACGATCACAACATCAAGTGCTTGGGTCATGCTTTAGCCCATTCGGAATAAATACAGAGAAAATCGTGCCCTGCGGCGTATTGTCGGCAATCTCAATGCTGCCGCCCGCTTTGTTGATATAGCCTGCCACCAGAAACAGGCCGATACCGTGCTCGGTACCCACAATGTCGTTTTCACTGTCCGGCTTGCTGCTGAATCCCTGTCGAAAGATATGCGGCTTCAGCGCATCATCCACCCCGCAGCCCCGGTCGGCCACCTCAATCAGCAGCTCCTGGTTGCGATCGGAAATATAGAGTTCTACCGGCGCGGGGACCGGTGCGGTGAGGGTCGCATCCACGGCGTTATCCAGCAAATTACCAATAATGGACATCAGCTCCGTTTCACTGAGGCGGGACGGCATGCGGGTGAGCTGGCATGCGGGATCAAACTGTAGCTCAACCCCTTTTTCCCGTGCGCTGACATATTTCCCGAGCAGCAGCCCGCATAAGGCCGGAGAGGCAAAATGGGCCGACACGAAGTCCAGCACGCGCTGTGCTCCTTCCGACTGCACCTGGATATAGCGGATCGCTTCGTCATAGTGTTTCATCTGCAACAACCCCACCAGCGTCGCGGTCCAGTTCAGCTGTTCGTGGCGCATAATGCGCAGGTTGTCGGCATAGCGTTTGATCTGGCTGAGCTGGCTGCTGAGGGTATTAATGTCGTTTTTGTCGCGAAAGCTGTATACCCAGCCGCTTTCAACGCCAGGCTCGACCTCAATCGCCACGCGGTTGACGATGACCTCGCGCTGGTTAAGTACCGCAATCTGGTCGTGGCGGCCGCTGCTCACCGAGGCGTAGCGCTGTGTTAAAAACCCCGGCGAGGTTTGCAGAACCTCGTCCAGCGGCTTGCCGATAAGATCTTTTTCACTCCGATGAATATCCAGCATTTCTCGTGCCGCGCGGTTAATTAAAATCAGTTGCTTCTCTTCATTGACGGCAAATACCCCTTCATACATGGCTTCTAACAGCGCCCTTTGCTGCAAAACCAGCTGGGCAATATCTTTCGGCTCAAGTCTGAACATCTGTTTTTTAAGGTTGCGGGTAAACAGCCAGGAGAAAATAAACAGCAGCAGCAGAAGGGCAATCCCGTATAAACCGGCCTGCCAGAGAATGCGGGCGTTAATGTTGGCGATATACGAAGTCAGATAGCCGACCGAGACAATGCCAATCACCTGATGCTGTGCATTGAAGATGGGCGCTTTGCTGCGCAGCGAAACCCCAATCCCGCCCTGACGCACGGAAATAATGGTTTTGCCCTTGAGTACTTCGGCATTATCACCGCCGATCATCGGTAAATTAATGCGCTCCGGGGATTCCGAATGATAAAGATGCTGCTCGTGGGTATCGCCAATCACAATATAGCTGGCGTCACTTTCGGCACGAAGCGGCTGAATTAACCGGGCGATGCCGGGGATATCTCTGGCCGCCACCTTTTCCGCCAGACCCGGCATCAGCGCAATCTCACTGGCCTGAACCCGGGCGCGCTGGCCGAGATCGTGATGGAGCTGCCGGTCAATAAAATGAAACAGGATCGTACCCAGCAGCACTAACAGCAGGCAGGAGAAGCACACCAGCGCTAAAAACAGCTTTACCTGAAAAGAGAGTCTGCGTTTCATTCAACCCGCGCTAGCCTTGGAAAAGGGGATATTTATGGAGCCTGACATGTGCAAATAGTGGACGCAATCCGGTAAGAAAAGAGTTGTGAGCTGGCTTTTCGTTTTCAGCGTGATAGCCATCGGGATCCCGTAAGGCTATGCTTCATTCAGCACGAGAATAATTACAGAGGCAATGTCATGGATAAAGAACTACTGGATGCGGGTTACCGGGCCTATACCGGCGAGAAAATTGACGTGTACTTCAACACCGGGATCTGCAAACACTCAGGTAACTGCGTGCGTGGGAGCGCAAAGCTGTTTAATCTGAAACGTAAACCGTGGATTATTCCTGATGAAGTGGACGTCGAAACGGTTGTACGCGTAATTGATACCTGCCCGAGCGGTGCGCTGAAGTATCGCCAAAAATAAGCGAGGAACCATGGATATTCTGGAAGGCCATAACAAGTTTTACGTGAATGATGCAGACGGAAATCAGGTGGCGGAGATTGTCTTCGTGCCGACCGGCGAGCACCTTAGCATTATTGAGCATACTGATGTCGATCCGAGCCTGAAAGGGCAGGGCGTTGGCAAACAGCTGGTGGCGAAAGTGGTCGAGAAGATGCGCGGTGAGAACCGTAAAATTATTCCGCTGTGTCCGTTTGCGAAACATGAGTTTGATAATACGCGGGAATATGACGATATCCGGGCGTGATTCTCTGTAGGAATGTAGGCCGGGTAAGCGCAGCGCTACCCGGCACAATGTATGGCAGGAACATTAGCCAACAAACATCACCGACACGCACAGCACGCCGACGATCAGCGTCAGCAGGCTGCCAGGGGAGCGGTAAGGCTTCAGCGAAGGGATCAGGTACGTCGACAGCGTCGGCATGATAAACAAAATCATGGCGATAAGCGGGCCGCTGATGGCGTAAATCATCGAAATCGCGTTCGGGTTGATGCAGCAGACCGCGAAGGTAATTAACGACACACCCATAATGGAAATCGCGCGGTTAAAGGCGCGGCTCTTTTTCACACCCACCTGATTGAGCGACGACTTCACGATCTCCGTCGCCCCCTCAATGACCCCAAAATAGGTGCCGAGGAACGATTTCGACATCGCAACAATCGCCACGATTATCCCGGAAATGCCGAGCCATGCGGGAGAAGAGGGCATCATCGACAGTGCTGACAGGATGGTTACCCCTTGCTCTTTGGCGGCCACAATGTAGGACGGCGGAATCGAGAGCAGGCAGCTGAAGACAAAGAACAGCACGCTCAGGCAGATAATCAGGTACGCCACCTTCATGATTTTCTTGCATTTATCCATGGCGGCGTCAGCAAACTTCTCGCGACGATCCACGGCAAATGTCGAGATAATCGGGGTATGGCTGAAGGCAAACACCATCACCGGAATGGAAATCCATACCTGATGCAGCGTATGGCGATCAACGGCCATCTGGCTGGTAAGTAGCGAGGGTTGCCAGCTCCCGGTCAGGTAGATCGAGACAAAGAGGAAATAGGCAATCAGCGGGAATACCAGGAAGCCCATCACCTTTATCGTGATATGCCGTCCCATCAGGAAGATCAGATTCAGCACCAGCACCACACCTAAACTGACCAGCACGCGCACGGCGGTATCCACCGTCAGGTGTTTTGCCAGTTGCTCGGTTAACGAGTTGGTGATGGCCACCGCGTAAATCTGCACCACAACAAAGAAGGCGATGAAATAGAGTGTGGTGATCAGATTGCCAATCTTCTTGCCGTAATAGTGCGAGACGGCGCCGGTGATCCCTTCATTGCCTTTTGTTTTTGAAGAGAGAATAAATTGCGCCAGCGCGCGATGCGGCCAGTAGGTTAACGGGTAGGCCACAAGGGCGGTAATAAACAGAACAATAGCGCCTGCAGAGCCCAGCTGAATGGGCAAGAACAGCGTTCCTGCGCCCACGGCCGTGCCATAGAGAGCGAAACTCCAGAGAGTCTCATCTTTTGACCAAATTTTCGACATTAGAGCAACGTTTCAACTATCAAACCATCAGAATGGCGTGCAATTTACCATAGTTATGCTCGTAGAGCGCAGTTGCTTCGTTGGCGTTTGGCCGGAACAGGCGTCCGGCCAGAGAGCATTTAGCCTGCCAGGGCGCGTCGTTGCTGGCGACGCTTAAGGAATTTCTCACGCAGGTTATCGTATGCCCAGTTATAGAACATGGTGTAGGGCAGGAAGAACAGGAAGAAACCTATTTCCAGTGTGAATGCCTGAAGCAAGGTGACGCCCAGCACGGCCGCGACAATCGACACGCCAATCACAATAAACCCACATTCGAACCCCAGGGCGTGCAGCGCACGTACTTTTGCCGTGCGTGTTACCCGCTGGACTGGCCAGAAACGGTCGAAACCGAAGTTATAAATAATGTTCCAGAGCATGGCGGTAGTGGCCAGAATAACGGTCAATCCCCCCATTTCCACTACGGAGCGCTGCATGAGCCACGCCGCCGTAGGGGCGAGGATCGCTGTGGCAATCCCTTCGAAACAGACAGCATGGAAGATCCGCTCCGGCAGTTTACGTTGGAGTGCATCCTGATGTTGCATAGTGTAGACCTCATTAATTCGCCGGTATGGGCGGTGATGCGGCCTATTTTTATCGTTAAAGCTGATATATTAAAGATGGTATCCATCGATAAAGTAGATAGGTTATGCGCTATTCACCTGAAGCCCTTACCGCGTTTGTTGAGGCCGTTGCGGCTGGCTCTTTCTCTGCTGCTGCACGCCGGCTGCGTAAAAGTCAGTCGACGATCAGCACCTCCATTGCCCATCTTGAAGCCGATCTTGGTTTTGAGCTGTTTGACCGCTCGGCGCGTCAGCCGGTGTTAACGGCTCAGGGTGAACAGGTGCTGGGTTATGTGCAGGCCATCCTTGCCGCCAGCACGCGACTGGATGAACTGGCGGTGTCGCTAACGGCACAAACGGAGGCGCGTCTGACATTTGTCCTTTCCGATACCCTGAACCCGGACGTGCTGGAAGAGATGATGAAGCAGTTTGACGCTCGCTTTCCCCATACGGCGTTCGAATGTCTGATTGGCGAGGAAGAGGATGTGATCGATCTGCTGCAAAAGGCGCGAGCGCAGGTGGGGCTGACGGAAGCGCGGGACAGTTACCCCACCGATATTGGCGTTACCCGCCTGCCGATGCAGACCCGTATGGCAATTTATGTTGCGACCACGCACCCCCTGGCGGGCCAACCCAAAGTGCAGAGTGACGAGCTGCACGGCTGGCGCGAACTGCGGCTTAGCACCTATCTGGAACGCGAGGCTGAAATTGCGCGAGGACCCGTCTGGTCAGCACCGAATTACCTGTTACTCTTGAGTATGGCAGTGCAGGGATTCGGCTGGTGCGTGTTGCCGTGCGCGCTGGTGGATGAATTTGCCGCCGCGAAATCCCTGGTTCAGCTCAATGTGCCTGGCTGGCCAAGGGCGATCGGCATCGATCTGCTGTGGAATAAACGATCCCCTCCCGGCGTTGCCGGAAGCTGGCTGCGGCAGTATCTGCAGGATGTCCGTTAATCCTTGTGATTAAACTCACTATTTTTAAACAATTAAGATAATTGCCAGTAACAATCCTCTACTATCGTCATGTCATTTAACACAGAGGTCGTGATGAAAGATGTCGTCATAGTGGGTGCGTTGCGTACAGCTATCGGCTGTTTTCAGGGAGCGCTCGCGCGTCACTCGGCGGTTGACCTGGGCAGCGTGGTGGTCAAAGCGCTGGTGGAACGTAGCGGGGTCGCCGCACACGAAATTGATGAGGTGATCCTGGGGCAGGTTCTCACTGCCGGAGCCGGGCAAAACCCTGCGCGCCAGGCGGCCCTGAAAGGCGGTCTGCCCAACACCGTATCCGCCATCACCATCAACGACGTCTGTGGTTCAGGACTCAAAGCGCTTCATCTCGCTACGCAAGCCATTCAATGCGGTGAAGCGGATGTGGTTATTGCTGGCGGACAAGAGAATATGAGCCGTGCGCCGCACGTTCTCACCGACAGTCGTACCGGCGCGCAGTTAGGTAACAGTCAGTTGCTCGACAGCCTGGTGCATGACGGGCTGTGGGATGCGTTCAATGACTATCATATGGGCGTGACGGCGGAAAACCTGGCGCGCGAGTACGGTATCAGCCGTGAATTGCAGGATGCTTACGCGCTCAGTTCCCAGCAAAAGGCGCGTGCTGCGATTGATTCTGGTCGTTTTCGCGACGAGATTGTCCCGGTCAGTACGCAGCGTCAGAACGGCGAGGTGGTTGTCGTGGATACGGACGAACAGCCGCGCACTGACGCCAGTGCTGAAGGCCTGGCAAGACTCAATCCTGCGTTTGAAACCCAGGGCTCGGTCACGGCGGGCAATGCCTCCTCCATTAACGACGGCGCCGCAGCCGTTATGATGATGAGTGAAAGTAAAGCCCAGGAGCTGGATCTCCCTGTCCTGGCCCGCATCAAGGCGTTTGCCAGCGTGGGTGTTGATCCGGCACTGATGGGGATCGCACCCGTCTACGCTACCCGTCGCTGTCTGGATCGCGCAGGGTGGCAACTCTCCGATGTGGATCTGATTGAAGTGAACGAAGCGTTTGCCGCGCAGGCGATCTCGGTCGGCAAAATGCTGGAGTGGGATCCGCTGCGGGTCAACGTAAACGGTGGAGCCATTGCGCTGGGTCACCCTATCGGGGCGTCCGGTTGCCGGATACTGGTTTCACTGGTCCACGAAATGAAAAAACGCAATGCCCGCAAAGGGATAGCAACGCTCTGTATAGGCGGCGGGCAAGGGGTGGCGCTGGCCATAGAACGCTAATCTTTCCTGATTAATGAAACCTCCTCCGGGAGGTTTTTTTTATCCTCCCTTCATTCCCATACCTCTTAACCGTGATCCGGGTGTCATTTTCGTTATAAAGAAAATAAAAAATGAAACGTTGTTTTGAATTTAATTGAAAAGCCTATTTTATGCCGATAGTATGTGTTCATCATGAAAACGGAACGTTGTTTCGTTTATTTTCTTCTTTTGGGCATGACCACATCTGGAGGTTACCGTGGACGTCAGACAAAGCATTCACAGTGCGCACGCCAAAACGCTGGATACGCAGGGGCTGCGCAGTGAGTTTTTAGTTGAGCAGGTGTTCGAGGCCGACAAGTACACCATGGTCTACAGCCATATCGACCGCATTATTGTCGGCGGCATTATGCCGGTGGCAAAAACCGTCTCCGTGGGCGGGGAAGTGGGTAAACAGCTGGGCGTGAGCTATTTTCTGGAACGTCGTGAGCTGGGGGTGATTAATATCGGCGGGCCTGGCACGATTACCGTAGACGGCCAGTGCTTCGAGATTGGTCACCGCGATGCGCTGTACGTCGGTAAAGGGGCGAAAGAGGTGGTCTTTGCCAGCATCGACGGCGGTAAGCCCGCGAAGTTTTACTATAACTGCGCCCCTGCGCATACCTCATACCCGACCAAAAAAGTGACGCCTGAGGACGCAGCGCCCGTAACGCTGGGCGATAACCTCACCAGCAACCGTCGCACCATCAATAAATATTTCGTTCCGGATGTGCTGGAAACCTGCCAGCTCAGCATGGGGCTGACTGAACTGGCCCCGGGCAACCTGTGGAATACCATGCCGTGCCATACCCATGAACGCCGCATGGAAGTCTACTTCTACTTCAACATGGACGACGATGCCTGCGTGTTCCACATGATGGGGCAGCCGCAGGAGACGCGCCATATCGTCATGCATAACGAGCAGGCGGTGATTTCACCAAGCTGGTCTATTCACTCTGGCGTAGGGACCAAAGCCTATACCTTCATCTGGGGTATGGTCGGCGAAAATCAGGTCTTCGATGACATGGACCACGTTGCTGTTAAGGATCTGCGCTAGTCGCGGGCAGTTAAGTATCTATCTGCCTGTTGGTGACAGGCGCTGAAGAGTAAGGAACTAACATGATTCTGGATGCATTTTCTCTGCAGGGCAAAGTGGCGGTGGTTTCCGGTTGCGACACAGGCCTGGGTCAGGGGATGGCGTTAGGTCTGGCGGAAGCGGGTTGTGACATCGTCGGGATTAATATCGTTGAACCCACAGAAACGACTGAGCGCGTGACTGCGCTGGGGCGTCGTTTTCTTAGCCTGACCGCCGACCTGCGTAAAATTGACGGCATTCCGCAACTGCTTGAGCGCGCGGTGGCGGAATGGGGCCATATTGATATTCTGGTCAACAACGCGGGTCTGATCCGTCGTGAAGACGCGATTAACTTCAGCGAGACTGACTGGGACGACGTCATGAACCTGAATATTAAGAGCGTATTCTTTATGTCTCAGGCGGCGGCAAAGCACTTCATCGCGCAGGGAAAAGGCGGCAAGATCATTAACATCGCCTCGATGCTCTCCTTCCAGGGCGGCATCCGCGTGCCGTCTTATACGGCGTCAAAAAGCGCGGTGATGGGCGTGACCCGTCTGCTGGCGAACGAGTGGGCGCAGCACAATATCAACGTCAACGCGATTGCCCCGGGCTACATGGCCACCAATAACACCCAGCAGCTGCGTGCTGACGAAGAACGCAGTGCGGCCATTCTGGAGCGTATCCCGGCCGGGCGCTGGGGTCTGCCGAGTGACCTGATGGGGCCGGTTGTGTTTCTGGCCTCCTCAGCCTCGGACTACATCAATGGTTATACCATTGCGGTGGATGGCGGCTGGCTGGCACGATAACGTCGCTTCTGACAAAAACCTCTGCCCTTCAGCGGAGGTTTTTTTTGCTTAAAAATTGTCAAAATCCATATCGATAAACACGAAAAATCCATACTGAAAAATGATAAATGACCACTATCACACTTTTATTCCTGAAAAATTAACGCATTAGTAAAATATTGTGATTATTCAGGATTAGTTGAAATTGTAATGTCCATCACAGATCGCTATGCCATAGCGAAATCATCCATATCTTCGCGAATTCCAGCCTGACACTTTTCCGCGCTTTCTCGTAATTTCACTTAACAAATTTTGCTGTTGAGGCAGGAAAAATATGACATCTATCAATGACTCTACCCTGATGCCCGTTGCGCTGCGCGATACCCGACGCATGAACCAGTTTGTCTCCATTGCGGCTGCTGTAGCAGGTTTGCTGTTTGGCCTGGATATTGGCGTCATCGCCGGGGCGCTGCCGTTCATTACCGATCATTTTACGTTGAGTAATCGCCTGCAGGAGTGGGTGGTGAGCAGCATGATGCTTGGTGCGGCTATCGGTGCGCTGTTTAACGGCTGGCTTTCGTTCCGCCTCGGGCGTAAATACAGCCTGATGGTCGGCGCCGTCCTGTTTGTTGCGGGGTCGATTGGCTCTGCATTTGCGACCAACGTAGAGGTGCTGCTGCTTTCCCGCGTGCTGCTCGGCGTGGCAGTGGGGATCGCCTCCTACACGGCACCGCTTTATCTCTCTGAGATGGCAAGTGAGAATGTGCGCGGCAGGATGATCAGTATGTATCAGCTGATGGTGACGCTGGGCATCGTGCTGGCGTTCCTGTCCGATACGTACTTCAGCTACAGCGGCAACTGGCGCGCCATGCTCGGCGTGCTGGCGTTGCCTGCGGTGGTGCTGATTGTACTAGTGATCTTCCTGCCCAATAGCCCGCGCTGGCTGGCGCAAAAAGGGCGTCACGTCGAGGCGGAAGAGGTGCTGCGGATGCTGCGCGATACTTCTGAAAAAGCGCGTGAAGAGCTGAACGAAATCCGCGAAAGCCTGAAGCTGAAGCAGGGGGGCTGGGCGCTGTTTAAGGTCAACCGCAACGTGCGCCGCGCGGTGTTCCTCGGCATGTTGCTGCAGGCGATGCAGCAGTTCACCGGGATGAACATCATCATGTACTACGCGCCACGCATCTTCAAAATGGCCGGTTTTACCACCACTGAGCAGCAGATGATTGCCACGCTGGTGGTGGGGCTCACCTTTATGTTCGCCACCTTTATTGCGGTATTCACCGTCGATAAAGCCGGGCGTAAACCGGCGCTGAAAATTGGCTTTAGCGTGATGGCTCTCGGTACGCTGATCCTCGGCTACTGCCTGATGCAGTTTGATAACGGCACGGCCTCAAGCGGTCTTTCCTGGCTTTCTGTCGGGATGACCATGATGTGTATTGCCGGTTACGCGATGAGCGCCGCACCTGTGGTGTGGATCCTGTGCTCCGAAATTCAGCCGCTCAAATGCCGTGACTTTGGGATCACCTGTTCCACCACCACCAACTGGGTGTCGAACATGATCATTGGTGCGACCTTCCTGACGCTGCTGGATGCCATTGGCGCTGCGGGAACCTTCTGGCTCTACACGGTGCTGAACGTGGCGTTTATTGGCGTGACCTTCTGGCTGATTCCGGAAACCAAAGGTGTGACGCTGGAACATATTGAACGCAAACTGATGGCCGGGGAAAAACTGCGTAATATCGGCGTGTAATGTGAATACCGGGGCCCTACGCTTATTGGGCCTGCGTGGGCAAAATGTACGCCGGGTAAGCGCTAGCGCCACCCGGCTTTTTTTTAGCTCGATAATTAACAAGAGCAATGTCGTAAATAACTACCAACTTTGATAGCAAGCACACACACAGCCAATTCTTGCGTTCAGATTATTCTTATTTCCTAGTATTATCTGAAAACTGAACTCACCAGGCAGAACTTTACTGCAATCGCAACAGAAGAACGGCTATGTCAGCAATGGATTTCAAAAAAAATACGGATCTCGATTTTCCCTCATATGCTACCCCCGCAATCTCTCCAAAAGAGATCGACCTTCTGGGTCTGTTAGATGTTCTGCTTGCCGCGAAAAAACGCATCGTCACCATCGTCTTTATCTTTGCGCTGGCAGGTCTGGCTATTGCGTTTATGTTGCCGCAAAAATGGACCAGTAAAGCGGTGATCACCCCGGCAGAGCAGACGCAGTGGAACCCGCTGCGCCAGATGATGGTTGCGCTGCAGGTTCTTGACGTGAAGGCGCAGGTGACACGTTCGGAAATCTTTGACCTGTTTATCAAAAAATTCCAGTCGCAGTCATTGCTCAAAGAGTATTTGACCTCTTCCCCTTACGTCATGTCACAGCTCGAAGAGGTTGAGGTTGACGCGCTTGAACTGCACCGTGCGGTCGTCAATATTGCGGAAAGAATGAAAGCGGTGAATGACGCACAGGCAAAAGATGCGGATAAAGTGCCTTATGTCTCCTGGACTCTGAGCTTCACGGCACCGAAAGCCAGTGATGCGCAAACCGTACTGGAGGGGTATATCAATTATATCGCGGCGGTTGTTGAAAAAGAGACGGTGCAAAATATCCGTAACCAGATCGCCCTGAGGACGAATGAGGTAGAGCAGCAGCTGAGGCTAGACCGTGTTCGCCTGACCAATATTCACAATACTAACCTGCAGCGGCTGAATTATTCGCTGGAAGTGGCGAATGCCGCGGGCATTAAGAAGCCAGTCTACAGTAGCGGGCAGGCGGTAAAAGATGACCCGGATTACTCCGTTGCGCTCGGTGCCGACGGAATCGCGCAAAAGCTGCAGATTGAAAAAAATCTCAAAGACGTGACGGAGCTGAACGCGGAGTTCCAGAACCGGGAATACTATCTGGCGCAGCTGAAAAATCTCTCCTTTGCAGACGTTAAGCTTGAGCCCTTCAGGTATCAGCTTTCTCCGTCTTTGCCGGTGAAAAAAGACGGTCCGGGCAAAGCCCTGATTGTAATTCTGGCGGCACTCCTGGGCGGGCTCTTTGCCTGCGGTAGCGTGTTGCTGCGTGAAGCGATGCTCTCCCGTCATCCGCTGTCAGAGCCGTTGACACAATAAACGCAGGGTTTAAAAAGGCGCTGAATACAGCGCCTTTTTTTATGGGCGTCGGTTGTGTTAAAAGAGATACCAGAGATAAGGAGAGATAATGAAAACGATCGGCCTGATAGGTGGGATGAGCTGGGAATCGACAATCCCTTATTACCGCCTGATTAACGAAGGGGTAAAGCAGCGTCTGGGCGGACTGCATTCTGCGAGTCTGCTGCTGCACAGCGTTGATTTCCATGAAATTGAAGCCTGTCAGTCGAGCGGAGAGTGGGATAAAGCCGGTGAAATACTGGCGGATGCCGCGCTGGGGCTGGAGCGTGCGGGGGCGCAGGGCATTCTGCTATGTACCAATACGATGCACAAAGTCGCATCGCACATTGAAGCACGCTGTTCGCTGCCATTCCTGCACATCGCCGATGCCACAGGACGTGCGATTCACTCGTCGGGGATGTCGCGCGTGGCATTGCTCGGCACGCGCTACACCATGGAGCAGGATTTCTATCGCGGGCGTTTGCACAGCGAGTTCGGCATCGAAAGCCTGATACCGGATGAGAAAGACCGGGCGCGCCTCAATCAGATTATCTTCGAAGAACTGTGCCTGGGTACCTTCAGCGAGCCTTCCCGGGCGTATTACGTCAGCGTGATTGAAAAGCTGGCGCAGCAGGGGGCTGAAGGGGTGCTCTTCGGCTGCACGGAGATCGGCCTGCTGGTGCCTGCAGAGCGAAGCCCGGTCCCGGTCTTTGATACCGCCGCCATTCACGCTGCCGATGCCGTGGAGTTTATGCTCTCATAATGGGTTTTGCCGTTCAGGTAAGCGAAGCGCCACCTGGCGGGCGTGCTCCATTAAGTGTTCGGTGAATGTGTCCACCAGCGCGGAGGCCGGACGGTGTAGCGGGCGGATCAGGCTCACGGTGAACGGAACGGATAGGCTAAACGGGCGAATCACGATATCGCTCCCGGCATAATCCAGCGCCGTGAGCGGGTTAACGACCGCGACGCCGACGCCAGCCCGCACCATTGCACATATTGACGCCGCGCTGTGCGTTTCCACTACCATCCGCCGTTTCACCTGATGCTCAGCAAAAAGCGTATCCAGCAGCTGCCGGTAGCTGTCGGTTTGCGACAGGCTAATATAGTTCTCCCCGTGGAAATCCTCTGGTGCAATCACTGTCTTACCGGCGAGCCGGTGCCCGGCGGGCAAAACGCACACTTCATCTAAAGAAAGTAACTCCGTGCGTGCCGTTCCCGCAGGCGTGGAGAGCGTTTCGGTCAGGCCCAAATCATGACGCTGTGCTGAAAGCCACTCTTCAAGTAGGGGGGACTCCTGCGGCACGATGGTGAGATTGACTTCCGGATAGCGGGCCAGAAAAGGCTGAAGCAGGGTCGGTAAAAAAGACTGAGAGAAAACCGGAAGACAGACAATCGACAGCTCGCCCTGACGAAACTCGCGCAGACTTTCCGCCGCACTGACAATTCTGTCCAGCCCGTACCAGGAGCGCTGGACTTCCTCAAACAGGCGCAACCCCTGCACCGTCGGGTGAAGTCTTCCTCGGGTGCGCTCGAACAGTTTCAGTTCCAGTACCTTTTCGAAGCGCGCCAGCTCGCGGCTGACCGTCGGCTGCGACGTATGCAGCATCTGCGCGGCTTCGGTGAGATTGCCGGTGGTCATCACAGCGTGAAAAATCTCTATATGGCGTAAATTCACAGCGGGCATAGGGCACCTGAAAGCAGAGAACTGTCCATATCATTTTTGCATAGACTCACGATAAAACGATATTTTTTATTCTCCTTCCGCTGTGGCGTAATCATGAAAAATGAATTTATCCGGAGAAGACCATGCCACGCCCGCTCAATCAAACTGATACCGATTTAAATGCCGAAAATCTGCTGCGCCTGCCCGCCGAGTTTGGTTGCCCGGTATGGGTCTACGACGCGCAGATCGTTCGCGAGAAGATCGCGGCCCTGCATCAGTTTGACGTGGTGCGTTTTGCCCAGAAGGCCTGCTCCAATATTCACATCCTGCGCCTGATGCGTGAGCAGGGGGTCAAGGTTGACTCTGTCTCGCTGGGTGAAATCGAACGTGCGCTGGCGGCCGGATTTGATCCGAAAACCGATCCAGACGCGATTGTCTTTACTGCGGATCTGATTGACGATGCCACGCTGGCGCGCGTGCATGAACTGCAGGTGCCGGTAAATGCCGGTTCGGTGGATATGCTGGAGCAGCTGGGTCAGGTTTCACCAGGTCATCGCGTCTGGCTGCGTGTGAATCCGGGTTTCGGTCACGGTCATAGCCAAAAAACGAACACCGGCGGCGAAAACAGCAAGCACGGCATCTGGTATGCCGACATGCCAGCCGCGCTTGACGTGTTGCAGCGTTACAACCTGAAGCTGGTGGGTATTCACATGCACATTGGCTCTGGCGTGGATTACGGCCATCTGGAGCAGGTTTGCGGAGCGATGGTGCGCCAGGTTGTCGATTTTGGCCAGGATCTTGAGGCGATCTCCGCCGGGGGCGGGCTTTCCATTCCTTACCGCGAAGGAGAGGAGGCGATCGACACCGATCACTATTACGGCCTGTGGAGCGCCGCGCGTGACCAAATCGCCGCCCATCTCGGTCATGCCGTGAAGCTGGAAATTGAGCCGGGTCGTTTCCTGGTGGCCGAAGCCGGTGTGCTGGTGGCGCAGGTACGCAGCGTCAAAGAGATGGGCTCCCGCCACTTCGTATTGATTGACGCGGGCTTTAACGACCTGATGCGTCCATCGATGTACGGCAGCTATCATCACATTACCGCGCTGGCCGCTGATGGCCGCGATTTAACGCATGCGCCGCGCCGCGAGACGGTTGTCGCAGGCCCGCTGTGTGAATCGGGGGACGTATTCACTCAGCAGGAAGGTGGAAAAGTGGAAACCCGCGCGCTGCCAGAGGTGAAGCCGGGCGATTACCTGGTGCTGCACGACACCGGGGCGTACGGGGCGTCGATGTCCTCGAACTACAACAGCCGCCCGCTGCTGCCGGAAGTACTGTTTGATAACGGCAAAGCGCAGTTGATCCGTCGTCGTCAGACCATTCAGGAACTGCTGGCTTTAGAACTCATCTGAGTAAAGTACGGCCCAGTGGTGACCGAATCGCGTAATACCAGCGTGCCGGTAAACGGCGGGATCGCATCGACCGGCTGGTTTTTTGCCAGCCGGATCGCCTGATCGATAGCCGTAATAATCATGTTATCTATCGGCAGATAAACCGATGAAAGCGCAGGCTCCAGCCACTTCGCGCTTGGGGCATCGTCAAAACCGAACAGGGAGATATCCTGCGGGATCTTGAGTCCTGCCTGGTGCAACGCTTTGGACGCACCCAGTGCCATATCATCGTTACAGGCAAACAGGGCGCTAAACGGCACGCCGTCGGCAATCAGCTCCTTGCACAGCTCATAGCCTCTCGTCATTCCGGCATCACCGTACTTAATTCGACGCTCGTCCAGGCGAATACCGTGCTTTTCCAGCGCTTTGCGATAGCCCATCAGCCGCGCTTTACCCGTGGGCGTGTGGATCGGGACGGTAATACAGGCGATCTCCCGATGGCCCTGATTGATCAGGTAATCCACAGCTTTAAATGCGGCATCCTGCTGTTCGAAGAACACGCAGCGATCCGGAGCCTGACTGACTTCACGGTTGATGACCACCAGCGGCGTTTGCACGGTATTCATCAGTTTGATGATCGCTTTTTCGCTCATATAGCGCGTGTAAAGCACGATGGCATCACACTGACGATCGGCCAGCATTTGCACTGCCTGTTCTTCCTGTTCCGGCGCGTCGTGACCGTCGGTGACGATCAGCTGTTTGCCGTGGGTTTCGGTCTGCCGCGACGCCTGCTGCAGAAGGCGCCCAAAATAAAAGCCGTCGAAGGTGGAGACGACCAGACCAATGCTGTTGCTGGTCTGGTTAGCCAGTGAGCGCGCGAGAAAGTTGGGGCGGTAGCCCAGCTCTTCCATCGCAGCAAAGACCTGCTGACGCGTACTCTCTTTAACCTGACCCGTGCCGTTCAGCACGCGCGAGACGGTAGCCTTCGACACGCCCGCACGCATTGAGACATCCAGCATTGTTGCCATTCTACATTCCTGCTTCCACGTAATGCCCTGCAGTTTAACACAGACCTGACGGCGTATAAGCGATGCGGGAAGGGCAAAACTTCTGCCACGATCACGCTTTTTGGTAACGATTCGCCAGGCCCCTCAGAAGTAAAACGTAATAGTCTGACTCTGGTAAAATAATCGACAGACCGGGCTGTAGGCGTCAGGCTAGCCCATTAATAAGAACACCCAGGTGAAACGTGAAAAAGAGTGTCATCCTCCCGCTTTATGAAGCCCCGCAGTATGCGGAGCAGGTTACCGACTGGATATGGCAGGCGTTTGGCGAGGGGCTCCCACGGGCATTTTTCCACAGCATCGTTGAGCACAGCCAGGCGCCGGGGGCACTGCCGTTGACGTTTATCGCTTTAGAAGACCAACAGCTTCTCGGCACGGTGGGCCTCTGGCGCTGCGATTTGATTACCCGACAGGATCTCTGTCCGTGGCTGGCGGCGCTCTACGTTGATGAGGCGGCGCGCGGTAAGGGACTGGCAGGTAAGTTACAGCAACACGTTATCGCCTTTGCCGCACAGGCCGGATACGACGAACTCCATCTCTGGTCTGCCTGCCGTGACTTCTATGAACGTTACGGCTGGCGGTACATTGGCGATGGGCTGGAGTATCCCGATAAAACGGTACATCTGTACCGTTATTCGCTTTGCGCTTCAGCAGGCGACGCAACGGAGTGACGGCGCACTAAGGTTGGGCTGAAGAGATTGGTAATTTCCGGTGGCTGGCGTTGCTCGGCCAGTGCTAACGCCAGCTCGGCAGCCTGTGTGGCCATCGTGATGATAGGGTAACGCACGGTGGTCAGGCGCGGGCGCACATAGCGAGAGACCAGCACATCATCAAAGCCAATCAGCGAGATTTCTGCCGGGACCTCAATCCCGTTATCATTCAATACCCCCATTGCGCCAGCGGCCATCGAGTCGTTATAGCTTGCCACTGCCGTGAAGTTCCGTCCGCGGCCCAGCAGTTCCGTCATAGCCTGTTCGCCACCGCTCTCATCCGGTTCACCATAGGCCACCAGACGGTCATTACAGGGCAGACCGTTTTCGCGCAGGGCATCGTAGTAGCCCTGAAGACGATCTTCTGCGTCAGAAATAGGGTGGTTGGAACAAAGATAGCCAATCCGCGTATGTCCCTGTTGAATCAGATGACGGGTCGCAAGCCAGGCGCCGTAGCGGTCGTCGAGAGCCACGCAGCGTTTTTCAAATCTAGGAATAATGCGGTTGATGATGACCATGCCGGGCATCTGCTTCATCAGGTGGATCAGTTCGGCATCCGGGATCATTTTGGCGTGAACCACCAGCGCTGCGCAGCGGTGGCGGATCAGCTGTTCGATCGCCTGGCGCTCTTTTTGCTCATTATGATAGCCATTGCCGATCAGTAAAAAGTTACCCGTCTGATAAGAGACCTGTTCAACCGCCTTCACCATGGCGCCGAAAAAGGGGTCGGAGACATCACCCACCACCAGACCAATGGTTTCAGTGGACTGCTGGGCGAGCGCGCGAGCATTGGCGTTGGGGTGGTAGTTCAGGGTTTCCATGGCGCTTTGTACCGCCTGGCGTGATGCGTCGCTGGCTTTGGGGGAATCATTAATCACGCGGGAGACGGTGGCAACCGAAACACCGGCCAGACGAGCCACATCCTTTATTGTCGCCATTTATAACCTTCTTATTAGGGGTAAGCGTTTACACACCAAATAGTGTTGCGGAAAAGTGGCGTGCATTCAAGGGGCACCGATTTCCCCTCACTACAAACGTGACGCAGAACACCCCTGATCGTGTAATCGTTACACGCGCAGTCATGTCAGAAGACGGTGAATCTGAACCTTTGGTTACACTTTGCCTCAGGCTGTTGCGATTGTCCGGTGGCGATGACGTTAAAGAGGTTGATAGAGTCGAGATCCCAGAGGTATTGATAGGTGGAATCAACTCCGGTTGATTAACACGACTTACACCAGCCTGCGTTTTTACGCAGGTTTTTTTTTGCCTGATAGTTCAACCTGTAACAGCAAAAGAGAATATTCACACCTGGTTGCACTTCGGCTCATTCCCTTGCGTTTTCCTGCTGGCGAAGCGCAGGGGCAACGGCCACAATCAAGATCCCAGAGGTATTGATTGGTGAGAATTCTTAGTACGTTTTCGTACTCATCTCTTGCACCAACCTGCGCGGATGCGCAGGTTTTTTTTTGCCTCCACTTTTGCTGTCGCTCCCATAGCACTTCTCGTGTAATCTGCCACCATTTACTGTCAACCCTCCACACTGTCTGGCAAAGGGAGTTGAGATGCTATTTGGGTTCTTCCGTACACTTTTCCGTATTCTTTTTCGCATCCGCGTCACTGGCGATGCCCAGGCGCTTCGCGGCGAACGCGTTCTCATCACACCAAATCATGTTTCCTTTATCGATGGCATCCTGCTGGCGCTGTTTTTGCCCGTGCGTCCGGTGTTTGCGGTGTATACCTCCATCAGCCAGCAGTGGTATATGCGCTGGCTCACGCCGCTGATTGACTTCGTGCCGCTCGACCCCACCAAACCGATGATGATTAAACATCTGGTACGTCTGGTTGAGCAGGGGCGTCCGGTGGTCATTTTCCCGGAAGGGCGCATTTCAGTGACCGGCTCGCTAATGAAAATCTATGACGGCGCGGGATTTGTCGCGGCGAAGTCAAAAGCGACCGTGGTGCCACTGCGTATCGAAGGCGCAGAGCTGAGCCACTTCAGCCGCCTGAAAGGGCTGGTGAAGCAGCGTCTGTTCCCAAAAATTACCCTGCATATTCTGCCGCCAACGTCGTTACCGATGCCCGATGCACCGCGTGCCCGCGATCGCCGTAAAATTGCCGGAGAAATGCTGCACCAGATTATGATGGAAGCGCGAATGGCCGTTCGTCCGCGCGAAACGCTGTATGAATCTCTGCTTTCGGCACAGTATCGCTATGGTGCCAGGAAAAACTGTATTGAAGACATCAATTTCACGCCTGACACATATCGCAAACTGCTGACCAAGACCCTGTTTGTGGGCCGCATTCTTGAAAAATACAGTAAGAAGGGTGAAAAGATTGGCCTGATGCTGCCTAACGCGGGCATCAGCGCAGCGGTGATTTTTGGTGCGGTGTCCCGCGGCCGTATTCCGGCAATGATGAACTACACGGCGGGTGTAAAAGGGCTGACCAGTGCCATCACTGCGGCCCAAATCAACACCGTTTTTACCTCTCGCCAGTTCCTGGATAAAGGCAAGCTGTGGCATCTGCCGGAGCAGCTGACTCAGGTTCGCTGGGTCTTCCTGGAAGATCTGAAGGCGGACGTGACGACGGGCGACAAGCTGTGGATTTTCGCTCACCTGCTGATGCCCCATCTGGCACAGGTTAAACAGCAGCCGGAAGATGACGCGATTATCCTCTTTACCTCCGGTTCGGAAGGCAACCCGAAAGGCGTCGTCCACAGCCACAAGAGTATTCTCGCGAACGTTGAACAGATCAAAAGCATTGCTGACTTTACCGCCAGTGACCGTTTTATGTCTGCGCTGCCGCTGTTCCACTCCTTTGGTCTGACGGTGGGGCTGTTTACGCCGCTGCTGACCGGCGCAGAAGTGTTCCTCTATCCCAGCCCGCTGCATTACCGCATTGTGCCGGAGCTGGTGTATGACCGTAACTGCACCGTCCTGTTTGGGACCTCAACCTTCCTGGGCAACTATGCGCGTTTCGCTAATCCATATGATTTCTATCGTGTGCGTTATGTGGTGGCGGGGGCGGAAAAACTGCAGGAGAGCACGCGTCAGATCTGGCAGGACAAGTTTGGCCTGCGCATTCTTGAAGGCTATGGCGTTACGGAGTGCGCACCCGTCGTCTCCATCAACGTGCCGATGGCGGCGAAGCCGGGTACGGTTGGCCGAATTCTGCCGGGAATGGATGCGCGTCTGCTGGCGGTACCGGGCATTGAAGACGGTGGCCGCCTGCAGCTGAAAGGACCAAACGTGATGAACGGTTACCTGCGCGTGGAAAACCCGGGCGTGCTGGAAGCGCCAACGGCGGAAAACGTGAACGGTGAGGTCGAAACCGGCTGGTACGACACCGGTGATATCGTTCGCTTCGACGAGCAGGGCTTTGTGCAGATTCAGGGGCGCGCAAAACGCTTCGCCAAAATCGCCGGTGAAATGGTCTCTCTGGAGATGGTTGAACAGCTGGCGACGGCGGTGTCCGCGGATAAGATGCACGCGACCGTGGTGAAGAGTGATGCCAGCAAAGGCGAGGCGCTGGTCCTGTTTACCACCGACAGTGAGCTGAAGCGCGACAGGTTACTTAGCCATGCGCGTGAGCATGGCATTCCCGAGCTGGCGGTACCGCGCGATATTCGTTACCTGAAACACCTTCCGGTACTGGGTAGCGGTAAGCCTGACTTTGTGACCCTGAAAGGCATGGTTGAAGAGGCGGAACAGCAAAATGCGTGAGTCAGTGCACACTAACACATCGCTTAGGTCTAAAGGCATGATGGCAGTGATTGCCGCGCAGTTTCTCTCTGCGTTCGGCGATAACGCGCTGTTGTTTGCCACCCTGGCGCTGCTGAAGGCCGAGTTTTACCCTGACTGGAGCCAGCCGATCCTGCAGATGGTGTTTGTGGGCGCTTACATTATCTTCGCGCCGTTTGTAGGGCAGGTGGCGGACAGTTTCCCCAAAGGCCGGGTGATGATGTTTGCCAACGGTCTGAAGCTGCTGGGGGCTGCCAGCATTTGCTTTGGTTTCAATCCGTTTATTGGCTACACGCTGGTGGGCATTGGTGCTGCCGCCTACTCACCGGCGAAATATGGCATCCTCGGAGAGCTGACCACGGGTGATAAGCTGGTGAAAGCCAACGGCCTGATGGAGTCGTCTACTATCGCCGCTATCCTGCTCGGCTCCGTCGCGGGCGGTGTTCTGGCCGACTGGCATGTCCTGGCGGCGCTGGGCGTCTGTGCGGTGGTGTATGGCGGTGCGGTCGTGGCTAACCTGTTTATTCCGAAGCTGCCGGTAGCCCGTCCAGGACAATCCTGGCGCTTCAAACCGATGACCGGCAGTTTCTTTAATGCCTGCCGCGTGCTCTGGCGTAACGGTGAAACACGTTTCTCTCTGATGGGCACTAGTATGTTCTGGGGCGCAGGCGTCACGCTGCGCTTCCTGCTGGTGCTGTGGGTGCCGGTGGCGCTGGGCATTACCGACAATGCGACGCCGACCTATCTTAACGCGATGGTGGCGATTGGCATTGTTGTTGGTGCGGGCGCGGCGGCGAAGCTGGTGACGCTCGAAACGGTGGCACGCTGCATGCCTGCGGGGATCCTGATTGGCGTCGTGGTGCTCCTTTTCTCGCTACAGCATGCGTTATTGCCTGCTTATGCTCTGCTGATCCTGATTGGTATTCTGGGTGGTTTCTTCGTGGTACCGCTCAACGCGTTACTGCAGGAGCGCGGCAAGCAGACTGTTGGGGCGGGGAATGCCATTGCGGTGCAAAATCTGGGTGAAAACCTGGCGATGCTGTTAATGCTGGGGCTCTACTCGCTGGCGGTGAAAGTCGGTGTGCCAGTGGTGGGAATTGGCGTCGGGTTTGGTGCGCTGTTTGCGCTGGCGATTGCCGCATTGTGGCTTTGGCAGCGTCGCCGTTGATTTATGCGGTCTGATGCCCTCACCCCGGCCCTCTCCGACGGGAGAGGGTGCGAACACTAAAAACGGCAACGTGCGTTGCCGTTTTGCATTTATTACGGTGCAGGATACGTATAAACCTGATGCACCGCTTCAATCTCCGCTAATACCTCTTCACTCAGGTCCAGATGGAAACTCTCAATATTGGTTTTCAGCTGTTCCAGTGTGGTTGCCCCCAGCAGAGTACTGGCCACAAACGGCTGACGGCGCACGAAGGCCAGCGCCATCTGTGCGGGGTCAAGACCGTGACGCTTTGCGATATCCACATAGGCCGCAACGGCTTTCTGTGTCTGCTCGCCGCTGTAGCGGGTAAAGCGGCTAAAGAGGGTATTACGCGCCCCGGCCGGTTTTGCGCCGTTCAGGTATTTCCCCGTCAGCGTGCCAAAACCGAGGCAGGAATAGGCGAGCAGTTCCACCTCTTCATATTGTGTCACTTCCGCCAGGCCAACTTCGTAGCTGCGGTTAAGCAGGCTGTAGGGGTTTTGAATGGTGACGATGCGCGGCAGATCGTGTTTATCCGCCAGGTGCAGATAGCGCATCACGCCAAAGGCCGTTTCGTTAGACACGCCAATGTAGCGGATTTTCCCCGCGCGCTGGCATTCGGTCAGCGCTTCCAGCGTTTCCAGCAGCGTAACGGCGGGAGCGCTCTCATTCCAGCTGTAGCCAAGCTTACCGAAACAGTTGGTTGGACGCTGTGGCCAGTGGACCTGGTACAGATCAAGATAGTCGGTTTGCAGGCGCTTCAGGCTGGCATCCAGCGCGGCGCGGATATTTTTGCGATCGAGGATTTGGTTTGGGCGGATCCCGGCATCGTTATTGCGCGAGGGGCCGCTGACTTTCGAGGCGATAACCAGCTTTTCACGGTTGCCGCGTTTTGCCAGCCAGTTACCGACGTAGGTTTCGGTAAGTCCCTGGGTTTCAGGGCGTGGCGGCACAGGGTACATCTCTGCGACATCAATCAGGTTAATGCCCTGGCTGACGGCATAATCGAGTTGTGCATGGGCATCGGCTTCGCTGTTTTGTTCACCAAATGTCATCGTGCCCAACCCCAGTTGACTTATCTCCAGAGCGCTGTAGGGGATACGGTGATAATGCATAGCCGGCTTCCTTCAATAGACATGTAGACCGCGTCAGGAACCTCCCGACAAAGGAATATAAACATGGCAGAGGGGAAGCAAAAGGGGAAGAAAAAAATCAAAAAGGCCAGTACGCTACTGACCTCTGACTGTTATCGCTCAATAATTTGCGAAACTTCGTCGCGATTGATCTGCATTTTATTGCCTGCCTGGTCGTGGTAGCTGACCAGACCGGTATCGTCGTCGACTTCGGGTTTGCCGTCGGTCAGGATCATCCGGCCATCTTTTGTCGCCATAACGTAATCGCTGCTACAGCCCGATACAGCAAACGCCAACCCGACTGCTGAAATTAACACCGCCCATTTTTTCATCATTATCGTCCTCATCTGGCTCGTATCAAATCATAGTGTAGTATTAACCCGTTATGAAAACAGGGAAAAGCAGTAAAATCTTAAAAACCAGGCGATTATGTTTGTTAGCTCGCAAAATAAGTAAAAAACTATGTTTTTAGTAAGAAATGACGAGCAAGCAGTGCGCCGGTGAAATTCTTTTTGAGATAAAAACCGCGCGGCAACGTCAGTATCGGCTCGCCCATTGCGCCGATCGCCTCGGTCAGCGCTTTGCTGTTAGCCGCCTTTGGGCGCAGCTGTAACACTTCTCCGTGTCGGGCGGTGATGCGCTCCACCTGCCCGAGCACGATCATGTCCATCAGCTCTTCCCAGTCCAGACGCAGCTGATGCTCTTCCTCTTCATCCGGGCTCCAGAGCAGCGGCGCGCCAACGCGACGCTCAGCCAGTGGGATCTGACGTTCACCTTCAACCGGAACCCACAGCACGCGCTTCAGCTTATGGCGCACGTGGCTGGTCTCCCACGTCACGCCGGTGTTACCGGTCAAAGGCGCAACGCAGACAAACGTCGTCTCCAGAGGCTTGCCCTGGCTGTCGATGGGAATGGTTTTTAACTCTACGCCAAGGGCAGCAAAATCTTGCTCTGGTTTGCTCCCGGCGCTGGCACCCAGCCACAGTTCCAGCAGCATGCCGATCCAGCCTTTATCTCGTTTCAGATCCTTCGGGATCGGAAGCCCTGCCATCGCCGCCAGTTCGCCCAGCGAGAAACCCGCCAGACGCTGAGCCTGCTGCAGCAACTGACGCTCGCTTGACGGCGGTGTGAGCAAGGGGGTAAGCGGATGCATGAAGGTAACCTTTTGATTAAAAAATAAACGAAGAAATTGTCCCTTGTGGATAGAGTTTAACTTTTTCTGTACCAATATTCCATGTCTATGATTTATAGGTTTTTTTATCGAAAATTTAGCACCAGATCTGAAACGTAAAATGGGTTGTTCAAATCTGGTCACTGACAATAAACAGGATCTTACACCATGTTATCCACAGAAAAGTGGGATAACTGGGCATAACCCTGACTACTGTTTCAATTTACAGCCTTGACGTGCGACGAAAATCCAAATTTCAGACAAATTGTGTTTAACTTATTGGCACAATCTGTGGATAAAACCGACGCTGTTCGATCTTTCATCAGCACGATGATCCCTGGTGTGATGATCGTCACGCTATTCTCTTTTTTGTTGATGGTTTCATGCTTAACTATATGAAAATAATAATTTTATATAATTTCATTAAAAGAGGGAGCCTGACGGTGATTCAGGTTGTTCATGGGTAATCAGACACTTCTTCACAACTATATCCACAGAAAAGGTGAATAAAATTCCCTTCGCAACTGCACTTCTGTTTATAACTCTGCCCTTATTTGTGAGTTATTCAAATGTTATTAGGTTGCAGGCCTGTAAGAGAGTGGTTTACCGCCTCCCTGTAGTGTGAAACAATCATTCATATATAAGGTTTAGATTGGGGTAGTCCGGTGATTGATGACGATGGCTACCGCCCGAACGTAGGAATAGTAATTTGTAATCGTCAGGGCCAGGTCATGTGGGCAAGGCGATATGGTCAGCACTCCTGGCAGTTCCCGCAAGGTGGGATCAATCCGGGAGAGTCCCCAGAACAAGCGATGTACCGGGAGCTTTTTGAAGAGGTCGGTTTAAGCCGTAAAGATGTTCGCATCCTGGCGTCGACCCGCAACTGGTTGCGTTACAAGTTACCGAAACGTTTGGTGCGTTGGGACACAAAGCCGGTTTGTATCGGCCAGAAACAGAAGTGGTTTCTTCTGCAGTTGGTGGGCAACGATTCAGACATCAATATGCAAACCAGCAGTACGCCGGAGTTCGATGGCTGGCGCTGGGTAAGCTATTGGTATCCTGTTCGTCAGGTCGTGTCATTTAAACGCGATGTTTACCGTAGGGTGATGAAAGAGTTTGCAAGTGTGGTTATGCAGCTTCAGGAGATCCCGCCTAAGCCGCAAAGCGCACCTGCCTGGCGACGTAAAAGAGGTTAAGCTACGCAAATCATGCTCACCCGCTTGCGAGAAATAGTCGAGAAGGTGGCCAGTGCTCCGCGTCTGAACGAGGCGTTGAATATTCTGGTTACTGACATCTGTCTTGCGATGGAGACCGAGGTCTGTTCGGTGTATCTGGCCGACCACGATCGGCGCTGCTATTACCTGATGGCGACCCGTGGTTTGAAAAAACCACGGGGACGAACCGTAACGCTCGCATTCGATGAAGGGATTGTCGGTCTGGTTGGACGGCTGGCGGAACCCATCAACCTTGCCGATGCGCAAAAACACCCCAGTTTTAAATACATTCCTTCCGTAAAAGAAGAGCGCTTCCGCGCTTTCCTTGGTGTGCCAATTATCCAGCGTCGTCAGCTGCTCGGCGTTCTGGTCGTCCAGCAGCGTGAGCTGCGTCAGTACGATGAAAGCGAAGAGTCATTCCTCGTTACGCTTGCCACACAGATGGCGGCGATCCTCTCACAGTCTCAGCTTGCTGCGCTTTTTGGTCAGTATCGTCATACGCGTATCCGTGCTCTTCCGGCCTCGCCAGGCGTGGCGATTGCTGAAGGCTGGATGGACGCCACGCTGCCGTTAATGGAGCAGGTGTACGAAGCCTCCACGCTTGATGAAGCGCTGGAGCGCGAGCGTCTTACCGCCGCCCTGGAAGAGGCGGCGAATGAATTTCGTCGCTACAGCAAACGCTTTGCGGCGGGTGCGCAAAAAGAGACGGCGGCTATCTTTGACCTCTATTCGCACCTGCTCTCAGACGCGCGTTTGCGTCGTGAGCTTTTTGCCGAGGTGGATAAAGGTTCGGTAGCAGAATGGGCCGTTAAAAAGGTTATCGAAAAGTTTGCTGAACAGTTTGCAGTATTAACTGACGGTTATCTGAAGGAGCGCGCCGGAGATTTACGCGCGCTGGGCCAACGTCTGCTGTTCCATCTGGATGACACCATTCAAGGGCCAAATGCCTGGCCAAAACGGTTTGTCCTGGTTGCCGATGAACTCTCGGCAACCACGCTGGCTGAACTGCCTCAGGACCGGCTGGCCGGCGTCGTGGTGCGCGATGGTGCCGCCAACTCACATGCCGCCATTATGGTACGTGCGCTGGGTATTCCTACCGTTATGGGGGCGGATATCCAGCCGTCGGTACTGCACCGACGCACGCTGGTGGTTGATGGTTACCGCGGTGAACTGCTGGTCGATCCTGAGCCGGTTCTGCTTCAGGAATATCAGCGTCTCATCAGCGAAGAGAATGAATTAAGCAAGCTGGCGGAAGATGACGTTAACCTGCCTGCGCAACTCAAAAGCGGAGAGCGGATCAAAGTCATGCTCAACGCGGGCTTAAGCCCGGAACACGAGGAGAAGCTTGGCAGCCGCATCGACGGCATCGGTTTATACCGCACTGAAATCCCGTTTATGCTGCAAAGTGGTTTCCCCTCCGAAGAGGAGCAGGTGGCGCAGTATCAGGGCATGTTGCAGATGTTTAACGACAAGCCCGTCACCCTGCGTACCCTGGACGTCGGGGCGGATAAACAGCTGCCGTATATGCCGATCAGCGAAGAGAACCCATGCCTGGGCTGGCGCGGGATCCGTATTACGCTCGATCAGCCGGAGATCTTTCTGATCCAGGTGCGCGCCATGCTGCGCGCCAACGCGGCGACGGGGAATCTCAGCATCTTACTGCCGATGGTGACCAGTATTGATGAGATCGACGAAGCGCGGCGCCTGATTGAACGTGCTGGCCGGGAAGTGGAAGAGATGATTGGCTATGCGATCCCTAAACCACGGATCGGTGTCATGCTCGAAGTGCCGTCGATGGTCTTTATGTTGCCGCAGCTGGCTAACCGCGTTGATTTTATCTCTGTCGGTACGAACGACCTGACGCAATATATTCTGGCCGTAGATCGTAACAACACCCGCGTCGCCAGTATCTACGACAGTCTGCATCCGGCGATCATTCGCGCGTTAGCGATGATTGCCCGTGAGGCGGAGCAGTACGGCATTGATTTACGCCTGTGCGGCGAAATGGCCGGGGATTCAATGTGCGTCGCGATCCTGATTGGTCTGGGGTATCGCCACCTGTCGATGAACGGCCGTGCCGTCGCACGCGTGAAGTATTTGTTGCGACATATCGACATCAATGATGCTCGCGAGCTGGCTGAGCGCAGTCTTGAAGCGCAGCTGTCCGCGGAGGTACGGCACCAGGTGGCGGCGTTTATGGAACGACGCGGTATGGGTGGCCTGATTCGCGGCGGCCGCTAATCCTCTTACTCCCTCTCCCTGTGGTGAGAGGGCACCAGTGCGGATAAAACCCTATACACATCTTTTACATCTCTGGCGCATCCTCCACGCCCGCCTTATGCTATGATTCGCAACTTTGGAGCCTCTGCTTAAGGCAGAATCGCATTTCTACCGCTGTCCACTTTCAGCGGAATAACAACATCTTGTGGTGACAGATGAACAGTGGTTATCTGCATTTTCCGGAATTTGATCCGGTCATTTTCTCATTAGGACCTGTTTCGCTTCACTGGTACGGTTTGATGTACCTGGTGGGCTTCATTTTTGCCATGTGGCTTGCTGGTCGTCGCGCCAGCCGTCCTGGCAGCGGCTGGACCAAAAACGAAGTGGAAAATCTGCTGTACGCGGGCTTCCTCGGCGTGTTCCTCGGTGGCCGTATTGGGTATGTGCTGTTCTATAACCTCCCGGTATTCCTGAACGATCCCCTCTACCTGTTCCGCGTCTGGGACGGCGGCATGTCCTTCCACGGCGGCCTGATTGGGGTGATCCTGGTGATGGTGATTTTTGCCAAACGCACCAAACGCAACTTCTTCCAGGTATCAGATTTTATCGCACCACTGATCCCATTTGGGCTGGGGGCTGGCCGTCTGGGCAACTTTATCAACGGTGAGCTGTGGGGGCGTGTTGACCCGAGCGTCTCTTTCACCATGCTGTTCCCCGGCTCGCGTGCAGAAGACATGGCGTTGCTGCCGTCGCATCCAGAGTGGCAATCCATTTTCGATACCTACGGCGTGCTGCCGCGTCATATGTCCCAGCTTTATGAGCTGGCGCTGGAAGGCGTCGTGCTGTTCATCATCCTGAACCTGTTTATTCGCAAACCGCGCCCGATGGGGTCTGTCTCCGGCCTGTTCCTGATTGGCTACGGCGCGTTCCGCATCATTGTTGAATTCTTCCGCCAGCCGGATGCACAGTTCACCGGTGAATGGGTACAGTACATCAGCATGGGACAGATCCTCTCCATTCCGATGATTGTCGCGGGTGCCATTATGATGATTTGGGCGTATCGTCGTCGTCCACAGCAACAACTTTCCTGAGGAACCATGAAACAGTATCTTGAATTGATGAAAAAAGTGCTCGATGAGGGCACGCCGAAAAACGACCGTACCGGCACCGGTACGCTCTCCATTTTTGGCCACCAGATGCGCTTCAATTTACAGGAAGGCTTCCCTCTGGTGACGACCAAGCGCTGCCATCTGCGCTCGATCATTCATGAACTGCTCTGGTTCCTGCAAGGCGATACCAACGTTGCATATCTGCACGAAAACAACGTCTCCATCTGGGACGAATGGGCAGATGAAAACGGCAACCTGGGCCCGGTTTACGGCAAGCAGTGGCGCGCATGGCCAACGCCTGATGGCCGCCATATTGACCAGATCACCACCGTGATGAACCAGCTTAAAAACGATCCGGACTCGCGCCGAATCATTGTTTCCGCCTGGAACGTGGGCGAGCTGGACAAAATGGCGCTGGCTCCGTGCCACGCGTTCTTCCAGTTCTACGTCGCTGACGGAAAGCTCTCCTGCCAGCTCTACCAGCGTTCCTGTGACGTGTTCCTCGGCCTGCCGTTTAACATTGCCAGCTATGCGCTGTTAGTCCATATGATGGCGCAGCAGTGTGACCTGGAAGTGGGGGATTTTGTCTGGACCGGTGGGGACACCCATCTCTACAGCAACCATATGGAGCAGACCCATCTCCAGCTGACCCGCGAACCGCGCGCGCTGCCGAAGCTCATCATCAAGCGCAAACCGGCGTCAATCTTTGACTACCGCTTCGATGATTTTGAGATTGAGGGCTACGACCCGCACCCTGGCATCAAAGCGCCCGTCGCTATCTGATGCGGTAAAGCGTGACACAACCGGTGCTATTTAGCGCCGGTTTTTTTTCGTCTTTATCCCGTTTCCCGAGGCGTTATCCAGAAAGCGTGCAACGCGCTGCAACTCGCTTAATCCCCTGGATAACGCCTCGTAAAACGTTAATTCGCTGCTCGCCACTTTATCGGCGCATCGCCACACTCCCCGTATGAAAAAAGAGAACGGTTTTACGCTTATCGAAACGCTGGTGGCTGTGTCGCTGGTCGTCATTCTCAGTGCCTCAGGCCTGTACGGCTGGAGCAGTTGGCAGGGGCAGCAGCGGCTGTGGCAAACCGCCAGCCAGGTGCGCGACTACCTGGTGTTTCTGCGCAACCATGCTAACCGGTACAACCGCGAGCACCGCATTACCTTGCAGCAGGTGGGGGAAAGGGCATGCCTGGTGAGTTCTGCCGTAAAAGGCTGTGAGCAGGGCAGCCCCTTTGCACTGATTCCACTCTGGCCAGAAGTCGCGGTCAGCGAGGTAACGCCGTCACTCGGGTTCTATGGATTGAGGGATACGGCATGGGCAGGTCGGATAAGAGTGCAAAGCCGTGCAGGAGAATGGCTGATTATTGTCTCAGATGGAGGGCGCATCAGGATGTGTCAGGTCTCGCAGGGGGGGCAATGTTGAAGCGTCAGCAGGGATTTTCCCTTACTGAAGTTCTGATTGCTACGGCCATCAGCAGCCTGTTATTGATCGGCGCATCGCGCTTTTTACCCGGTTTGCAGCGAGCGGTGTTACTGCAATCCGGCCAGCGAGAACAGGAAGAGGAGGTCTGGCAGAGACTGTTTTCCCTCGGCAAACAGCTCCAGCGGGCAGGCTACTGTGCGGGTAACTGCCAGGGACAAGGGTTGTTAACGGGCAGGCAAGGTAGCTGTGTCATTGTGCGATGGGATGCCAACAGTAACGGCAGCTGGGATAACAGTGCATCAGAAAACGACAGCACCGGTTTTCGTCTGGAGTCGGGTGCACTGGAAACCCTGCGTGGTGCAACCTCGTGTGAAGGCAAAGGATGGGAAAAGCTCACGGATCCGGACAGGCTGGTGATCACGCACTTTATGGTGAGAAAAGTTGAACACGCCAGGTTTGCGCCTGAGTTCACTATCGAACTGGCCGCTATCCGCAAGGGCGAGCAGGGGAAGCCTTATCAGGCGGTGTATACGGTCACGGGGTACAACTTGTGAACCGTCAACGTGGAATGTCTTCCCTTGCGCTGGTTCTGCTTTTACTGGTGCTTGGTACCCTGATCCTCACCGGTCTCAACCAGCAACTCACTACGTTTAGTGCGCTCGTTGGCGGAGAAAGCCGTTCATTTCAGCAGCAGGCCGCGGTGCAATCTGCGCTTGAGTGGGGACGCGTTCAGCGTTGGTCATCGGAGCCTCTGGCGCAGTGCAAACAGGCATCAGCGTGGCGAGTGTGTTTACGGCGGCTGAGTGAGACGAGTGTGCTGCTGATTGCCGGAGGCAATGACCTGCTGCTCTGGCGCTCAGGAGAGATAATCGACGGTAAAATTCACTTTTCACCCCACGGCTGGAGTGATTTTTGTCCCCTTAAGGAGCGCGCGTTATGCCAGCTACCGTAAACAAAGAGAAAGGATTTAGCATGGTTGAGGTTCTGCTGGCGATGATGCTGCTGGTGATGATCGTAACCGCACTGGCCGGTTATCACAGGGCACTGGCGGCGCGGTTTACCCTGTTTAACCAGTACCGCCAGCTCTGGCATTATGCCTGGAACCAGGCTCAGCTCTCAACGACTGCGCTGCCCGCAGGCTGGCAGGTGAGTCGGGTGCAGACAACGCACTCAGGATGTGTCAGCATCACGGTTACACTTTTTTCGCCTCTGGGGCGGCGCGGTGAGATAACGCGTCTGCATTGCCCTGTTAGCCAGTAGTCGGGAGCGTCTATGTTAAGGGTCTACCACTCAAATCGTCTGGATGTGCTGGAAGCGCTGATGGAATTTATCGTTGAGCGCGAGCGGCTGGACGACCCTTTTGAGCCTGAAATGGTGCTGGTGCAAAGCACCGGTATGGCGCAGTGGCTGCAAATGTCGCTTTCCCGTAAATTTGGCATTGCCGCGAACATTGATTTTCCGCTGCCGGCGAGCTTTATCTGGGAAATGTTTGTTCGCGTATTGCCAGACATTCCCGAGCAGAGCGCCTTCAACAAGCAGAGCATGAGCTGGAAGCTGATGGCGCTGCTGCCGGAAATGCTGCAGCACGATGAATTCGCCATGCTGCGCCACTATCTCAATGACGATACCGATAAGCGCAAGCTGTTCCAGCTGGCGTCCCGTACCGCCGATCTCTACGACCAATATCTGGTTTACCGTGCTGACTGGTTAATTCGCTGGGAAGCGGGTGAGCGGGTTGAAGGGCTACCGGAGGCGCAAATCTGGCAGGCGCCGCTGTGGAAAGCGCTGGTTGAGCATACGGAGAAACTGGGCCAGCCTAAGTGGCACCGTGCCAATTTGTACGATCGGTTTATCTCGATACTCGAAAATGCGTCGGAGCGCCCGGCCCGTCTGCCGTCACGCGTCTTTATCTGTGGGATATCCGCATTACCCCCTGTCTATCTGAAGGCGCTGAATGCGCTGGGTAAACATATTGATATTCATATTTTGTTTACCAACCCCTGCCGGCACTATTGGGGGGATATCCTCGATGAACGCTGGCTTTCACGACTGGTAACCCGCCAAAGAAAGCGCCTTTTTGAAGAGCGATCCGTCCCTTTGTTTAAAGACGGCTCCACCGCCGCGCAGCTTTTCGATGAAGACGGTATTCAGAACCTGCCCAATCCGCTGCTTGCCTCATGGGGGAAGCTGGGACGTGATTACATTCACATGCTCTCTGATATCACTTCATCGGGTGAAGGCGATGTGGATGCTTTTGTCGAGATCGCCCCGGATAACCTGCTGCATAACATTCAGCTCGATATTCTTGATCTGGAAAACCGTGCCGTTATGGGCGTGACGGCGAAAGAGTTTGAACGCAGCGACAGCAAGCGTCAGCTGGACGCTGACGATCGTAGTATCACGATCCATGTGTGCCATAGCCCGCAGCGTGAGGTCGAAGTGCTTCACGACCAGTTGCTGGCGATGCTGCAGGACGATCCCGAACTCACGCCGCGTGACATCGTGGTGATGGTGGCAGACATCGATAGCTACAGCCCCTTTATTCAGGCTGTTTTCGGCAGTGCGACAGGGGAGCGATACTTGCCTTACGCTATCTCTGACCGTCGCGCTCGTCAGTCGCATCCCGCCTTGCAGGCCTTTGTTACCCTGCTTTCACTGCCGGATAGCCGCTTCATCTCGGAAGATGTCCTGGCGTTACTGGATGTTCCCGTGCTGGCCGCACGCTTCAACATCAATGAGGAAGGGCTGCGCTACCTTCGCCAGTGGGTGAATGAATCTGGCGTGCGCTGGGGGATTGATGACGACAACGTCCAGGAGTTCGAGCTTCCTCCGACCGGGCAACATACCTGGCGGTTTGGCCTGACGCGTATGCTGCTGGGCTACGCCATGGAAAGCAGCCAGGGCGAGTGGAATGAGGTGCTGCCATACGATGAGTCCAGCGGTTTGATTGCTGAACTGGTGGGGCATTTAGCGTCTCTGCTGATGCAGCTTAACCGCTGGCGTCGTGAGTTAATGCAGCCGCGTCCGCTTGAAGAGTGGCTTCCGGTTTGCAGGGCGTTGCTCAATGATTTCTTCCTGCCAGACAGTGACACCGAAGCGGCGATGGCGCTCATTGAAACGCAGTGGCAGGCTATCGTCGACGAGGGCGTGAATTCCCACTATCACGCGGCGATTCCATTGTCGCTGCTGAGGGACGAATTGACGCAGCGTCTTGACCAGGAGCGAATCAGTCAGCGTTTCCTGGCGGGCCCAATCAATATCTGCACGCTGATGCCAATGCGTTCAATCCCCTTTAAGGTGGTCTGTTTGCTCGGCATGAATGACGGCGTTTATCCTCGCGCCCTGGCGCCGCTGGGGTTCGATTTAATGAGCGCAAATCCAAAGCGGGGTGACCGTAGTCGTCGTGATGATGACCGCTATCTTTTCCTCGAAGCGCTCATCTCTGCCCAGAGTAAGCTCTATATCAGCTATATCGGCCGCTCCATTCAGGATAACAGCGAGCGCTTCCCCTCCGTTCTGGTGCAGGAGTTAGTGGATTATATCGGCCAGAGCCACTATCTGGCGGGTGATGAAGCCCTTAACTGTGATGAAAGCGAACAGCGGGTCAAAGCGCATATCACCTGTGTCCACAGCCGTATGCCGTTTGACCCGATGAACTACGTTGTTAGCGAACAGCAGAGCTATGCCCGCGAGTGGCTACCGGCGGCGAAAAAGGAGGGGAGAGCACATACGGATTTCATTCAGACACTTGACCCGCTGCCCATTAACACCCTGACTTTTGAACAGCTTCAACGCTTTTGGGCGCATCCTGTTCGCGCCTTCTTCCAGCAACGATTGCAGGTCAACTTCCGTTCTGAAGAGAGCGAAATTCCGGATGCAGAACCTTTTACGCTGGAAGGGCTGGAGCGCTATCAGTTAAATCTGCAACTGCTGAATGCACTGGTTGACGAGGAAGATGCCGACAAGCTTTATCGCCGCTATCGTGCGGCAGGGCAACTGCCTTATGGCGCGTTTGGGGAGATCGTCTGGGAGGCGCAATGCCAGGAGATGAACGCTCTGGCGGAGCGCGTAAGGGAGCAGCGTCAGCCCGGACAAAGTTTTGAAATCGATCTCAGCTGCAATGGCATCCAGCTCACCGGCTGGCTCACTCAGGTTCAGCCTGATGGGCTGCTGCGCTGGCGGCCTTCACTGCTCAGCGTTTCACAGGGATTGCAACTCTGGCTGGAACATCTTGTCTACAGTGCGTTGGGCCATATAGGCGAAAGCCGGATTTTCGTGCGCAAAGAGGGCGAGTGGCGCTTTCCGCCAATGGAGGCAGAGCAGGCGTTTCGCTACCTCTCTTTGTACATTGAAGGCTATCTCCAGGGAATGAACAAACCTCTGCTGTTATTGCCTGAAAGTGGTGGTGCGTGGATAAAAGCCTGTTACGACGCACAGAATGATGCGATGTTAACGGATGAGGCTTCTCTGCAGAAAGCGCGCAGTAAATTTATACAGGCCTATGAAGGGAACATGATGGTGCGCGGCGAGGGGGAAGATGTCTGGTACCAGCGCCTATGGCGCACGCTCGAACCAGAGTACTTTGAGGCTATCACGGAAGAGGCAAAGCGCTACCTGTTACCGTTGTTTAAATTTAATCAGTCCTGAGTGCTGTATAAAAATTGCGCAGCATGGGGTGTTCATTTATGATGCACTTCTTATCACGGACTGATGTACCCCCAATAAAGAGATGTTGGCGTGTCCAGCACGCAGTGTGTTAATGATGTTTACCCTAAATAATTCGAGTTGCAGGAAGGCGGCAAGGGTGTGAATCCCCTGGAGCTTACATAAGTAAGTGACTGGGGGGGAACGCACGCAGCCAACGCACATGCAACTTGAAGTATGACGGGGATAGCCGTGATAAAGAGGTCGTAATGCCAGGCAGCACCGTGTTCAAAGCGTTTGTTTTGTTTATCGCCCTTTGGGCTCCCTTCACTCAGGCAGACTCCGGTTGGCAACCCGTTCAGGACACTATCCGTAAGAGCGAAAAAGACACCCGGCAGTATCAGGCGATCCGGCTTGATAACGGCATGACCGTGCTGCTGGTTTCCGATCCGCAGGCGGTGAAATCCCTCTCGGCATTGGTCGTGCCGATTGGATCGCTGGAAGATCCTGAGGCTCATCCGGGGCTGGCGCATTACCTCGAACACATGACGTTAATGGGGTCAAAGAAGTATCCGCAGCCGGATAGCCTGTCCGAATTTCTAAAAATGCATGGCGGCAGCCACAATGCCAGCACGGCACCTTACCGCACGGCCTTTTATCTCGAAGTCGAAAATGACGCGCTGGACGGGGCGGTTGATCGTCTTGCGGATGCTATCGCCGCGCCGCTGCTGGATAAAAAGTACGCCGATCGTGAACGCAATGCGGTGAATGCCGAACTGACGATGGCCCGTACCCGAGACGGTATGCGTATGGCGCAGGTCAGCGCTGAGACGATCAACCCGGCGCACCCAGGTGCACGCTTCTCGGGCGGCAATCTGGAGACGCTCAGCGATAAACCCGGCAGCCCGGTCATTGATGCTCTGCATGCGTTTCGCGACAAATACTACTCAGCCAACCTGATGAAGGCGGTTATTTACAGCAACAAACCGCTGCCTGAACTGGCTGGTTTGGCGGCAAAAACGTTTGGCCGGGTGCCAAATAAAAATATCGACCTGCCCAAGATTGACGTGCCGGTTGTCACGGACGCGCAAAAAGGGATCGTCATCCACTACGTTCCTGCCATGCCCCGCAAGGTGCTGCGCGTTGAGTTCCGCATTGATAACAACACCGCACAGTTTCGCAGCAAAACCGACGAGCTGGTGACCTACCTGATTGGTAACCGCAGTCCGGGAACATTATCCGACTGGCTGCAAAAACAGGGGCTGGTGGAAGGGATTCGCGCCGATTCGGATCCTGTTGTAAACGGCAACAGCGGCGTGCTGGCAATTTCCGCCACCCTGACCGACAAAGGGCAGGCCAACCGTGATGAAGTGGTTGCCGCTATCTTCAGCTACCTCTCTTTGCTGCGTGAGAAAGGCGTCGATAAGCGCTATTTTGATGAACTCGCTCATGTGCTGGATCTCGATTTCCGTTACCCGTCCATCACCCGCGACATGGATTATGTGGAGTGGCTGGCGGATACCATGATCCGCGTGCCGGTGGAACACACTCTCGATGCGGTCAATATTGCCGATCGCTATGATGCGGCGGCGTTAAAAGCGCGCCTGGCGATGATGACCCCGCAAAATGCCCGTATCTGGTACATCAGCCCGAACGAACCGCATAACAAAACGGCCTACTTTGTCGATGCACCTTATCAGGTAGACAAGATCGGCGACCAGACCTTCGCTGCCTGGCAAAAGAAGGCTGGAGAGATTGCGTTGACGTTGCCGGAACTGAACCCTTACATTCCGGATGATTTTACGCTTATCAAAACCACTAAGGATTATCCGCACCCCCAGCTCATTGTCGATGAGCCGACGCTGCGCGTGGTGTATACCCCAAGCCGTTATTTCGCGAGCGAGCCAAAGGTGGATGTCAGCGTGGTGCTGCGTAATCCGAAAGCGATGAATAGTGCCAAAAATCAGGTGATGTTCGCGCTTAATGACTATCTCGCGGGTATCGCGCTCGATCAGCTTAGCAACCAGGCAGCCGTTGGCGGGATCAGCTTCTCCACCAATGCCAACAATGGGTTGATGCTGAATGCAAATGGCTATACCCAGCGTTTGCCTCAGCTGTTCCAGGCACTGCTGGAGGGCTATTTTAGCTATACACCGACGGAAGAGCAGCTTGAGCAGGCCAAGTCCTGGTATGCGCAGATGATGGATTCTGCGGAAAAGGGCAAAGCCTACGATCAGGCGCTGATGCCAGCGCAAATGCTGTCGCAAATCCCGTATTTCCAGCGTGAAGAACGCCGGGCATTGCTGCCATCTATCTCATTAAAAGAGGTGCTGGCTTACCGTGATGCGCTGAAAACTAACACGCGTCCTGAGTTCCTTATCGTCGGTAACATGAGTGAGGAACAGGCTAAAACGCTGGCAGAGAATGTCCGCACTCAGCTGGGTTCGAAAGGCGACGAGTGGTGCCGTAACCAGGACGTGCTGGTTGAGAAAAAACAGAATGTGATTTTTGAAAAAGCGGGTAGCAGTACCGATTCCGCGCTGGCTGCAGTGTTTGTGCCCACGGGCTATGACGAATTCTCCGGGTCCGCACAGAGCGCGGTGCTGGGGCAGATTATTCAGCCGTGGTTCTATAACCAACTGCGTACGGAAGAGCAGCTTGGCTACGCGGTATTTGCTTTCTCGATGAACGTTGGCCGTCAGTGGGGGCTGGGCTTCCTGCTGCAAAGCAGCGATAAACAACCGGCCTATCTCTGGCAGCGCTATCAGGCGTTCTTCCCGCAGGTGGAAGCAAAGCTGCGGGCCATGAAGCCGGAAGAATTTTCCCAGATCCAGCAGGCCGTCATTGCGCAGGTGATGCAGCCGCCGCAGACGCTGGGCGAAGAGGCATCGCAGCTGAGCAAAGATTTTGATCGCGGTAATATGAAATTTGATTCGCGTGATAAAGTAGTGGCCGAGATAAAACAGCTGACGCCGCAGAAGGTTGCGGACTTCTTCCATCAGGCCGTGATTAAGCCGCAGGGCATCACCATTCTGTCTCAGGTTTCCGGTAGCCAGAACGGGAAAACGGAGTACGTGAACCCACAAGGCTGGAAAGTCTGGAAGAGCGTCAGCGCGCTGCAGCAATCAATGCCCTGGAGTAAGAAAGAATGACCGATACCGCTGAGTCCCTTGATCCCTTACGTTTACCTCTACAGGGTGAACGATTGATTGAAGCCTCAGCGGGAACGGGAAAAACGTTTACCATTGCCGCGCTCTATCTGCGCCTGCTGTTAGGGCTTGGCGGTAACGCTGCTTTTCCGCGCCCTTTGAGCGTTGAAGAGCTATTGGTCGTGACCTTTACCGAGGCCGCCACCGCTGAGTTGCGCGGCCGTATTCGTACCAATATTCACGAACTGCGCATCGCCTGCCTGCGCCAGAGTACGGATAACCCTCTCTACGCGAGCCTTCTGGAAGAAATTGCTGATAAGCAGCAGGCCGCCCAGTGGCTGCTCCTTGCGGAACGACAGATGGACGAAGCGTCCGTCTTCACCATTCACGGGTTTTGCCAGCGCATGCTGAGCCTGAATGCGTTCGAATCCGGCATGCTGTTTGAACAACAACTCATTGAAGATGAATCCGTGCTGCGCTATCAGGCCTGTGCGGATTTCTGGCGTCGCCACTGCTACCCGTTACCGCGCGATATCGCCGAAGCGGTACATGCCTTGTGGAAAGGGCCAGAGGCACTGCTGCGCGCCATCGATCGTTATCTTCAGGGGGAAGCGCCGATCATCAAATCGCCGCCGCCAGCGGATGAAACCCTGGCCTCACGTCATGAAAAAATCATCGCGCGAATCGCAGACATCAAGCAAAAATGGAATGAATCAGTCGGCGAGATTGAGGCGATCATCGAGAGTTCCGGGATCGACAGACGCAAGTTCAACCGTGGCAACCAGGGGAAATGGATCGAGAAGATCAGCGCATGGGCGCAGGAAGAGACGCGCGGTTATCAGCTTCCGGACGCGCTGGAGAAATTCTCACAGCGTTTCCTGGTTGAGCGGACCAAAGCCGACGGCATTGTGCCTGAACATCCCCTGTTTGTGGCAATTGAAACTCTGCTGGCGGAGCCCCTGACGCTTAACGATCTGATGATCACCCGTGCGATGACGGAAATTCGCGATGCCGTGGCGCGCGAAAAGCGCCGGCGGGGCGAGCTGGGTTTTGATGACATGCTGAGTCGCCTTGATGCGGCGTTGTGCAGCGAAAATGGCGAAGCGCTTGCAGAGGCGATTCGTACTCGCTTCCCGGTCGCAATGATTGACGAGTTTCAGGATACCGATCCTCAGCAGTACCGTATTTTCCGCCGTATCTGGCGCCATCAGCCCGGCACCGCACTGCTGTTAATCGGCGATCCGAAGCAGGCCATTTACGCTTTCCGCGGTGCGGATATTTTCACCTACATGAAAGCCCGCAGTGAGGTTGATGCGCACTATACGCTCGATACCAACTGGCGATCCTCTCCCGGCATGGTGGAAAGCGTTAACGCGCTGTTCAGCCGCATGGATATGGCGTTTATGTTCCGGGAAATCCCGTTTCTGCCGGTCAAATTTGCCCCGAAAAACGATTCGTTGCGCTTCGAATTCAACGGTGAGACGCAGCCCGCCATGCACTTCTGGCTGCTGGACGGCGAAGGCTGTGGCGTCGCCGACTATCAAAATGCCATGGCCCAGTACTGTGCGGCGCAGATTAGGGACTGGCTCAGCGCAGGCGCGCGGGGAGATGCGCTGCTGTGGAAGGGCGATAAACCCGCGCCGGTAAAAGCATCCGATATCACGGTGCTGGTACGAAGCCGCCAGGAGGCCGCGCTTATTCGCGACGCCCTGACGCTACTGAATATTCCGTCCGTCTATCTTTCAAACCGCGACAGCGTTTTTGAAACGCTGGAAGCCCAGGAGATGCTTTGGCTGCTGCAGGCCGTGCTGGCGCCAGAGCGTGAAAGTACGCTGCGCAGTGCACTGGCGAGTGCGATGCTCGGGCTGAATGCGCGTGATATTGATGTGCTCAACAATGACGAAGCCGCGTGGGATGCCGTGGTAGAAGAGTTTGTTCGCTACCGCGAAAAATGGCAAAAGCGCGGCGTGATGGCGATGGTGCGCGAGCTCATGGCAGAGCGTCACATTGCGGAGAACATGCTCGCAACCGCGGGCGGTGAGCGCCGTCTGACCGATATTCTGCACATCAGCGAACTGCTGCAGGAAGCGGGGACACAGCTGGAGAGCGAGCATGCCCTGGTGCGCTGGCTGGCGCAGCAGATTGCCGACCCGAACAGTAATTCGTCCAGCCAGCAGATGCGCCTTGAGAGTGATAAACACCTGGTGCAAATCGTCACCATTCACAAATCGAAAGGCCTGGAATATCCGCTGGTCTGGCTGCCCTTTATCGCCAATTACCGCGTGCAGGATCAGGCTTTTTACCACGATCGCGAGTCGTTTGAAGCGGTACTCGATCTCAGCAACGCAGAGTCAAGCGTTGAGCTGGCCGAAGCCGAGCGTCTGGCAGAAGACCTGCGTCTGCTTTATGTGGCGCTGACCCGCTCGGTCTGGCACTGCAGCCTGGGCGTTGCGCCGCTGTTTCGTCGCCGGGGCGATAAGAGCGGCGAGAGTGATTTTCATCTGAGTGCGCTGGGAAGGCTTATCCAGCGAGGCGAACCCAAAGATGCTGCCGGTCTGCGCCAGTGCATCGAATCTCTTTGCTCAGAGCATGTTGCCCTGCATATTCCGTCTCAGCCCGACAACAGCCGCTGGCAGACGCCGGAAGAGAGAGCGTCAGAGCTGCATGCCCGCCAGGTTGCCCGCACGATTGCCGACGACTGGCGCGTTACCAGTTACTCCGGTTTACAGCAGCACGGGCAAAGCGTTGCTCAGGATTTAATGCCTAAACTGGACGTAGATGCCGCAGGCGCAGGAAGCGCGCCCGCTGAACCGGTGCTCACACCGCATCAGTTCCCGCGTGGGGCCTCGCCGGGCACGTTTTTACACAGCCTGTTTGAAGAGCTGGATTTTACCCAGCCTGTCTCTGAAGAATGGGTGCTGAAGATGCTCCAGAGCGGCGGCTACGACGCCCAATGGCAGCCGGTTCTCACCGACTGGCTCCGCGCTGTTTTGCACGCGCCGCTCACGACACAGGGGATTTCCCTCAGCCAGCTGACCGCCAAAGATAAACAGGTCGAAATGGAGTTTTATCTCCCCATTGCCAGCCCGCTCAGGGCCGACGCGCTTGACGCATTGATCCGTGAGTACGATCCGTTATCCGCCGGGTGCCCACCGCTCAACTTCCGCCAGGTTCAGGGGATGTTAAAAGGGTTCATCGACCTGGTTTTCCGCCACGAAGGGCGCTACTACCTGCTGGATTACAAATCGAACTGGCTGGGTGAGAACAGCGAAGCCTATACCCAACAGGCGATGGCCTCAGCGATGCAAATGCATCGCTACGACCTGCAGTATCAGCTCTATACCCTGGCGTTGCACCGGTACCTGCGCCATCGCATGGCCGATTACCGTTACGAAGACCATTTTGGCGGCGTTATTTACCTGTTCCTGCGCGGTGTAGATGCTAACGACCCGCAGTCGGGCGTTTTTAGCACCCGTCCGGATGCGGAGCTGATTGAAAAAATGGATAACCTGTTTGCTGCACGCACAGAGGAGGTGGCATGACGATGCAGGCGCTATTGCTGGAGGCGGTAGAACAACGATTATTGCGCCACCTGGACGTGCAGTTTGCCATGATGGTGGCGGGCGAGGAGCCAGCCGTTATGCTCGCTGCCGCCATTCTGAGTAAGGACGCAGGCGAGGGGCATGTGTGCCTTCCGCTGTCGCGTCTGGCTGTGGATGAGAAAATGCCTCCGGCGCTGCAGTCGTGTTTCGCGCTGCTCGGTGAGGCAGTGGACTGGCAGGCGATATTACTCCGCTCGCCTGCCGTCAGCGCGACCGATACCGGGACGCCACTGATTTTGACCGGCGAGCGTTTGTATCTGAACCGACTCTGGCGTAACGAACTGACGGTGGCGCGCTTCTTCAGCGAGACCAACGCCCCGCTTCCCTGCGATGAAGCGCAGCTCCGGCAAGTGCTGGATACGCTGTTTACCTCTGACGACGCGACTGACTGGCAGAAAGTGGCGGCCGCCGTGGCGTTAACGCGGCGGATCTCGGTGATTTCGGGCGGCCCGGGCACCGGGAAAACAACGACGGTGGCAAAACTGCTTGCCGCGCTGATTCAGTTATCCGGTGAGCAAAAGTGTCGTATTCGTCTGGCGGCTCCCACCGGTAAAGCCGCGGCACGTCTGACGGAGTCATTAGGCGGTGCCCTGCAAAAATTGCCGCTCACAGGGGAACAGCTTGCGCTTTTTCCCAATGAAGCCAGCACGTTGCATCGGTTACTTGGCGCGCAGCCGGGTAGCCAGCGTCTGCGCTACCATGCCGGTAACCCGCTACACCTGGATGTGCTGGTGGTGGATGAAGCGTCGATGATTGACCTGACGATGATGTCTCGGCTGATCGATGCTTTGCCGCCTCATGCGCGGGTCATTTTCCTCGGCGACCGTGACCAGCTAGCGTCTGTGGAAGCTGGGGCCGTGCTGGGTGATATCTGCACCTATGCCAGTCTGGGTTATACCGCGGAACGCGCGGAGGAGTTGGCCCGCCTGACAGGGTGTTCCCTTGCGGCGGAACAGCACTCGATCGCGGGCGCGCTGCGCGACAGCTTGTGCCTGCTGCAAAAAAGCTACCGTTTCGGCAGTGACTCCGGCATCGGGCAGCTTGCGTCGGCGGTGAACCGGGGAGACCGGCACACGACCTGTGCGGTGTTTGACGGTACCTTTACCGACATTGAGAAAAAATCGCTGCAAAGTGGGGAAGAGTATCAGGCGATGCTGGATGATGCCCTGCTGGGGTATCAACATTTTCTCACCGGCGTACAACAGCAACGTCCGCCGGAGCAGGTGATTGCCGCGTTTGGCGAATATCAGTTGCTCTGCGCGTTGAGGGAGGGGCCGTTTGGCGTCAGCGGCCTGAATGACAGGCTGGAACAGCTGCTGGCGCAGAAACGTAAAATCAACCGTACCCTGCACTCGCGCTGGTATGAAGGGCGCCCGGTGATGATTTCCCGCAACGACAGTGCGCTGGGGTTGTTTAATGGCGATATCGGCATTGCACTCGATCGCGGGCAGGGGTTGCGCGTCTGGTTCCAGATGCCGGATGGTAGCGTGAAGTCCTTCCAGCCCAGCCGTTTGCCCGAGCATGAAACTGCGTGGGCGATGACGGTGCATAAATCGCAGGGCTCTGAGTTTAACCATGCGGCGTTGATCCTGCCGACGCAGCTTTCACCTGTCGTTACCCGCGAGCTGATCTATACCGCCATCACGCGTGCGCGTCAGCGCCTGTCGCTGTATACCGATGAACGCGTGCTGATGCAGGCCATCGCCACCCGCACGGAACGCCGAAGCGGGCTGGGCGCAATCTTTGAGTCTCTCTGAATGGGGGACGAAATGCAGGCCGGGTAAGCGCAGCGCTTCCCGGCAAGTGGCGTATTATCCCAGGTCGGCCATCAGCACTTTTGAACGGCGCTGATAGTTGTACATCTCTTTCTTCGTTTCCGGCAGGGAATCGATATCCACCGGCGTGAACCCGCGTTCCTGGAACCAGTGAATGCTGCGCGTGGTCAGGACGAACAGCTTGCTCAATCCCATCTGGCGCGCCTGCGCCGCCACGCGCTCTAGCAGCATTTCTCCGCGAGAAGAGCTCCGGTAGTCAGGATGCACAGCCACACAGGCCATTTCACCGATCTTCTCTTCCGGGAACGGATAGAGCGCGGCGCAGGCAATGGTCAGGTTATCGCGCTGAATAATGGTGAATTTGTCGATCTCCATCTCCAGCTGTTCACGGGAACGACGCACCAGAATACCCTGCTGCTCCAGCGGGCGGATCAGTTCCAGAATACCGCCGATATCGTTGATGGTCGCGCGGCGTATCTGCTCCGCACTCTCCATGACAATCTGGGTACCGATGCCATCCCGGGAGAACAGCTCCTGCAGTAAGGCCCCGTCTTCCTGATAGCTGATCAGGTGGCTACGGCGCACGCCGCTACGGCAGGCCTTCACCGCACCACGCAGAAAACGCACGGTGCCGGAGTGGTAATCTCCTTCGGCCTCCAGCGCTTCCACGCGCGCCTGGGCTTCATTCGGGAAGAGTTCCGGCACAATCACCCCTTCATCGTTAACGACGCCCTGTGAGGAGCAAAACCCAATCATTTTTTCCGCCTTCAGCTTGATAGCCAGCTGGGTGGCAATCTCTTCTGACGTGAGGTTGAAGCTTTCGCCGGTCACGGATACCGCCACCGGGCCCATGAGCACGATGGCACCGCTGTCCAGCTGACGGTGAATGGCCTCTTCATCAATACGACGAATGCGGCCGCTGTGGCAGTAATCCACGCCATCGTCCACGCCGAGGGGCTGGGCGATGATAAAGTTGCCGCTCACGACGTTGATATGCGCCCCCTGCAGCGGCGTGTTGTTCAGACTCATCGACAGGCGAGCCGTAATATCCAGCTGCAGCAGCCCCGCCGCCTGTTTCACCAGTTCCAGGGTTTTCGCATCTGTGACGCGGGTATGTTTGTGATAAATCGGCTCGTGGTGGTGAGCGGCCAGGTTGGCATCGATCTGCGGGCGCGCGCCGTAGACCACCACCAGGCGGATCCCGAGACTGTGCAGCAGGCCTATGTCATTGACGATGCTTGAAAAGTTTTCATGTTCAATGGCTTCGCCACCAAGCATGATGACAAATGTTTTTCCCCGGTGGGCGTTGATATAGGGAACAGAATGGCGGAATCCCTGGACCAGTTCGGTTCTACGTTCCTTCACCATGGCACAACCCTTAATGAATGTTTATTCGTAATTTCTGTATTTTTATTCGATTGTGGCCGCGTGTGCAAGTGCAAATTTTCTGCGACCCACAGAAATGAATAAGTAATCCGTGCGTTAGCAGCGAATTGTTTACCCTTTTATAGATGACAGTTTATGCGTCATTCGTTAAAGTTTTCGGTCAATCTGGACTTTTATATATCAGTTCGTTTTCTTGCTCGGGAGAAGCATGTCGGGATCCAATTCAGCAATAAGCCGCCGCCGTTTGTTAAAAGGGGCCGGGGCAATGTGGTTGCTTAGCGTCAGTCAGGTCGGCCTTGCCGCCACGAGTCAGGTGGTGGCGGTGCGCGTCTGGCCGTCGTCCACGTACACGCGCGTGACGGTCGAATCCAATCGTGTGCTGAAATATAAGCAATTTGCCCTCAGCAATCCTGAACGTGTGGTAGTGGATCTCGAAGGCGTGAACCTTAACTCCGTGCTGAAGGGGATGGCGGCGCAGATCCGCGGTGACGATCCGTTTATTAAATCGGCGCGCGTCGGGCAGTTTGATCCGCAAACCGTGCGTATGGTGTTTGAGCTTAAACAGAACGTGAAGCCGCAGCTGTTCGCTCTCGCCCCTGTGGCGACGTTTAAAGAGCGTCTGGTGATGGATCTCTACCCAGCCAATGCAACGGATATTCAGGATCCGCTTCTGGCCCTGCTGGAAGATTACAACAAAGGCGATCTGCAACGTCAGGTTCCGCCTGCGCAAAGTGGTCCGCAGCCGGGCAAAGCGGGGCGCGATCGCCCGATTGTGATCATGCTCGATCCTGGCCACGGCGGCGAAGACTCCGGTGCGGTGGGGAAATATCATACGCGGGAGAAAGACGTGGTGCTGCAAATTGCCCGTCGTCTGAAGGCGTTGATTGATAAAGAGGGCAATATGCGCGCCTACATGACGCGCAATGAAGATGTCTTTATCCCGCTGAAAGTTCGCGTGGCAAAAGCGCAGAAGCAGCGCGCCGATCTCTTCGTCTCGATCCACGCAGATGCCTTTACCAGCCGTCAGCCGAGTGGATCGTCAGTGTTTGCGCTCTCAACCAAAGGCGCGACCAGTACCGCGGCGCGTTACCTGGCCGACACTCAGAACGCCTCGGATCTGATCGGTGGCGTGAGCAAAAGCGGTGACCGCTACGTCGACCACACGATGTTCGATATGGTGCAGTCCCTGACCATTAACGACAGCCTGAAGTTTGGTAAAGCAGTGCTGGGCAAGCTGGGTAACATCAATAAGCTGCATAAAAACAGCGTTGAGCAGGCCGGGTTTGCGGTGCTTAAAGCGCCGGATATTCCCTCCATACTGGTCGAAACGGCGTTTATCAGTAACGTTGAAGAGGAGCGTAAGCTCAAGACGGCAAAATTCCAGCAGGAGGTGGCGGAGTCGATTCTGGCGGGGATTCGGGCGTATTTCTCAGACGGGGCGACGCTGGCGCGACGCGGATAGCGCATTCAGCCGGGTAAAACGCCCGGCACATTCACAAACGACAGATACAAAAAAACACCCTTCAGGGTGTTTATTGTTTTTAGAAGTGTTGGTTGCGGGGGCCGGATTTGAACCGACGACCTTCGGGTTATGAGCCCGACGAGCTACCAGGCTGCTCCACCCCGCGTCCGTCTTTCTACTCTTGTAGAAACTTACTTCTTCAAATTTGATTGGTTGCGGGGGCCGGATTTGAACCGACGACCTTCGGGTTATGAGCCCGACGAGCTACCAGGCTGCTCCACCCCGCGTCCGTCTTTCTACTCTTGTAGAAACTTACTTCTTCAAATTTGATTGGTTGCGGGGGCCGGATTTGAACCGACGACCTTCGGGTTATGAGCCCGACGAGCTACCAGGCTGCTCCACCCCGCGTCCGTCTTTCTACTGTCGTAGAAGATACTTCATCAAATTTTAATTGGTTGCGGGGGCCGGATTTGAACCGACGACCTTCGGGTTATGAGCCCGACGAGCTACCAGGCTGCTCCACCCCGCGTCCGTGGATGCGCACTATACTCGGATAGGTTTGTGATGCAACCCCTTTTTTACATAAATCATGATTTTGTATGCAAATTGAACGACATGGCGCTGTATGGACTATTTTGTGCGCAAAATTTACCAAAGGGCATGCGAACGCATTTCATTAGCCCTGGCGGTTTGTTATCTTCATCACGCGGAAATGGGCAACTTAAAGACGAGATATAATGAAAGGACGTTGGGCGAAGTATCTGATGGCAGGCGCAATGGTAGCGATTCTTGCGGCCTGCTCTTCCAAACCGACCGATCGCGGTCAACAGTATAAAGACGGGAAGTTATCCCAGCCTTTCTCTTTAGTTAATCAGCCTGATGCTGTCGGTGCTCCGATCAACGCCGGCGATTTCTCCGAGCAGGTTTACCAGATCCGCAATGCGTCGCCGCGTCTGTATGGCACTCAGAGTAGCGTGTACAACGCGGTCCAGGACTGGCTGAAAGCAGGCGGTGATACACGTAACATGCGCCAGTTTGGTATTGACGCCTGGCAGATGGAAGGGGCGGATAACTACGGCAACGTCCAGTTCACAGGGTATTACACGCCCGTGATTCAGGCGCGACACACGCGCCAGGGTGAGTTCCAGTATCCTATCTACCGTATGCCGCCAAAACGCGGTCGTCTGCCTTCTCGTGCAGAGATCTACGCGGGTGCGCTGAGCGAAAACTACGTTCTGGCTTACAGCAACTCCCTGATGGATAACTTCATCATGGACGTTCAGGGCAGTGGCTACATCGATTTTGGCGACGGTTCGCCGCTTAACTTCTTCAGCTATTCCGGTAAAAACGGCCACGCCTATCGCAGTATTGGTAAGGTGCTGATCGACCGCGGTGAAGTGAAGAAGGAAGATATGTCGATGCAGGCGATCCGCGAGTGGGGCGAAAAGCACAGTGAAGCCGAGGTGCGTGAACTGCTGGAGCAGAACCCGTCGTTCGTCTTCTTTAAACCGCAAAACTTCGCACCGGTGAAGGGGGCGAGTGCCGTTCCGCTGATTGGCCGCGCGTCGGTGGCATCGGATCGTTCTATTATTCCTGCGGGTACTACGCTGCTGGCGGAAGTCCCGCTACTGGACAACAACGGTAAATTCAACGGTCAGTATGAGCTGCGTCTGATGGTGGCGCTGGATGTGGGCGGGGCGATTAAAGGCCAGCACTTCGATATTTATCAGGGCATTGGCCCGGATGCTGGCCACCGTGCGGGCTGGTATAACCACTACGGACGCGTGTGGGTGCTGAAGGCCGCACCGGGTACCGGAAACGTATTCAGCGGTTGATTGTGGTATTCTGAGCGCAATACGGATTACTTGTTCAGGGTGAGGAAGAACCTCACCCTTTTTACATCTGAGGTTTTATGTCTGTGGTAATCAGCGATGCCTGGCGTCAGCGTTTTGGCGGCACGGCACGTCTCTATGGTGAAAAAGCCCTACAGCTGTTTGCGGATGCGCATGTCTGCGTCGTGGGCATTGGTGGTGTGGGGTCGTGGGCGGCAGAGGCGCTGGCGAGAACCGGTATTGGCGCAATCACGCTGATTGATATGGATGACGTTTGCGTCACCAATACCAACCGTCAAATCCATGCCCTTCGTGATAACGTCGGCCTGGCGAAGTCTGAAGTGATGGCGGAACGCATTCGTCTCATTAACCCGGAATGTCGCGTGACGGTGATCGACGACTTTGTCACGGCAGATAACGTCGCGGAGTACATGAGCAAAGGCTATAGCTATGTGATTGACGCTATCGACAGCGTGCGTCCCAAAGCGGCGCTGATCGCCTACTGCCGTCGCTACAAGGTGCCGCTGGTCACGACGGGCGGCGCGGGCGGGCAAATCGATCCGACGCAAATCCAGGTCGCCGACCTGGCGAAAACCATTCAGGATCCGCTGGCGGCAAAGCTGCGTGAACGCCTGAAAAGCGACTTTAACGTGGTGAAGAACAGCAAAGGCAAGCTGGGCGTTGACTGCGTGTTCTCGACCGAAGCGCTGGTCTATCCCCAGGCGGACGGGTCGGTCTGCGCAATGAAAAGTACGGCGGAAGGACCCAAACGTATGGATTGCGCCTCAGGGTTTGGGGCGGCCACCATGGTAACCGCTTCCTTTGGCTTTGTGGCGGTTTCTCACGCCCTGAAAAAGATGATGGCGAAGGCGGAACGTCAGGCCTGAGCCTGACGTGCTGCGTCCAGTACCGCGTCGCTGAGCGCGATCAGACCCTGACCGCGTGAGGCGCTGAGCTGCGCGCGCAGCCCGAGCTCATCGAAGAACATTAGCGGCGAATGTGCTAACAATTCTGCCGCGCTTTTCCCTTCCACTGCGGTTAACAGAACCGCCAGCAGCCCGCGCACGATACGGCCTTCGCTGTCGCCGAAGAAGTGAAGCTTCTCCCCGGATACGCTAAACCCGAGCCAGACGCGGTTCTCGCAGCCAGCGATCTCTTTCGCCTGCGCTTTAAGATCGTCTGAAAGCGTGGGGAGCTGCTTGCCCAGCAGGATCAGCTGACGATATTTGTCCTCCCACTGCGTGAGGGGAGCGAAGGTCTGTTTTAAGGTCTCTTCTGTGATGACCGTGCCGAACGGATGTCCGGCTAACGCTGCTTGAGTCATTAATCCACCAGTATTTCAAGGGCGCGGTCAACGGCGCTAATCAGTGCCTCGACATCGCTTTGAGTATTATACGGCGCAAACGAGGCTCGCAGGGTGCCGCTCACGCCGAGCGCTGCCAGAAGCGGCTGGGCGCAGTGCTGTCCTGCCCGCAGGGCAATGCCGTACCCGGCCAGCAGCGTCACCATGTCGCTATGATGAACGCCTGCGAAATCAAAGGCGAGCAGGCTCGAGTCTTGTACGCGGAACGAGCGGAAACCGGGGCGTTTTTTAAGTTCTTCTTCTGCCAGCGTCGCCAGGCCGCGGCTCCAGCTCTCCGCCTGAACAATGTCTGTTTCAGTCAGCCACTCCAGCGCAGCGCTTAAGCCAATCACGCCCGCCACGTTTGGCGTACCGGCTTCCAGACGATAAGGTACATCCTGCGTTTTGAAGCCGTCGAATGTCACCTCGGTAATCATTTTGCCGCCCCCGAGCCACGGCGTCATTTGCGCCAGCCGTTCCGGCTTGCCGTAGAGTGCGCCAATGCCGGTTGGCCCGTAGAGCTTATGTCCGGAGAAGGCATAGAAGTCGATATCAAGCGCCTGCACATCAGCCGGGAAATGCACTACCCCCTGCGCCCCGTCGACCATCACCACCATACCGCTGGCATGGGCAATCTCAATAGCGCGGGCCAGATCCGGGCAGCCACCGGTGACGTTGGACATCTGCCCCAACGCCAGGATGCGGCTGCGTGGGGTAATCAGCTCGGGCAAACGTGCCACATCAGGCAGGAAGTCTGCACCCAACGGAAGTTTGACAATCTGCGCCCCCGTTTGCTCGGCCACCATCAGCCACGGCACCAGGTTAGCGTGGTGTTCCGCCTCGCTGACGATGATTTCATCTCCTGCCTGCAGCCGTGGGCGGGCATAGCACTGAGCCACCATATTAATGGCTTCGGTCGTGCCGCGCGTCCAGACGATACTTTTTCCGCTTTCAGCATTGATCAGGCGTGCAACCTGATCGCGTGCGGCTTCGTAGCGCGCGGTTAAGCGCTGCGCTTCGGCAAACTGACTGCGATGCACGTTCCCGGCGCTCAGGCTGTAGAACTGCTGCGTCGCGTCAATCACCGCCTGGGGCTTCAAAGCGGTGGCGGCGCTATCAAGGTAAACACCGGCATCGGCCAGCGCCGGGAACTGTGCGCGAAACTGCGCAGGACTGAAAGCGTTCATGGGACTCCTCATATCAATAACGCGATCGTCGCGCAATTTCAGCGGCAGGGCAAGGAGGTTGATATCTATCAGATTCGTCTGCTTATCCTGGCGACCTCGTAAAAGCAGGTTATGCTAAATAGTGTTAGGCGGATGTTTTAGCCTGTTATAAATCGAGGTTTGAATAGCATTAATTGCTAAAGGAGAATAATCATGAATAAGACAGCTGCAATCATTTCTGCCTGTGCGTTTACTTTTGCCCTGAGCGCCTGTTCTGGTAACAACTACGTGATGCATACCAACGATGGTCGTTCCATCGTTTCGGAAGGGAAACCGACAACCGATAACGATACCGGGATGATTTCGTATAAAGATGCGAACGGGAACAAGCAGCAGATCAACCGCACGGACGTGAAAGAGATGAAAGAGATCGAGCATTAACCGATCGCAGGCGAAAAAAAAGCACCGCAAGTTGGCGGTGCTACATTAATCACTATGGACAGACAGGGTAAATGTACAGGAAGTGAAAAATTGGTAGCGTTGCTACCGTGGTCTGAATCGCAGACCAATTGCAAACACAACAACACAACATCACAACCGTAAGCCAAAAGCCCTTCAGAACACGCATTCCGAAAAAAGCTCTTCGTTCCGGCTCAGGAAGTGCCGCCACTATAGGTATTTGCTGGTAGTTCCTCAACGGACAAATTATAATGGCTCAGATAAAAAAAACTAATAGGTTAAACGTTGTTTCCTATTTGTTAAATTCAGTTAACATCTAAGCCAGATAACCATGTCAAAGCGATTGCCACCCCTTAATGCATTACGCGTTTTTGATGCAGCAGCACGTCACCTCAGCTTCACCCGTGCGGCAGATGAGCTTTTTGTGACACAGGCCGCAGTAAGTCACCAAATCAAGTCTCTGGAGGATTTCCTGGGCCTTAAGCTATTTCGTCGACGCAATCGTTCATTGCTGTTGACTGAAGAGGGGCAGAGCTATTTTCAGGATATTAAAGAGATTTTTTCCCAGCTTACGGAAGCCACGCGCAAGCTGCAGGCCCGCAGTGCAAAAGGTGCCCTGACTGTCAGTTTATTGCCCAGTTTTGCCATTCAATGGCTGGTGCCAAGACTCTCAAGCTTTAACTCAGCTTATCCGGGGATCGACGTTCGAATCCAGGCGGTGGATCGTCAGGAAGACAAGCTGGCCGATGATGTGGATGTCGCCATTTTTTACGGTCGAGGTAACTGGCCGGGCTTGCGTGTCGAAAAATTATACGCAGAATATCTGCTGCCGGTCTGCTCGCCTTTGCTGTTAACGGGCGACAAAGCGCTGAAGACACCCGCTGACCTGGCGCAGCATACGCTTTTACATGATGCCTCTCGCCGCGACTGGCAAACGTATACCCGTCAATTAGGTCTAAGTCATATAAACGTGCAGCAGGGGCCCATTTTTAGCCACAGTGCGATGGTGCTACAGGCTGCCATTCACGGGCAGGGCGTGGCGTTGGCTAACAACGTGATGGCGCAGTCCGAAATTGAGGCTGGCCGTCTGGTTTGCCCGTTTAATGACGTACTGGTCAGCAAAAATGCATTTTATCTGGTTTGTCATGACAGTCAGGCAGAACTGGGTAAAATAGCCGCCTTCCGGCAGTGGATACTGGCAAAGGCGGCAAGCGAGCAAGAGAAATTCCGCTTCAGGTATGAACAATAACGTTTGTGTGCCGGGCACGCATTAATTCAGGACTTAAACATGACCAGCCGATTCATGCTTATTTTTGCCGCGGTGAGTGGCTTTATTTTTGTTGCACTGGGCGCCTTTGGCGCACATGTATTGAGTAAGTCGTTGGGTGCTGTCGAGATGGGCTGGATCCAGACCGGCCTTGAATACCAGGCGTTCCATACGCTGGCTATTTTCGGACTGGCGGTGGCGATGCAGCGTCGGATCAGCATCTGGTTTTACTGGAGCAGCGTTTTTCTGGCGCTGGGTACAGTGCTGTTCAGCGGCAGCCTCTACTGTCTGGCACTTTCACATCTGCGCCTGTGGGCGTTTGTTACACCCGTCGGCGGCGTCAGCTTCCTGGTGGGGTGGGTATTAATGTTTATCGGAGCTATCCGTCTGAAACGCAAGGGCGTTGTTCATGAATAAAGTTGTTTTATATTGTCGCCCGGGGTTTGAGAAAGAGTGCGCCGCGGAAATTACCGATAAAGCGGCGAAGCGCGACGTCTTCGGCTTTGCCCGCGTGAAAGAGAATGCGGGCTATGTGGTCTTTGAATGCTATCAGCCCGAAGATGCGGATAAGCTGGCGCGCGAACTGCCGTTTAGTTCGTTGATCTTCGCTCGTCAGATGTTTGTGGCGGGTGAGCTCTTGAAAGACCTTCCCCCGGAAGACCGCATCACGCCAATTGTCGGCATGCTGCAGGGCGTAGTGGAGAAGGGCGGCGATCTGCGCGTGGAAGTGGCGGATACTAACGAAAGTAAAGAGCTGATGAAGTTCTGCCGCAAATTTACCGTGCCGCTGCGCGCGGCGCTGCGTGATGCGGGCGTGCTGACGAACTACGAAACGCCGAAGCGTCCGGTAGTACACATCTTCTTTATCGCTCCGGGCTGCTGTTATGCCGGCTATTCGTATACCAACAATAATTCGCCATTCTATATGGGGATCCCGCGTCTGAAGTTCCCGTCGGATGCACCGAGCCGCTCAACCCTGAAGCTGGAAGAGGCCTTCCACGTCTTTATCCCGGCCGATGAGTGGGACGAGCGTCTGGCTAACGGTATGTATGCCGTCGATCTTGGCGCGTGCCCGGGCGGCTGGACCTATCAGCTGGTGAAACGCAATATGTGGGTATCGTCTGTTGATAACGGCCCAATGGCGCAAAGCCTGATGGACACCGGGCAGGTAACCTGGCTGCGTGAAGACGGTTTCCGCTATCGTCCGACCCGTAACAACATCTCCTGGATGGTGTGCGACATGGTTGAGAAGCCAGCAAAAGTGGCCGCGCTGATGGCCTCCTGGCTGGTGAACGGCTGGTGCCGCGAGACCATTTTCAACCTCAAGCTGCCGATGAAAAAGCGCTACGAGGAGGTCTCCCAGAACCTGGCCTACATCCAGGCGCAACTGGATGAGCACGGTATTAACGTGGAGATCCAGGCACGTCAGCTATATCACGATCGCGAAGAGGTGACGGTACATATTCGTCGCTGGTGGGCGGCAGTAGGCGGGCGTCGCGACGAGCGATAGCGCGCGCTTTGTTTTGCCCGGTGGCGCTGTGCTTGCCGGGCCAACAAAACCGTGAACCGTTTAACGCTCTAACCGCAACTGCTGCAAGTTCCCGTCCAGCTGTAAATCCGTCTGTAACGTCGCCACATCCCGACAGATAAACGCCATCTCTTTGTGCGCCTCCAGCTTTTTGCGCCATTTTTCCGGCACGTCATCCAGCCTGGCGTATATCCCCTCCAGACTCTGAAAATCTGTCAGCAGCTGGGCGGCGCTCTTCGGCCCGATGCCCGCGACCCCCGGTACCTTCGAGCTGCTTATCCCCGCCAGTCCCCAGTAGTCAGGCAGTTGATCTGGTGAGACGCCAAACTCGCTGGCAATAAATGGCGCGTCCAGCCAGCGTTTCTGGAAGTAATCGCGGATGCGGATGGTGGGAGAGAGAAGCTGGCAGTAGCCTTTGTCCGTTGAAACGATAGTGGCCTGATGTCCGGCACTCGCTACCTTGACCGCAAGCGTCGCGGCCAGATCGTCAGCTTCGTTGCCGTGCGCGCCCCAGCAGGGAACGCCGCGTTGTTCAAAGGCCGCGCGAATAACGGGCATTTCGGCATGCAGGTCGTCCGGCATCGGCGCGCGTCCGGCCTTGTAGTCAGGGAGACGCTGGTGTCGCCAACCGCTGTTCCGCGCTTCGTCATCAAACACCGCCACTGCATGGGTAGGTTCGCTATGGCGAATAAGCTGCTCCAGCGCGTGCAGGCAAGTGTCCTTACAGGGCGTGCCCTGTACCGCATGGATACGGCGAATCAGGTTGAGCGCGTCGACGATAAGTAAATGAACAGCCACAGATAATCTCCCTTAAAGCTAATGGGTAAAGGGTATCACTGTCAGCGGGTTGAAACGAATAGCGTGAGGGAAAACAGGAAGAAGCCTCGCAAAACGAGGCTTCCTGAGAGGCTTAATCGCAGGTCACGATCTTCATCGCCAGGCCGCCGCGAGAGGTTTCGCGGTATTTGGCGTTCATATCTTTGCCTGTTTCGTACATGGTTTCGATAACTTTATCGAGGCAGACGCGCGGTTCGCTGGTGCGGCGCAGGGCCATACGTGCCGCGTTCACCGCCTTCACGGAGGCGATCGCGTTACGCTCGATGCACGGTACCTGTACCTGCCCGGCAACCGGGTCACAGGTCAGACCCAGGTTATGCTCCATGCCGATTTCCGCCGCAATGCACACCTGAGCCGGGCTGGCGCCCAGCAGTTCAGCCAGACCCGCCGCCGCCATGGAGCAGGCCACGCCGACTTCACCCTGGCAGCCTACTTCCGCACCGGAAATCGACGCGTTCATCTTATACAGAGAACCAATCGCGCTGGCGACCAGCAGGTAGCGCGCCAGAGAGTTGGCGTTGACCTCACGGATAAACTTGTCGTAGTACGCCAGCACGGCCGGAACGATACCGCATGCGCCGTTGGTCGGCGCGGTGACCACGCGGCCCCCTGCGGCGTTCTCTTCATTCACCGCCAGGGCGAACATGTTAATCCAATCCACGACGGCCATAGGGTCGGTAGTCGTTTTGTCGGTGCTCACCAGCATACGGCGCAGCGCCGCCGCACGACGCGGTACGCGAAGCTTGCCAGGCAGAACGCCTTCGGTAGTGATCCCGCGCTCAATACCGCCGCGCATCACTTCCCAGACGCTGGTGAAGTGCTGTTCAAGTTCCTCTTTGCTGTGAAGGGCCAGCTCGTTTTTCATCATTAGACCAGAGAGGGAAAGCCCCGTCTCCTGGCAGTGACGCTGAAGATCCGCCGCCGTTTTGTACGGATACGGCACTTCAACAGAAGAGGTACTGGTTTGACCAAAGTGGTCTTCGTCGACGATAAAACCGCCGCCGATAGAGTAATACGTCTGGCTGTAAACCGCTTTGTCGCCGGCCAACGCGGTAATGCGCATGCCGTTTTCGTGCAGCGACAGGTTGTCCGCATGGAAATTCATGCAATGGTCAACCGGGAATTCAACCTCATGCTCACCGTTCGCCAGCAGCAAACGACCGTGGGTGTTCACATCCTGGATGAATCCAGGGATCGCATCAATATCAACGGTATCCGGCAGGTTCCCCGCCAGGCCCATGATAATGGCGATATCGGTATGGTGGCCTTTCCCGGTCAGAGAAAGGGAACCGTAAACATCGACAACCACGCGGGTAACGTCATGCAAGATGCCGCGTGCAATCAAGTCGTCCGTGAACTGCTTACCGGCTTTCATTGGTCCGACGGTGTGAGAGCTGGAAGGACCAATACCGATTTTGAAGATATCGAATACGCTAATCATGATGCGTCCATTGCTTTCAGTCAGAGAGGGAGGAGTGCGCCGTCCGAAGACGGCGCGGGTGACAATCAGAACATGGTGTACAGGGAGTAGAAGATCGCAGAGATAGCGATAAGACCCATGATAACCACGAAGACATTACTCACATGGCCGCTGTACTTACGCATGGCTGGCACTTTCTGAATCGCATACATCGGCATCAGGAACAGAATCATCGCGATGACCGGGCCACCCAGCGTTTCAATCATACCCAGGATGCTTGGGTTCAGGGTCGCTACCGCCCAGGTGGTGAGCAGCATGAACAGCGCAGTGATTTTATTCAGCTTGCTGATTTCAATGCTCTTGCCTTTACCACGCAGAGATTTAATCACCATACCGTTGAAGCCTTCGCGTGCGCCCAGGTAGTGGCCCAGGAAGGATTTGGTGATGGCGATCATCGCGATGATCGGTGCCATCCACGCAATCAGCGGTGCGTTAAAGTGGTTCGCCAGGTAAGACAGAATAGAGATGTTCTGATCTTTCGCTGCCGCCAGGTCTGCCGGGGAGAGGCTCAGTACGCAGCTGAAGACGAAGAACATCACGGTCAGCACCATCATGATGTGAGCGCGAGCCAGGATGCTGGAGCACTTCTTCTCAGCGCCATTACCGTACTCTTCACGTTTCGCCACCGCGAAAGAGGAGATGATCGGGGAGTGGTTGAAGGAGAAGACCATGACCGGGATTGCCAGCCACAGGGTCATCAGCAGGCCGTTACCGGTTGCAGACGCGCTGCTCAGGGACAGCGTTTCCAGTGCGGCACCGTTCCACTGTGGGATCAGGTAGCAGGCCAGCAGCATCAGTGCAGCGACAAACGGGAATACCAGCACGCTCATGGCTTTCACAATCATCTGCTCACCGAAGCGCACGATGGTCATCATGCCGACAATCAGGATCAGAGACAGGATGGCACGCGGTGGTGGCGTCATGTGCAGCTGGTGCAACATGAAGCTTTCAACGGTGTTGGTGATGGCCACGCTGTAAACCAGCAGGATGGGATAAATCGCGAAGAAGTAGAGCAGGGTAATCAGTTTACCTGCACCCACGCCGAAGTGTTCTTCAACAACTTCAGTGATGTCTTCGCCCGGGTTTTTACCGGACAGCACGAAGCGGGTCAGACCGCGGTGTGCGAAGTAGGTCATCGGGAAGGCGATGATGGCCATGATGATCAGCGGAATCAGACCGCCGACGCCTGCGTTGATAGGAAGAAACAGTACACCAGCGCCGATTGCTGTGCCGTAAAGGCCAAGCATCCACATGGTATCCGTTTTGCGCCAACCACTTCGGGATTCAATCGAAGCAACGGTGCTGGTTTGAGTGGTTTCCATCTATATCTCCTGGAGGAAGCAAATTGTCAGGTTTCTAGTCAAATCCGATGAAAAAGTGCCTGACGGTAATATGAAATTCGTTCAGTGACGGTTTTTTAATAATTTTCGCCCGTAACTATTGGCGGGCGGAAAGATACATTCTCGTTATGAATCTATCAGTGATCCTGATCCCAAATGCAATAATCCACTTATGAAGTGGGCATCTTTAGACCATTTATCTGTTAAAAAAACATCAAAGAGAATTTACGCGCGCGCAGGCTATCACCAACGACATGTAAGCTAAAAGGGCGGCCCGCGAGATAGGTGTCTTTTGCTGTAAAGAAATGGCTTTTTAGGATTTTCTGGCGGGTAATTTAGATTAAGGCTGATAATTTGCGGTTGCTAATGCGAGGTAATCGTTTGCGTTTGCGGCGAGTTTGTTTAAGACATAAGTGATATCTATGAATTGATTCGGTAATAAAAAAGCCGGGACGCACAACAGGGCGTCCCGGCTTTAACGACAACAGACCAACCGTTAAGTGCAGATTTCGTAGCACGGAATATAGGCTGAGCCCGGCAACTTCATGCGGTGTTGGGCCACAAAGCCCTGAAGCATGTCATCCATGCGACGCATCATCTCCCGGTCACCGTGGATCTTGTACGGACCATACTGCTCAATCGCGCGAATGCCCATCTCTTTCACGTTCCCCGCGACAATCCCGGAGAAGGCGCGACGCAGATCGGCAGCCAGCACTTCCACCGGCTGGTCCGGGTAGAGTTTGAGGTTCGCCATATTTTCATGGGTAGGCTCAAACGGGATCTGCAGATCGGGCGCAATACGAATTGACCAGTTGAAGCTGTAAGCATCGCCGGTATCACGACGATTCTCTTTCACCAGCGGCATCGCTTTTTTCATCTGACGCGCCACTTCCGCCGCGTCATCGATGATGATGCGGTAGTGACGACGCGCGGTTTCTCCCAGCGTATGCACGATAAACTCGTCCAGCACGCGGAAGTAGTCTGCGCTCTCTTTTGGCCCGGTCAGGATCAGCGGCAGAACCTGATCTTTGTTGGCCGGGTTCATCAGAATACCCAGCAGATAGAGCAGCTCTTCCGCCGTGCCCACGCCGCCCGGGAAGATGATAATACCGTGCGCGATACGGACAAACGCCTCCAGGCGTTTCTCGATATCCGGCATGATAATCAGCTCGTTCACCAGTGGGTTAGGCGGCTCAGCGGCAATGATTGACGGCTCGGTCATGCCGATAAACCGTCCCTCTTTGTAACGCTGCTGCGCATGACCCACCGCGGCACCTTTCATTGGCGCTTCCATTGCCCCTGGACCACAGCCGGTACAGATATTTAGCTCACGCAGGCCAAGCTGCGTTCCTACCCGGCGGGCATAGAGATATTCGGTTTCGTTAATCGAGTGACCGCCCCAGCAGACCACCATGTTCGGGGCTTCGCCAACGTGCAGGGCACGTGCGTTGCGCAGAATAGAGAATACCAGGTTGGTAATATGGACCGAGCTTTCCAGATCGAGATGCTGGAAACGGCCTGCGTTGTGGATCTGCCCGTTAACAAACAGGATGTCACGCAGTACGGCAAACAGGTTGGCCTGAAGGGAACGAATGATACGCCCGTCAACAAAGGCCTCTTCTGGCGGGTTGATCACTTCCAGTTTCACGCCGCGCTCGCGGCGCAGCACGTTGATATCAAAGCTTTCGAAGCGGGACAGCAGTTCTTTACTGTTATCTGTCAGGCTTCCGGAGTTCAGTACGGCAAGTGAACAGTTACGAAACAATTGATACAAATCGCTGCTGGCCGTGCGTTTAAGCATGTCCACTTCCAGCTGCGACAACATATCCATTGAGCCAAGCGGGCTAATATGTGTAATCAAGTGAGCTCCTTATGGGACGATTATCGTCATTCCCTTTGATTACAATAGCCCTGGCGTGTGAGGTTTCACAACACTTCGGGCGGAATACCGCCCGCATATTGTGAAAAAATTTATATTATTGACGTACCAGGCGACCCGTCGCTGGCACAAAATCAGTGTTGGTGCGCCACGGGTTAATGTCCAGCCCACCACGTCGGGTATAGCGCGCGTAAACGCTCAACTTCTCTGGCTGGCAGAAACGCTGGATATCACTAAAAATACGCTCCACGCACTGCTCGTGGAATTCGTTGTGATGGCGGAACGACACCAGATAGCGCAGCAGCTTTTCGCGATCGATTTTCGGGCCGCGATACTGGATCTGTACCGAACCCCAGTCCGGCTGGTGGGTAATCAGACAGTTGGATTTCAGCAGATGGCTGACCAGCGTCTCTTCAACCACCTTGCCGCTCGCCGCGTTTTCGAGGTAATCGGCGCTGAATTCATAATTCTCCACCTCGATATCCTGATCGTCGATGCAGGTTCCGTTGAAGTGGGCGATCGGCTGCCCTTCCAGTTCGTGCAGGCGGTACAGCGAAACGCTGACCTGACCCTGAGCACAGGCGGTTAAATCGCGTTCCAGCGTCTGCTGAACCTCATCCCAGTGATTAAATTTGGTCTGGTTGAAACTGTTGAGATAGAGCTTAAAGCTCTTGGATTCCACCAGATTCTGGCTGGCGTAATCCAGCTCAACGTGTCCGACCGCCACCTGCGGCAGGCCGCGCGCGTTGAGCCAGGAGATTTCATACAGCGTCCAGATATCGCCGCCCACGAACGGCAGCGCGTCCGCGTGCAATCCCAGAGGATCGCGGTTCAGACTGCGCGGCACACCCTGCAGCAGGCTTGCATCGTAGGTATCGCGGTAATCGGTCGATTTACCCAGCGTTAAGCCGGTTAACGCCTGATGATTTTCGTAAGACATGTTTCATAGCCACTTTACAGGTACACTTATGGGCTGAGTTTATCCTGTCTTACAAGAAGAGAGAAATCGGTGGACATCGAAACTGCAAATGCCCTTACTACCTTCACGACCCGCTATTGCGATGCGTGGCATGAAAAGCATGGAACGTGGCCGCAAAGTGCTGAATTATATGGCGTACCGTCACCGTGCATTATCTCTTCTCAGGATGATTATGTTATCTGGCAGCCGAAGCCGAGTACCGCCGGGCAAAATGTAAATGCGGTTGAACGGGCTATGGAGATTGTGGTACAACCAGCGGTTCACGCGTTTTACGTCACGCAATTTGCAGGGGATATGCCCGCTCGCTTGGGTGATTTGACGCTGACGCTGTTGCAGACCTGGAGCGAAGACGATCTGCAGCGTGTTCAGGAAAACCTGATTGGTCATCTGGTCACGCAAAAACGCCTTAAGCTTTCTCCGACGCTCTTTATTGCTACGCTCGACAGTGACCTGGATGTGATTTCCGTCTGTAACCTGTCTGGCGAAGTGATTAAAGAGACCATCGGCACCCGCAATCGCGAGACCCTCGCCCCTTCACTTGCGGATTTCCTTACCCGACTTGAGCCTCTTCTGTAATCCATAATGCTACAGCGCGTGTGAGAGATCTCTTACAAGGTTTGTGAGAGATCGCTGGAACATTCAGTATTACCTCATTTAATTAAGATTAATATCACGCTGTTTTTCAATGGATTAGCTGTTTATCCCAGCTTTTATAGGGCTTTCTTACGTCTTACAACGCTCCCCTGGTGGGTTGTAAGACGAAGCGGAATAGCGGATTCTATCTCTGTCGACAGGACGCCGACACGAGAAACGAACATCAGGATGATGGCGTTTCTTACTCAGGACACGTCAGGATGACGCTGCAGGAAGGCTTCAGGATGAAGCAAAGGGATAACGCAGGACGCGTAAGGGACACCTCCAGGAAGGAGAACGAGAGCCGAACAGGACGGTCGGTGGGTCAGGAAGGCCAGGACGTTTCAGGATGAAACAAGCACGTCAGGAAGATGTGTGCAGGATGCGAAAGGTAGACGGATGACCAGCCCTTCGGGCATCAGGAAAAGTTGTCACGGATGAGCAGGGAGCACGAATTGTAGCTGGAATGCTGCGGAACGAACCGGGAGCACTGTTTTTACAGTGCTCCCTTTTTTTATTTCTGCCTCCCGCAATGCTATGCTGCGCGCCGTTCACTTTTTCAGTTGAGGTTACCATGACGCAACACGATAGCATTCGTGCTCAGTTGCACGCCATCGAAGCCCTTTTGCGCCAACATCAGCTGTGGCAAGAGACCGCGCCGCAGCCGGAAGCGTTCGCCAGCACCCAGCCATTTTGTCTGGATACCCTGGCCCCGTTCGAGTGGCTCCAGTGGGTGTTAATTCCGCGCATGCACGCGCTGCTGGAAGGCGGTCATCCGCTGCCGCAGGCGTTTGCGGTCTCTCCCTATTATGAAATGGCTCTTGAGGCGACGCACCCTGCGCGCGCGGTCATGCTGGTTGAGCTGGAAAAACTGGATGCCCTGTTTGCCGGTGAAGATGCATGACGCTTGAGATCCTCTATCAGGACGAGTGGCTGGTGGCGGTGAATAAACCGTCTGGCTGGCTGGTGCACCGCAGCTGGCTGGATCGCGACGAGAAAGTGGTCGTGATGCAGACCGTACGCGACCAGATTGGTCAGCATGTTTTTACCGCCCATCGTCTCGACAGACCGACCTCCGGCGTGCTGCTGATGGGGCTTTCCAGCGAGGCGGGACGTCTGCTGTCTCAGCAGTTCGAACAGCACCAGATCCAGAAACGCTACCACGCGATCGTGCGCGGCTGGCTGACGGACGCCGCCACGCTCGACTATCCGCTGGTAGAGGAGCTGGATAAAATCGCCGATAAATTTGCCCGCGATGACAAAGGCCCGCAGCCTGCCGTGACGGATTATCGCGGCATGGCGACCACGGAAATGCCGGTGGCAACCAGCAAATTCCCCACTACGCGCTACAGCCTGGTTGAGCTTTTGCCCAAAACCGGGCGTAAACACCAGCTGCGACGCCATCTTGCGCACCTGCGCCACCCGATTATTGGCGACAGCAAGCACGGCGATCTGCGCCAGAATCGCAGCGCGGCCGAGCATTTTGGCTGTAACAGACTGATGTTACACGCCAGCGAGCTTAGCCTGACCCACCCGTTTACCGGCGAACCGCTGAATATCCGTGCAGGGCTGGATGATGTCTGGATGCAGGCGCTGTCACAGTTTGGCTGGCTGGGGCAACTCCCCGAAAATGAAAGGGTTGAGTTTGTATCTGGCAACGTTCAGGATGAACAGTAAACGCATTCATAGGGAAAAATATCATGGCTGAAGTAGGCATTTTTGTCGGCACTATGTACGGCAACTCACTGCTGGTAGCGGAAGAGGCTGAGGCGATTCTGGCAAGCCAGGGCCATAAAGCCACGGTCTATGAAGACCCGGAACTGGCAGACTGGGAAAAGTACAAAGATAAATACATTCTGGTGGTGACGTCCACTACCGGGCAGGGCGATCTGCCGGACAGCATCGTGCCACTTTTCCAGGGCATTAAAGACCAGCTTGGCTATCAGCCGGACGTTCACTACGGCATCATTGCCCTGGGCGATAGCTCTTACGCAAACTTCTGCGGCGGCGGCAAGCAGTTTGATGCGCTCCTGCAGGAACAGAGCGCCCAGCGCGTCGGCGAGATGCTGCTGATTGATGCCGGTGAGCATCCTGAACCGGAAAGCGAATCGAACCCGTGGGTCGAGCAGTGGGCTACGCTCCTGAAATAGTTTTCCAGGCCGGGTCAGGCGAAGCCGCCACCCGGCAATACACTCCGCACCAAACCTCAATTCCGTGAACCACCTTCCACTTGCCTGGGCTTATGCCATAAACAACCGCTCGCACACCCTTTAATACTGTGTTTTTGCACGGTGAGAGAACGTGTTACTCCTTCATATACTTTTCCGGTCACTTATAAAACGGCTTCAGGCCGTACCAAAACGACAAAACACATCTCATTCTGATTACCCTACCGGTGCTGTACAGAATGAACCAGGCGAAAGCTATGTTTCAGGAGTGCAACAATGAGTACATTAAGCCACGCAGCGAGCAGCGCTGAGAAGCGCACGAATGCCCGCTACTGGATAGTGGTGATGCTGTTTATCGTCACATCCTTTAACTATGGTGACCGCGCCACGCTGTCGATTGCCGGCTCTGAAATGGCAAAAGATATCGGCCTTGATCCGGTGGGCATGGGTTACGTTTTCTCCGCATTCTCATGGGCCTACGTCATCGGGCAAATTCCAGGCGGCTGGCTTCTGGACCGTTTTGGCTCTAAACGTGTCTATTTCTGGTCCATCTTTATCTGGTCTGCATTTACACTTTTGCAGGGCTTTGTCGATGTTTTCAACGGTTTTGGCATTATCGTCGCGCTCTTTACGCTGCGCTTCCTGGTAGGCCTGGCAGAAGCGCCTTCCTTCCCGGGAAACAGTCGTATTGTCGCGGCCTGGTTCCCGGCGCAGGAGAGGGGAACGGCGGTGGCGATTTTTAACTCCGCCCAATATTTCGCCACGGTGATCTTCGCACCCATTATGGGCTGGCTGACGCACGAAGTGGGCTGGTCGCACGTCTTCTTCTTTATGGGCGGGCTAGGGATCATCATTAGCTTCGTCTGGCTGAAAGTGATCCACGAACCGAATCAGCATCCTGGCGTAAACAAGAAAGAGCTGGAGTACATTGCTGAAGGTGGTGCGCTGATCAACATGGATCAGAAGTCCGGGAAAGTAAAAGTCCCTTTCAGCCAGAAATGGGCGCAGATCAAACAGCTTGTCGGTACGCGGATGATGATCGGCATCTATCTGGGCCAGTACTGTATCAACGCGCTAACCTACTTTTTCATCACCTGGTTCCCGGTGTACCTGGTGCAGGCGCGAGGTATGTCGATCCTGAAAGCGGGATTTGTTGCTTCGATCCCGGCGATCTGCGGCTTTATCGGTGGCGTGCTCGGCGGGGTGATATCCGACTGGCTGATGCGCCGCACCGGATCGCTGAAAATCGCGCGTAAAACGCCGATTGTGCTCGGCATGTTGCTCTCCATGACCATGGTGTTCTGCAACTACGTCAGCGCCGAGTGGATGGTTATCGGCTTTATGGCGATGGCCTTCTTCGGCAAAGGCATTGGCGCGCTGGGCTGGGCGGTGATGGCGGATACCGCGCCAAAAGAGATCAGCGGCCTGAGCGGCGGTCTTTTCAACATGTTCGGCAACATTTCCGGGATTGTTACGCCAATCGCGATTGGCTACATCGTTGGTACGACGGGGTCGTTCAACGGTGCACTGATCTACGTCGGCGTGCATGCGCTGGTGGCAGTCCTGAGTTACCTGGTGCTGGTGGGGGATATCAAACGTATTGAACTCAAACCCGTAGTGGAGCGTGGCTGATGACAACGCAATCAAGCCCCATCGTGACTGAAATGAACGTTATTCCCGTGGCCGGGCAGGACAGCATGCTGCTCAATATTGGCGGCGCGCACAATGCGTGGTTTACCCGCAATATCGTGGTGTTGACTGATAGCGCAGGAAATACTGGCGTGGGTGAGGCGCCTGGCGGGGAGGTGATCTACCAGACCCTGGTCGATGCAATTCCGCAGGTGGTGGGCCAGGAGGTTGCCCGCCTGAACAAGGTGGTTCAACGGGTGCATAAGGGCAATCAGTCGGCAGATTTTGATACCTTCGGTAAAGGAGCCTGGACGTTTGAGCTGCGCGTCAACGCGGTGGCCGCGCTGGAGGCCGCCCTGCTTGATTTACTGGGTAAGGCGCTGAATGTCCCGGTCTGCGAGCTGCTGGGGCCGGGCAAACAGCGTGATGCCGTCACCGTGCTGGGCTATCTGTTCTACGTGGGCGATCGCACGAAAACCGATCTCCCCTATCTGGCGCAATCACCGGGTAACCACGACTGGTATCAGCTGCGCCACCAGCAAGCCCTTACCCGCGACGCGGTGGTCCGCCTGGCCGAGGCGGCTCAGGATCGCTACGGCTTCAAAGATTTCAAGCTCAAGGGTGGCGTGCTGCCCGGTGAGCAGGAGATTGAAACCGCCCGGGCGTTGAAAAAACGTTTCCCGGAGGCGCGTATCACCGTTGACCCTAACGGCGCCTGGCTGCTGGAGGAAGCCATCAGCCTGTGCAAAGGTCTGGGAGACGTGCTGACCTACGCAGAAGACCCGTGTGGCGCGGAGCAGGGCTTCTCTGGCCGTGAAGTCATGGCCGAATTCCGCCGTGCCACCGGCTTACCGGTCGCCACCAATATGATTGCCACTAACTGGCGCGAAATGGGTCATGCGGTGATGCTGAACGCCGTCGATATTCCGCTGGCGGACCCGCACTTCTGGACGCTCTCCGGCGCGGTGCGTGTGGCGCAGCTGTGCGATGACTGGGGACTGACCTGGGGCTGCCACTCCAACAATCACTTCGACATTTCGCTGGCGATGTTCACCCACGTTGGTGCCGCGGCACCTGGAAATCCGACCGCTATCGACACCCACTGGATTTGGCAGGAAGGCGAAGCCCGCCTGACGAAAAATCCGCTGGAAATCAAAAATGGCAAGATTGCTGTACCCGATGCGCCGGGCCTGGGCGTGGAGCTTGACTGGGATCAGCTTCATAAAGCCCACGAGGCGTATAAAAAGCTACCGGGCGGTGCGCGTAATGACGCAGGCCCGATGCAATACCTTATTCCCGGCTGGACATTTGACCGTAAGCGCCCTGTTTTTGGACGTCACTGATAAAAGGATTACACGATGAGTACTTTTACGACCCCTGTCGTCACTTCCATGCAAATCATTCCGGTCGCGGGTCATGACAGCATGCTGATGAACCTGAGCGGGGCACATGCACCGTTCTTTACCCGCAATATTGTCATTATCAAAGACAATGCCGGCCATACCGGTGTGGGTGAAATTCCGGGCGGGGAGAAGATCCGTAAAACGCTGGAGGATGCCATTCCGCTGGTGGTGGGCAAAACGCTGGGTGAGTACAAAAATGTCCTCAACACCGTGCGCAACACCTTTGCCGACCGCGATGCGGGTGGCAGGGGGCTGCAAACCTTCGATCTGCGAACCACCATCCACGTGGTGACCGGGATTGAAGCCGCAATGCTGGATTTGCTGGGCCAGCACCTGGGCGTTAACGTTGCCTCGCTGCTGGGTGAGGGGCAGCAGCGTTCAGAAGTAGAAATGCTTGGCTATCTGTTCTTTGTCGGCAATCGCACACTGACGCCGCTGCCGTACCAAAGCCAGACGAAGGAAGCATGCGACTGGTACCGGCTGCGCCATGAAGAGGCGATGACCCCGGATGCGGTGGTGAGGCTGGCGGAAGCGGCATACGAAAAATATGGCTTCAATGATTTCAAACTGAAAGGCGGCGTGCTGGCGGGTGAAGAAGAGGCAGAGGCCATTTCCGCGCTGGCAAAACGCTTCCCACAGGCGCGCGTGACGCTTGATCCAAACGGTGCATGGTCGCTTGATGAAGCGATCAAAATAGGTAAACAGCTCAAAGGTGTGCTGGCGTATGCCGAGGATCCCTGCGGGGCCGAGCAAGGTTTCTCGGGCCGCGAAGTGATGGCGGAATTCCGTCGCGCCACGGGGCTGCCGACCGCGACCAATATGATTGCCACCGACTGGCGTCAGATGGGGCATACCCTGTCATTACAATCCGTCGATATTCCGCTGGCTGACCCGCACTTCTGGACGATGCAGGGCTCGGTCCGCGTGGCGCAGATGTGCCATGAGTTTGGCCTGACCTGGGGATCGCATTCTAATAACCACTTCGACGTGTCGCTGGCAATGTTCACCCACGTTGCCGCCGCCGCACCGGGCACCATTACTGCTATCGACACCCACTGGATCTGGCAGGAGGGGAATCAGCGTCTGACCAAAGCGCCGTTTGAGATAAAAGGTGGCATGGTGCAGGTGCCTTCAACGCCGGGATTGGGTATTGAGCTCGATATGGACCAGGTGATGAAAGCGCACGAGCTTTATCAGAAACACGGTCTGGGCGCGCGGGACGACGCGATGGCGATGCAGTATCTGATCCCCGACTGGACATTCGACAATAAACGTCCGTGCATGGTACGATAAACGCACTGGGACCGCTCCCATGAGCGGTTCTTTACGTGGTGTATGCTTAACGTAACGACTATGCGTAAGGATGGCTTATGAAAATTGTTATCGCACCGGACTCGTATAAGGAAAGTTTGAGTGCGCTTGAGGTTGCGACAGCGATAGAGCGCGGTTTTCGCGAGATCTTTCCCGAGGCGGTTTACGTCAAACTGCCCGTCGCGGATGGCGGAGAAGGCACCGTTGAGGCGATGATCGCGGCAACGCAGGGGCGAAGGGTACATGTCCCGGTGACCGGTCCCCTCGGCGAGCGGGTGGAAGGATTTTACGGGATTTCGGGTGACGAACAGAGCGCCTTTATTGAAATGGCGGCGGCAAGCGGTCTGGAACTGGTTGCGCCTTCGCAGCGCGATCCCCTGAAAACGACCTCCTGGGGCACTGGTGAACTTATCCGTCACGCGCTGGATGCGGGCGTTAAGCATATCATCATCGGTATCGGCGGCAGCGCCACCAATGACGGCGGGGCCGGGATGATGCAGGCGCTGGGGGCGAAGCTGCTCGACGCCAGTGAACAGCCGCTGGGGCAGGGCGGAGGCGAGCTGGGAAAACTCGCGCGTATCGACCTGAGCGGCCTGGACACGCGTCTGGCCGAGTGCCGGATTGAGGTCGCCTGCGACGTGACCAATCCTCTGGTTGGAAAGGATGGCGCGTCAGCCGTATTTGGCCCGCAAAAGGGGGCCACGCCTGAGATGATCATCACCCTGGACAATGCGCTTGCTCATTATGCGCGGATTATTGCCCGGGATCTGGATATGGATGTGCTAAACCTTGCTGGCGGTGGTGCGGCGGGGGGAATGGGCGCGGCGCTGTACGCTTTTTGCGGCGCACAGTTGCGCCAGGGCATTGAGATTGTAACCGATGCGCTGCACCTGGCCGACCAGGTGGCCGATGCAGATTTGGTTATCACCGGCGAAGGCCGCATCGACAGCCAGACGATCCACGGCAAAGTCCCGGTGGGGGTAGCGAAGGTCGCGAAACGCTTTAACAAACCCGTTATCGGGATTGCGGGCAGTCTGACGGCGGATGTTGGCGTGGTTCACGATCACGGCATTGATGCGGTGTTTAGCGTGATTTACACCATCTGCTCGCTGGAAGATGCGCTGGAAAATGCCAGCGCGAATGTACAGATGACCGCCAGAAATATCGCGGCGGTGCTGAAAGTGGGGCAGGGAATGTAGTTCTCCCTCTCCCTGTGGGAGAGGGTTGGGGTGAGGGCATCAGGCCGCACCCGCAATCGTAGGCCCGGTAAGGCGAAGCCGTCACCGGGCTTTTATCTCAGCTCCCCAATACCTTCATCGCTTCACGCGTCACGTTATCCATTTCATCCAGCAGCTCCAGAAACTCGGGTTCCAGCTCCGATTCTGGCGTACCTGCGCGCAGTTGCTGCTCCAGCAGCTGGCAGAGATTTTTAAGCCGCGGTACGCCGCTATAGCCGCAGCTGCCGTGAAGCTTGTGGATGGCTTCCAGCAGTTCATCCGGGTGTTCCCCCACAAGCTGTTCTTCAACTTTATTACGAATCTCCGGCAGAAACGCGACCAGCATTTGCAGCATCTCGCGGGCTAAATCGGGTTTACCTGCCGCCTGACGCAGCGCAAGCTGCCAGTCAAAGGTTGCGTTTTGATTGACGGTAACCTCAACCGGCTCGCTGGAAACCGTGTAGCTTCCGCCAATATGTCCCGGCTTATAGCGTAACAGCAGGTTATGAAGCTTCTCTTCGTCGATAGGTTTCGCCAGATAATCATTCATCCCGGCGCTCAGTAACTTCTCTTTCTGACCGGCCATCGCATGCGCGGTGACCGCAATCACCGGTGTTTGCTGCTGATGTGGCAGCTGGTGGATCAACTCACAGGCCCGAATGCCATCCATGCCCGGCATCTGAATATCCATCAGAATTAAATCGAACTGCATCTGTTTGGCTTGTTCAACGGCCTGCGTGCCGCTGGTGCACAACTCCACATGCTGAACCTGATCTTCCAGCAACACGCCAATGAGCTTCAGGTTTGCCGGGTTGTCATCAACTGCCATCACGCTCATCGGCAGTTTTTGCTCATCGTTAATCAGCGGAAGGACATGCTGGCTAAGACGGCAATACTCCGTGAGGGCGGGCAGCAGGCGGGTGGCGGTGAGGGGTTTAAGCAGACACGCAGCTGCCCCGTCGTTTTTCAACTCCTCCGCGTTTATCTGAGCGTGACAGGGCAGCGCCAGCAGCAGATAGTCGGTCATCGACGCGGCTTTCGCCAGCCGCTCCTGCTGCATGGTCAGTTCGCCGGTGAACGTCACCGGAATACCCATCAGCAGAATGTCGTAGTGCTCAACGGCAAGCGCCGAAAAGGTAGGGCTGTAGACTACCTCCAGAGGTGTGGTGCTTAAAATATCCAGCGTGCACTGCGCGGCCGCCGCGTTAGGCTCGACGTAGGCCTGACGCTTACCGTTCAGGCAGCTTGTCACCGGACCGTCGGTCAACGCGTTCGGATTGAGATCCAGGTTAATGTGGAACCAGAAGGTTGAACCGCGGTTTGGCTGGCTGTGGAAAGAGATATCGCCGCCCATCTCGTTTACCAGCCTCTGCGTAATCACCAGCCCCAGACCGGTACCGCCATGACGACGGGAGATACTGGCATCCGCCTGGCGGAACGCCTGGAACAGACGCGACTGATCGCGCTCGGGAATACCAATCCCGGTATCGCGGATCTGAACCTCAATCTGTACCTTGTTGTTACTGAGCGCGCGTTTTTCTACCAGAATGTCGATGTTGCCGCTTTCGGTGAATTTAATGGCGTTGCCAACAAGATTGGTAATGACCTGCTGAAGGCGCAGAGGATCGCCGATGACGTTATCCGGCACGTCGTTTTTGATGTTAAGCGTCAGTTCAAGGCCTTTGTCGTGTGACGAGTGGGCGAGCAGCGTGACCACTTCATCGAGCGTACCGCGCAGCGGGAACGGTATGCTCTCCAGAATAAGCTTGCCCGCCTCCAGCTTGGAGAAGTCCAGCACGTCGTTAATGATCGCCAGCAGGTTGTTGGCCGAACGTTCAATGGTGTGCAGGTGATCGCGCTGCGTCGGGTTAAGCTCGCTTTTCAGCGTCAGGCGGGTAAAGCCGATCACCCCATTGAGCGGTGTACGCAGCTCGTGCGACATATTGGCAAGGAATTCAGATTTAATCCGCGCCGCTTCCTGGGCGCGCTTTTTCGCCAGATCCAGCTCAACGTTCTGGATCTCCATCTGCTCCAGCGTTTCGCGCAGGTCAGACGTCGCCTGGTCAACGTTATGCTGCATCTCTTCGTGATAGGCCGCCAGCGACATGGCCATCGAGTTGATGCCGTTTTTCAGCATATCCAGCTCGCCCAGCATAAAACCTTCTACGCGGCTGTCGAGCTGTCCCCGGCGGATGCGGTCAACAGTATTGACCATATTGCGGATGGGGCCCGTTACGTCGCGCATCAGGCGCCAGCCGAAGATCAGTGCAATACCAATACAGAACAGCATCATCACGCCAGAGATAAAAATCTCTTTGTACTGTTGTAGCCGGACTGATTTGAGATCCAGCTCCAGCGCCACGTATCCCAGCATGTTATTGCTGGATTTGGCGTCAGATTGCGCAGACTCGTCGGGGGAATAACTTTCCGACACGATCGGCGTGCGCAGGATCATGATATCGCCGCGCCGCAGTACGGTGAGATGGCGCGGAAATGGCGTACCGTCCGGGATTTTCAGGGCCGCCGGATCGAGATGAAAATTCGAGGTGACAAACAGGCGGTTATGTTCGTCGTAGACGGAAATGGCGCGTACGATGTCCGAGTGGCGTCGGTGAAGCACGCTGATTAACTGCCCAATGGATTCGCGGTTTTGCAGGTTCATCCCGTACTCGCTTGAGACGGCGAGCGGTTCGATGATGCTGGCACCTGCATCCTCCAGCTGTCGCTGCAAATCGTTATAGCGGTGCACCACAAAGAAGATACTCAGCAGCAAACCGATGAGAACGGTGGGGGCGAGGATCAAAATCATCATGCGCGCGCGCAGGCTGTAGTTGGTCATGGCGTTCCGTTATGGGACAATTAAGATAATTATGTTTATGTGAGAAAAATCTCGGCGATGGCGCAATTCTACTCTGCAAAACGACGCGTGACGACGCGTCAAATCATTACTGTTGAAGCCACAGACCTTGACCCGTTTGGTCAGGGGGTGGCTCATCACAATGGTAAGACTCTGTTTATAACAGGTTTGCTGCCAACAGAACGAGCAGAAATTACGCTGACGGAAGACAAACGCCAGTACGCGCGCGGACAGGTGAAGCGTCGCCTCAACGATAGCCCGGCGCGCGTTGCGCCACGCTGTCCGCATTTTGGCGTTTGCGGAGGCTGCCAGCAACAGCATGCGAGCACAGAATTACAGCAAAAAAGCAAAAGCCGCGCCCTGGCGCGTCTGCTGAAGCACGACGTGAATGAAGTTATTGCTGATCAGCCCTGGGGCTACCGTCGCCGCGCGCGTCTGAGTCTGAGCTATCAGCCCAAAACGGCGCGGCTGGAGATGGGTTTTCGCAAAGCGGCCTCCAGCGATATTGTTGATGTGAAGCAGTGCCCTGTTTTGGTGCCCCATCTTGAGGCATTGCTTCCGCACGTGCGCACTTGCCTCTCAGGACTGGACGGCGTTCGCCATCTTGGGCATGTCGAACTGGTCATGGCCAATAATGGCCCGCTGATGGTGTTGCGCCACACCGCGCCATTATCGAAAAAAGATCGCGAAAAACTGGAACGCTTTTCGCATTCCCACGACCTGGCGCTTTTCCTTGCTCCACAAAGCGAGATACTTGAACAGGTTACCGGTGATGCGCCCTGGTATGCGTCAAACGGGCTACGCTTAACGTTTAGCCCGCGGGATTTCATTCAGGTAAATGATGGCGTAAACCAGCAGATGGTTGAGAAAGCGCTGGCGTGGCTTGATATACAGCCCACCGATCGGGTGCTCGATCTGTTCTGCGGCATGGGCAACTTCACGCTGCCGCTGGCGCGAAAAGCAGCAAGCGTCGTTGGCGTGGAAGGCGTTGAAGCGCTGGTGGCTAAAGGGCAGGAGAACGCACAACAGAACGGCTTGCAAAATGTGACATTCTTTCATCAAAATCTTGAGGAAGATGTGACGCAACAGCCGTGGGCACAGCAGGGATTTGACAAAATCCTGCTCGACCCGGCGCGCGCCGGTGCCCCGGGTGTCATGGCGCATGTGATTAAACTTGCCCCGAAGCGTGTGGTCTATGTTTCCTGTAACCCGGCAACGCTTGCCCGTGACAGTGAGGTATTAATCAGCGCGGGTTACCATATTCAGCGTCTGGCAATGCTGGACATGTTCCCGCACACTGGACATCTGGAATCGATGGTGTTGTTCGAGCACATCTAATTTGTTTGGCTTGTCGACTTCGACAGGCCCTGGTCCCTAAAGGAGAGGACAATGGTTGCGGTAAGAAGTGCACATCTCAATAAAGCTGGGGAGTTTGACCCACAAAAATGGATCGCAAGTCTGGGAATTTCCAGCCAGCAGTCGTGTGAACGCTTAACCGAAACCTGGGCCTACTGTCTTCGCACCACACAGGGTCATCCGGATGCCGATCTCCTCTTGTGGCGCGGTGTGGAGATGGTTGAAATCTTATCCATGCTGAACATGGATATTGAAACGCTGCAGGCCGCGTTGCTGTTTCCTCTCGCCGATGCGAACGTCGTGACGGAAGACGTGCTGCGTGAGAGCGTCGGAAAATCCGTCGTCGCGCTGATCCACGGCGTGCGCGATATGGCGGCTATCCGCCAGCTTAAAGCCGCGCACACCGATTCCGTCTCCTCTGAGCAGGTCGATAATGTCCGCCGGATGCTGCTGGCCATGGTGGATGATTTCCGCTGTGTGGTCATCAAACTGGCCGAGCGTATTGCCCACCTGCGTGAGGTGAAGGATGCGCCGGAAGACGAGCGCGTGCTGGCCGCCAAAGAGTGTACAAACATCTATGCGCCGCTGGCGAACCGGTTAGGTATCGGTCAGCTCAAATGGGAGCTGGAAGATTACTGCTTCCGTTATCTGCACCCGGCGGAATATAAGCGCATTGCCAAACTTCTGCATGAACGCCGCATCGACCGTGAGCACTATATCGAGGAGTTCGTCGGCGGCTTGCGCCAGGCGATGAAAGAAGAGAACGTGCGCGCCGAAGTCTACGGGCGACCTAAGCACATCTACAGCATCTGGCGCAAAATGCAGAAGAAACACCTCGCCTTTGACGAGCTGTTTGACGTGCGTGCCGTGCGTATCGTGGCGGAACGTCTGCAGGACTGCTACGCCGCGCTGGGGATCGTCCACACTCACTTCCGCCATCTGCCGGATGAGTTTGATGACTATGTGGCTAACCCTAAACCTAACGGTTATCAGTCCATTCACACCGTGGTGCTTGGCCCTGGCGGCAAAACGGTCGAAATTCAGATCCGCACCAAACAGATGCACGAAGATGCCGAGCTGGGCGTTGCCGCGCACTGGAAATACAAAGAGGGAACGTCGGGCGGGGCGCGTTCTGGTCACGAGGATCGCATCGCCTGGCTGCGCAAGCTGATTGCGTGGCAGGAAGAGATGGCCGACTCGGGCGAAATGCTCGACGAAGTCCGCAGCCAGGTCTTTGACGACCGGGTCTACGTCTTTACCCCGAAAGGGGATGTGGTCGACCTGCCAGCCGGTTCAACGCCGCTTGATTTTGCCTACCACATCCACAGTGACGTGGGGCACCGCTGTATCGGGGCGAAAATCGGCGGGCGCATCGTCCCGTTCACTTACCAGTTGCAGATGGGCGATCAGATTGAAATCATCACCCAGAAGCAGCCTAACCCGAGCCGGGACTGGCTTAATCCGAACCTGGGGTACGTCACCACCAGCCGCGGACGCTCAAAAATTCACGCCTGGTTCCGCAAGCAGGATCGTGACAAAAATATCCTTGCCGGTCGTCAGATCCTTGACGACGAGCTGGAACATATCGGGATCAGCCTGAAAGAGGCCGAGAAATTCCTGCTGCCGCGCTACAACTTCAACGAGCTTGACGAGCTGTTAGCGGCAATTGGCGGCGGCGATATTCGTCTCAATCAGATGGTTAACTTCCTGCAGGCGCAGTTCAATAAGCCAAGCGCGGAAGAGCAGGACGCGGCGGCGCTGAAGCAGCTGCAGCAGAAAACCTACGCCCCGCAGCAGCGCAGTAAAGACAATGGCCGCGTAGTGGTCGAGGGAGTGGGCAATCTGATGCACCACATTGCCCGCTGCTGTCAGCCAATTCCGGGCGACGACATCGTCGGCTTTATCACCCAGGGGCGCGGGATCTCGATCCACCGTTCCGACTGTGACCAGCTTGCCGAGCTGCAGTCCCATGCGCCGGAGCGCATCGTGGAAGCGGTCTGGGGGGAGAGCTACTCCGCCGGCTACTCGCTGGTGGTGCGTGTTACCGCCAATGACCGCAGCGGCTTGCTGCGCGATATCACCACCATTCTCGCCAACGAGAAGGTCAACGTGCTGGGTGTTGCCAGCCGCAGCGATACCCGCGAGCAGCTTGCCACCATCGATATGACCATCGAAATCTACAACCTGCAGGTGCTGGGTCGCGTGCTCGGCAAACTGAACCAGGTGCCGGATGTGATTGACGCGCGTCGTCTGCACGGCGGGTAAATACACTCTTCTGTAGGCCGGGTAAGGCTTTGCCGCCACCCGGCTTGTTTTTTAATGGAAAACACTATGACTCAAATCGACCGCCTGCTCGGCATCATGAAACGCCTGCGCGATCCGGAAAACGGCTGCCCGTGGGACAAAGAGCAGACTTTCTCCACCATCGCCCCGTACACGCTTGAAGAGACCTACGAGGTGCTGGACGCCATTTCTCGCGAGGATTTTGACGACCTGCGTGGTGAACTCGGCGACCTGCTGTTCCAGGTGGTGTTCTACGCCCAGATGGCGCAGGAAGAAGGGCGCTTTAACTTTGATGATATCTGCGCCGCTATCAGCGACAAGCTTGAGCGCCGTCACCCGCATATCTTTGGCGATGCCACCGCAGGTAACAGCGCGGAAGTACTGGCCCGCTGGGAGCAGATAAAAAGCGCCGAGCGTGCTGAAAAATCCCAGCATTCGGCGCTGGACGATATTCCTCTGAGTCTGCCTGCGCTGATGCGCGCGCATAAAATTCAAAAGCGTTGTTCCGCCGTCGGTTTTGACTGGGACTCTCTGGGGCCGGTGCTGGATAAAGTGCATGAAGAGATCGACGAGGTTATGCACGAAGCACAGCAGGCGGTGGTGGATGAAGCAAAGCTTGAGGAAGAGATGGGCGATCTGTTGTTTGCGACCGTCAACCTTTCGCGCCATTTAGGTGTAAAAGCGGAAACCGCATTGCAAAAAGCCAATCTGAAATTCGAACGTCGTTTTCGTGAAGTGGAGCGGATTGTCGCCTCGCGCGGCCTGGAAATGACCGGAATTGACCTCCAGGCGATGGAAGAAGTCTGGCAGGAAGTAAAACGCCAGGAATCTGATCTCTAACGGAATTTTGCGATCAAGCGCAATTTGTGTGATTTTTTAAATGACAAGCGCTTGATTTGCGTCAAAAACATTTACCCAAAAGGGGCTATTTTCTCACTCCTTATGTTTGTCATGGCCTGGAATGGAGACGGAGAATGAAAGTTTGTGGCGCTCGCCGTGTTCGGGTATACTACTTTCCCGTCCTGGTTATTCCATCGTTTCACCCTAACTTCTCAGGTTCAGCATGACAACGAACTATATTTTTGTGACCGGCGGGGTCGTATCCTCTCTGGGTAAAGGCATTGCCGCAGCCTCCCTCGCAGCCATTCTTGAAGCCCGTGGCCTTAATGTGACCATGATGAAACTGGATCCGTACATCAACGTCGATCCTGGCACCATGAGCCCAACCCAACACGGGGAAGTGTTCGTTACTGAAGACGGCGCTGAAACCGATCTGGATCTTGGCCACTACGAGCGTTTCATTCGTACCAAAATGACCCGTCGTAACAACTTTACGACTGGCCGCATCTACTCCGACGTTCTGCGTAAAGAGCGCCGCGGTGACTACCTGGGCGCGACCGTTCAGGTTATCCCACACATCACTAACGCCATCAAAGAGCGTGTCCTTGCCGGTGGCGAAGGGCATGACGTTGTGCTGGTTGAAATCGGAGGTACCGTAGGGGATATCGAATCCCTGCCGTTCCTCGAAGCGATTCGTCAGCTGGCGGTAGATATTGGTCGTGAGCATGCGCTGTTCATGCACCTGACGCTAGTGCCTTACATGGCGGCTGCAGGTGAAGTGAAAACCAAACCGACTCAGCACTCTGTTAAAGAGCTGCTCTCCATCGGTATTCAGCCTGACATCCTGGTTTGCCGTTCCGATCGCGCTATCCCGGCGAACGAACGTGCGAAAATTGCATTGTTCTGTAACGTGCCTGAAAAAGCCGTTATTTCAATGAAAGATGTCGATTCCATTTATAAAATCCCGGGCCTGTTGAAATCGCAGGGCCTGGACGATTATATTTGTAAACGATTCAGCTTGAACTGTCCGGAAGCTAACCTGTCTGAATGGGAACAGGTTATCTATGAAGAAGCCAATCCGGCGGGCGAAGTGACTATCGGTATGGTCGGCAAGTACATTGAACTGCCGGATGCCTATAAGTCAGTTATCGAAGCGCTGAAACACGGTGGTCTGAAGAACCGCGTCTCCGTGAACATCAAGCTGATTGATTCGCAGGATGTTGAAACGCGTGGCGTGGAAATTCTGAAAGATCTGGATGCGATTCTCATCCCTGGCGGCTTTGGCTACCGCGGTGTTGAAGGCAAGATCGCCACTGCACGCTACGCGCGTGAAAACAATATTCCTTACCTCGGCATCTGCCTGGGTATGCAGGTTGCGCTGATCGAATTTGCGCGCAACGTAGCGGGAATGGAAAACGCGAACTCTACGGAATTTGTGCCAGACTGTAAGTACCCTGTAGTGGCACTGATTACGGAATGGCGCGACGAAGACGGTAACGTCGAAGTCCGTACCGAGAAGAGCGATCTGGGTGGCACAATGCGTCTTGGCGCACAGGCCTGCCAGCTGTCCGACGATAGCGTGGTTCGCAAGCTGTATGGCGAATCGGTCATCACCGAGCGCCATCGTCACCGCTATGAAGTCAACAACATGCTTTTGAAACAAATTGAAGCTGCGGGCCTGCGCGTTGCGGGCCGCTCCGGGGATGATCAGTTAGTCGAGATCATTGAAGTGCCAAACCATCCATGGTTTGTTGCCTGCCAGTTCCACCCGGAATTTACTTCAACGCCGCGTGACGGGCATCCGCTGTTTGCAGGCTTCGTGAAAGCCGCCAGCGAGTACCAGAAGCGTCAGGCGAAGTAAAAAAAGTTAGAACGGCAACGCGTACCTTTGGTACGCGTTGTTTGTCTGGAGTTTTAGTTTAACTTGTACTGAGGAAAATCTAATGTCCAAAATCGTTAAAGTCATCGGTCGTGAAATCATCGACTCCCGTGGTAACCCGACCGTTGAAGCTGAAGTTCATCTGGAAGGTGGTTTCGTCGGTATGGCAGCTGCTCCATCAGGTGCTTCTACGGGTTCCCGCGAAGCGCTGGAACTGCGCGATGGCGACAAATCCCGTTTCATGGGCAAAGGCGTACTGAAAGCGGTTGGCGCTGTAAACGGTCCTATTGCTCAGGCCATCATTGGCAAAGACGCTAAAGACCAGGCTGGCATCGACAAGATCATGATCGATCTGGACGGTACTGAAAACAAATCTAACTTCGGTGCGAACGCAATCCTGGCGGTTTCCCTGGCGAACGCCAAAGCAGCAGCGGCTGCTAAAGGTATGCCACTGTTCCAGCACATCGCTGAACTGAACGGCACCCCAGGCAAATACTCCATGCCTGTACCAATGATGAACATCATCAACGGTGGTGAGCACGCAGACAACAACGTTGATATTCAGGAATTCATGATTCAGCCAGTTGGCGCGAAATCCCTGAAAGAAGCGGTACGTATGGGTTCTGAAGTGTTCCACAACCTGGCTAAAGTTCTGAAAGCTAAAGGTATGAACACGGCTGTAGGTGACGAAGGTGGCTATGCGCCAAACCTGGGTTCTAACGCAGAAGCTCTGGCTGTTATCGCAGAAGCAGTAAAAGCTGCTGGCTACGAGCTGGGCAAAGACATCACCCTGGCGATGGACTGTGCAGCATCTGAATTCTACAAAGACGGTAAATACGTTCTGGCTGGCGAAGGCAACAAAGCGTTCACCTCCGAAGAGTTCACTCACTTCTTGGAAGACCTGACCAAACAGTACCCAATCGTCTCTATCGAAGACGGTCTGGACGAGTCTGACTGGGATGGTTTCGCATACCAGACCAAAGTACTGGGCGACAAAATCCAGCTGGTTGGTGACGATCTGTTCGTAACCAACACCAAGATCCTGAAAGAAGGCATCGAGAAAGGCATCGTTAACTCCATCCTGATCAAATTCAACCAGATCGGTTCTCTGACCGAAACCCTGGCTGCGATCAAAATGGCGAAAGACGCTGGCTACACCGCTGTCATCTCTCACCGTTCTGGTGAAACTGAAGATGCAACCATTGCTGACCTGGCAGTGGGTACCGCTGCAGGCCAGATCAAAACCGGTTCTATGAGCCGTTCTGACCGTGTTGCTAAATACAACCAGCTGATTCGTATCGAAGAAGCGCTGGGTGAAAAAGCACCATACAACGGTCGTAAAGAGATCAAAGGCCAGGCATAATTGCTTAAGCCTTAAATGAAAATGCCAGTCGAAAGACTGGCATTTTTTTTGGCTATTTAAAATCGACCGCCATTTGCTCCGGGATGGTCAATCCCCGGGTGGTCTGGACGCAGCGGGCGATATAATCCGTAAAACGCGGGGGTTTCGGCATTCCCATGCTGAGCAGCTTATCGTTGCTGAAGCGCACGTTCAGCGTGGCAAAGGCGCCGTATAAGCGCATCGCTCTCAGCATCAGGCGTTCGTTGCATGGACCAAAAATCGTTTTCAGCTCGCGGCGCATTCTGACCAGCGTTTCGTAGCTGACCTGCGCATATTTATCACCGACGGGCGCTTTCTCCAGCGCCTGCGCCATCGCCTGATCGATGTCTGCAAAGCGAACGCTGTTTTCTTCCCCGGCAGAAATATGCACCACCTCACCCGGACGCGCGTTGCTGCCGAGCAGCATTAACAGCGCGTCGGCGCAATAATCCACCGGCACTACGTCGATCCGGTCTTCCATTGAACACATAAACTTTTGCAGCATCAGGCCCATACTGAAGACCCAGAAGATGCTGCTCGACGGCGTGCAGCCGTGACGGGTATGGCCGACGACGATGGAGGGGCGGGCGATAAGCAGCGGCAGGTCCGGGCACTCCTGACGCATCAGCTTTTCAATGGTTGACTTCGAATAAGTGTATTCCACCAGATGTTCAGCATTTTCTCTGAATTCAGCACTTTCCGCGACCAGTGAATCCTGCTCCGGGGTGCATGACATTGCTGTGCCTACGTGCAGGAAACGCTGCAGTCCAGTGACCTGTTCCATGCGGCGTGCCAGCGCAAGGGTACCGTCGACGTTTACCTTCCAGATAAGCGGGTTGTTTCCAAATGAGGCGACAGCCGCGCAGTTAACCACATGCGTGACCTGGTTCAGTCGCGGATCGTTCAGAAAGGCCTCCGGCTGACTGAGGTCGCCAATGAGAATATTCTCCACGCTCAGGGAAGCCAGTTTCTCCTCAGAAACGTTGAACTTACGCATGTTCTCCTGCACGCGCTCCAGCCCGCTTTGCGGATCGCCGGCGCGGGTAAGCAAAAGGAGTTTCACGGATTGATCGCTCGTCAGGATTTTTTCAAGTACTGCACCGCCCAGGAAACCGGTCACGCCTGTAATCAATAACATCTTCATTAATACCGTCTCATTATGATTGATGAGGCGGATTGTAGGCGCGCAAAAGTAAACGGCATTTAAATAATAAATCGCCGAAACAGGCAGCATCTTAAGCTTATTTTAAGGAAAGGAAATCAGGTGGAGATATTGGACATTGCGGAAAGGTGAAAAATTCAATTTATAAATAATTATATTTCAACTTTATGATTTGTATGTATTTTTATGATTCAGGGTTAGGGTGGTTACAGCATAGAAAATGTAATAAATAAAATATTTTGTTACACCAAACATTTATCTGGAAAATAAATTAAATTTTGCTTAAGGGAAATTGAGTAACGTAAAAAGCAGGCTAGTTTATGTAGCCTGCGTAATATTTTCAGAGCAGCAAAGGAAGCGTAGCGCTGGCTGTTTGCTGGCTAACATCCGCGTAATGGTTGTCCAGCGTAATAAGAGTGGTGGTCAGCAATTCGACCAGCAGCATGACACCCACCTTTGCATTGAGCGCGCCAGCGCTAAGCGGGCCTTCTGGCTTGGCGGCTACCAGTTGCATATCACTCAGGGAAGCCAGCGGGCTACGTGGCGTGTTGCTGAGCGCCAGAACCTTTACGCCGCGCTTGCGGGCCAGTTTCACCACATGAAGTAAATCCCGCGTAGAACCGGAACTGGAGATAGCCACGACCAGCGTTTCAGCCGAGAGCGTTGCCGCATTCATGGCTGCGCGGTGCATGTCGCTAAATAACTGTGCGGGTTTACCCAGCCTTAATAACTTGTAATGCAGATACTCACCGAGGATTGCGCTGGCCGCGACGCCATAGATCTGCACGGAGTGCGCCTGGTGCAGTGCCAGTGCGGCTTTTTCAAGCAGCGCCCGGTCCAGGAGCCTGGCGGTATCCTGCAGAGCCAGGATTGACTCATCCACCACGTTATCAATTTCATCCCCGGCCTCTCGCGCGGGCTGACCCTGCTGAATATCCAGCGCCAGCGCCATTTTGAATTCGTTGTAGCCCTTGCAGCCCAGCGTCCGGCAAAGACGCGTCACGCTGGCCTCGCTGGTGTGACTCTCGCGCGCCAGTTCCGTGATCGTCAGGTAGAGCACTCGGGCGGGATCGCTGAGGACAAACTCGCCGAGTTTTTGTTGTGTTGGGCTGTACCCGGAAGCCTCCTGGCGGAGCTTCAGCAGCAGATTTTCATGGTCCGACATGCCAGGTCCTTAATGCGTTTCTCTGTGACTAGTGTGACGGAAAGCGGGGGAAAGATGCCAGTCATTTTGAAAAAGTATGATCGGTCTCCTGGTTTTTGATGATAATTTTCACTATTAAATATTTATATGGTAAAAATTTTCATCAATAAATGAGGGGATGAAAAAATGATGCAAATGTTCAGTGGAGCCTCTTCGGGGGGATGGTTTGAAAAAGCGCAGCGCTTCGGCAAATCGTTTATGTTGCCCATCGCCGTGTTGCCTGCGGCGGGTCTGCTGCTTGGGATAGGCGGCGCGTTGTCGAATCCCAATACGCTGACGGCCTATCCGTTTTTAGATGTGGGCTGGCTGCAGGCGGTTTTCACCATCATGAGCAGTGCAGGTTCCATCGTATTTGCGAACCTCTCTGTGCTGTTTGCGGTTGGGGTGGCCGTTGGGCTGGCAAAAAGTGATAAAGGCACGGCAGGGCTGGCGGCGTTACTGGCGTTTCTGGTGATGAACGCCACCATCAACGCGCTGCTGATCCTCACAGGCAAACTGGCGCAGGAAAACCCGGGGGCCGTGGGGCAGGGGATGACGCTGGGGATTCAGACGCTGGAAACGGGTGTATTTGGCGGCGTAGTGATTGGTCTCGTGACCTGCGCGTTGCATCACCGGTTTAATAAAATTGCCCTTCCGCAGTTCCTGGGCTTCTTTGGCGGCTCGCGCTTTGTCCCGATTATCAGCTCGCTGGCGGCGATACTCGTCGGCGCGCTGATGACCGTGGTCTGGCCGCATTTCCAGAAACTGATCTTTGGTCTGGGCGGGCTGGTAGACGCCACAGGTTATTTGGGCACCCTGCTGTACGGCTTCATTTTACGCATGCTGGGCCCGTTCGGGTTGCACCACATCTTCTATCTTCCGTTCTGGACCACGGCCCTTGGCGGCAGCGAGATCGTCAATGGTCATCTGGTGGAGGGTACGCAGCGTATCTTCTTTGCCCAGCTGGCCGACCCGACGACGCGTCAGTTTTATGAAGGTACGTCGCGCTTCATGTCTGGGCGCTTTATTACGATGATGTTTGGCCTGCTCGGCGCGTGTCTGGCGATGTACCACACGGCAAAACCCGAGAACAAAAAGCGCGTTGCCGGGCTGCTGCTCTCTGCGGCGTTAACCTCATTCCTGACGGGCATTACCGAGCCCATCGAGTTCTCCTTCCTGTTTATTGCGCCGGTGCTTTACGTCATCCATGCGCTGTTTGACGGGCTGGCGTTCATGCTTGCACACATGCTGCATATCACCATCGGGCAAACCTTCTCCGGCGGTTTTATCGACTTCGTGCTGTTCGGTATTTTGCAGGGGGAGGCCAAAACCAACTGGATGTTCGTTCCGCTGGCCGGCGTGCCGTGGTTCTTCCTTTACTACTTCACCTTCCGCTACCTGATTAACCGTTTTGATTTCGCCACGCCGGGTCGTGAAAAGACGGCGATGGTTGATGAAGTGAGTCTGCCGCAAAGCGAGCGCGCTGCGGCGGTGATCGCCGGATTAGGTGGAAAAGACAATCTGGACGAGGTGGACTGCTGCGCCACGCGCCTTCGCGTCACGGTCAAAGACGGCAGCAAGGTGGATGACGCGGCGCTGAAAGCGACCGGCGCGCGCGGCGTTATCGTGCGCGGTAACGGGGTTCAGGTCATTTATGGCCCGCACGTCACCATTATCAAAAACGAAGTGGAAGAGATTTTATCGTAATGAAAACTGTACTGGATAACCTGAAGGGAAAACTGGTCGTCTCCTGTCAGGCGCTGGAGAATGAACCGCTGCATAGCCCGTTTATTATGTCGCGGATGGCGCTGGCGGCGGCGCAGGGCGGGGCCGCTGCCATTCGTGCCAACAGCGTGGTGGATATCGAGTCCATTAAGCAGCAGGTCTCTTTGCCTGTCATCGGCATCATCAAACGGGATTACCCGGAAAGCGAAGTGTTTATCACCGCCACGATGAAAGAGGTGGATGAGCTCATGGCCGTCGCTCCGGAAATCATAGCCCTTGATGCCACGGCCAGGGAACGTCCCGGTGGGGAATCCCTGGAAACGCTGGTCATGCGCATCCGCTCGCGCTACCCCTCGGTACTGCTGATGGCGGATATTTCCACCGTGGACGAAGCCGTGACGGCGCAGGCGCTGGGCTTTGACTGCGTCGGCACGACGCTTTACGGCTATACGGCGGAAACGGCAGGCCATTCGCTTCCGGAGAACGACTGCGCGTTCCTGAAGGCCGTGCTGGCTGCCGTGACGGTTCCCGTGGTTGCCGAAGGGAACGTGGATACTCCTCAACGCGCGGCCCGGTGCCTGGCGCTGGGTGCGCACACGGTCGTCGTCGGCGGCGCGATCACCCGTCCACAGCAAATTACCGAACGCTTTATGGCGGCGATTAGCGCGCAAAGCACCGATGGAGCATGACCATCCGGCGGGGATCTGCGATACTTATCGTTTATCCCCTTAACTGAGATGACTATGCAGTACCCGATTAACGAGATGTTCCAGACCCTGCAAGGCGAGGGTTACTTTACCGGTGTTCCCGCTATCTTTATTCGTTTACAGGGATGCCCGGTTGGCTGTGCCTGGTGTGATACCAAACATACGTGGGATATGCTCGCAGATCGGGAAGTGTCGCTGTTTAGCATTCTGGCGAAAACCAAAGAGAGCGATAAGTGGGGCGCGGGCAGTTCAGAAGATCTGCTGGCGATTATTGGTCGTCAGGGCTGGACGGCGCGCCATGTGGTGATCACCGGCGGTGAACCCTGTATCCACGATCTGACTCCGCTGACCGAGCTGCTCGAAAAGAACGGCTACAGCTGCCAGATTGAAACCAGCGGCACCCACGAAGTGCGCTGCTCTCACTCTACCTGGGTGACGGTTTCGCCAAAAGTGAATATGCGCGGCGGGTATGACGTGCTCTCTCAGGCGCTGGAACGCGCGGATGAGATTAAGCACCCGGTAGGGCGCGTGCGCGATATCGAAGCGCTGGACGAACTGCTGGCGACGCTGACGGATGAAAAGCAGCGGGTGATTGCCCTGCAGCCTATCAGCCAGAAAGAAGATGCGACGCGTCTGTGTATTGAAACCTGCATCGCGCGTAACTGGCGCCTGTCGATGCAGACGCACAAGTACCTGAATATAGCCTAAAAAAAAGCCCGGTTTTGCCGGGCTATTTTTTTACTCTCCGCGATACACGCAGCCTGCCGTGCAGGTCTCTTTGATCATCACCGCGCTCAGCAGTGGTACCAGCGGCTTCATCTGATCCCAAATCCATTTTGCCAGCACTTCGCTGGTCGGGTTTTCAAGGCCCGGGATCTCATTCAGATAGTAGTGATCCAGACGGTCGTAGGTCGGTTTAAACGCGGCCTTCAGTTCGGCAAAATCCATGATCCAACCGGTATGCGGATCAACTTCACCGGTGATCTCAAGACGCACCATAAACGAATGCCCGTGCAGACGGCCACATTTATGCCCTTCAGGAACATGCGGAAGGTGGTGGGCGGCTTCGAAGGTGAAATCTTTAAACAGTGTGGTGGACATGATCGCTCTCAGTAATGCGGAAAAAACCGCCGCATAGTACCGGAAAGCACAATTTTTAGCATTAACTAAAACGGCTCTGAAGGCGCAGCCATGGCGGTAAGGTGCTTTTTTGGTTTTTTGCTATTTATTTTCAATGAGTTAGTTAACCTGTTTTATCGCTAAGAACGATAACTAAAACAGGTTAGTCCATTTGGTTATTTATTATTTCCATCCCTTCTTTAATTGTTATTATCCTCGCCGTTAACCTTATCTTCAGTTTGGATTTATTCGCTTAAAGTCCGCTTGGCTACTGGAACATAACGACGCATGACAACACAGGCCCCACCATCAAATTTGCTTCCCCTGAACCCGGAGCAACTGGCGCGCCTTCAGGCTGCCACCTCTGATTTTTCTCCCACTCAGCTTGCCTGGGTCTCCGGTTATTTCTGGGGAATGCTCAATCAGCAGCCTGGCGCTGTCGCGGGCGCACCGGCAACGGCTGTGGAAATTCCCGCTATTACGCTGATTTCCGCCTCGCAGACGGGCAACGCCCGCCGCGTGGCCGAAGCGTTGCGTGACGACCTGCTGGCCGCCAAACTGAACGTGAACCTGGTCAACGCCGGCGATTATAAATTTAAGCAAATCGCGTCAGAAAAGCTGCTGGTGGTGGTCGCCTCTACCCAGGGCGAAGGTGAACCCGCTGAAGAAGCGGTAGCGCTGCATAAGTTTCTGTTCTCGAAAAAAGCCCCAAAACTGGATGGCACGGCGTTTGCCGTGTTTGGCCTGGGCGATACCTCCTATGAATTCTTCTGTCAGTCCGGTAAAGACTTCGACAGTAAGCTGGCGGAGCTCGGCGCAGAGCGCCTGCTGGACCGCGTCGACGCGGATGTGGAATACCAGACTGCCGCCGCCGAATGGCGCGCGCGCATTGTTGAGGTGCTGAAAGCGCGCGTGCCGAAAGAGACGCCGGCGCAGGCCGCATTGACCTCAGCGGGCGTCGTCAACGATATCCATACCAGCCCTTACACGAAAGAAGCACCGCTGGCGGCAAGCCTGTCGGTGAACCAGAAAATCACTGGCCGCGACTCGGAAAAAGACGTGCGTCATATCGAAATCGATCTCGGTGACTCTGGCCTGCGTTATCAGCCTGGCGATGCGCTGGGCGTCTGGTATCAGAACGATCCGGCGCTGGTGAAAGAGCTGGTTGAGCTGCTGTGGCTGAAAGGTGATGAGCCTGTCACCGTTGACGGCAAAACCCAGTCGCTTTCTGATGCGCTGCAGTGGCATTTCGAACTGACGGTCAACACTCCGAACATCGTCGAAAATTACGCCACCTTAACGCGCAGTGAATCGCTGCTGCCGCTGGTGGGCGACAAAGCGAAACTACAGCATTACGCCGCGACGACCCCGATTGTCGATATGGTGCGTTTCTCTCCGGCGCAGCTGGATGCCGATGCAGTGGTCGGGCTGCTGCGTCCATTGACCCCGCGCCTCTACTCCATCGCCTCTTCTCAGGCAGAGGTGGAGAGCGAAGTGCATATCACCGTGGGCGTGGTGCGTTATGACATCGAAGGCCGCGCCCGTGCGGGTGGGGCATCAAGTTTCCTGGCGGACCGCGTGGAAGAAGAGGGCGAAGTGCGCGTCTTTATCGAACACAACGACAACTTCCGTCTGCCGGCAAACCCGGAAACCCCGGTGATCATGATTGGTCCAGGCACCGGTATTGCGCCGTTCCGCGCCTTTATGCAACAACGTGCGGCGGACGACGCGCCAGGCAAAAACTGGCTGTTCTTCGGCAACCCGCACTTTACCGAAGATTTCCTCTACCAGGTTGAGTGGCAGCGTTACGTCAAAGAGGGCGTGCTGACCCGCATCGATCTGGCCTGGTCCCGCGACCAGAAAGAAAAAGTCTACGTACAAGACAAACTGCGCGAACAGGGCGCAGAGCTGTGGCGCTGGATCAATGACGGTGCCCACATTTATGTCTGCGGCGACGCCAATCGCATGGCGAAAGACGTTGAGCAGGCACTGCTGGAAGTGATTGCCGAATTCGGCGGTATGGATGCCGAAACGGCGGATGAATTTTTAAGTGAGCTGCGCGTTGAGCGCCGTTATCAGCGAGATGTCTACTAATGAGCGAAAAACATCCAGGGCCACTGGTGGTCGAAGGTAAACTGACAGACGCCGAGCGCATGAAGCTGGAAAGCAACTACCTGCGCGGCACCATTGCTGAAGATTTGAATGACGGTCTCACCGGCGGTTTTAAAGGTGACAACTTCCTGCTAATCCGTTTCCACGGTATGTACCAGCAGGACGACCGCGATATTCGCGCTGAGCGTGCCGAACAGAAGCTGGAGCCGCGTCATGCGATGCTGCTGCGCTGCCGTCTGCCGGGTGGGGTCATCACCACCAAACAGTGGCAGGCGATTGATAAATTCGCTGGCGAAAACACGATCTACGGCAGCATCCGCCTGACCAACCGTCAGACCTTCCAGTTCCACGGTATTCTGAAGAAGAACGTGAAGCCGGTGCACCAGATGCTCCACTCCGTTGGGCTGGACGCACTGGCTACCGCCAACGACATGAACCGTAACGTGCTTTGCACGTCGAACCCGTACGAGTCTGAGCTGCATGCCGAAGCGTATGAGTGGGCGAAGAAGATCTCTGAGCATCTGCTGCCGCGCACCCGCGCCTATGCAGAGATTTGGCTTGATCAGGAGAAAGTCGCGACCACCGATGAAGAACCGATTCTCGGCCAGACCTATCTGCCGCGTAAGTTCAAAACCACGGTCGTGATCCCGCCGCAGAACGATATTGACCTGCACGCCAACGACATGAACTTCGTGGCGATTGCCGAAAACGGCAAGCTGGTCGGCTTTAACCTGCTGGTGGGCGGGGGCCTGTCCATTGAGCACGGTAACAAGAAAACCTACGCCCGCACCGCGAGCGAGTTTGGCTTCCTGCCGCTGGAGCACACGCTGGCGGTGGCGGAAGCCGTGGTCACGACCCAGCGCGACTGGGGTAACCGTACCGACCGTAAAAACGCGAAGACCAAATACACCCTCGAGCGCGTGGGGGTGGAGACGTTCAAAGCGGAAGTGGAGCGTCGCGCGGGGATCAAATTTGAGCCAGTCCGTCCTTACGAATTCACCGGTCGCGGCGATCGTATTGGCTGGGTGAAAGGTATCGACAATAAATGGCATCTGACGCTGTTTATCGAAAATGGTCGAATTCTGGATTATCCGGGCCGTCCGCTGAAAACCGGTCTGCTGGAAATTGCGAAGATCCACAAAGGCGAGTTCCGCATTACCGCTAACCAGAACCTGATCATTGCCGGCGTGCCGGAGAGCCAGAAGGCGAAGATCGAGACGCTGGCGCGCGATCATGGGTTGATGGATGCGGTCAAACCGCAGCGTGAAAACTCCATGGCCTGCGTGTCGTTCCCGACTTGTCCGCTGGCGATGGCCGAAGCGGAACGTTTCCTGCCGTCATTTACTGACAAAGTGGAAGCGATTCTGGAAAAACACGGCATTCCGGACGAGCATATTGTTATGCGAGTGACCGGCTGCCCGAACGGCTGCGGCCGCGCGATGCTGGCCGAGCTGGGGCTGGTGGGGAAAGCGCCGGGTCGCTATAACCTGCATCTGGGCGGTAACCGTATCGGCACACGTATTCCGCGTATGTTCCGCGAGAACATCACCGAGCCGGAAATCCTTGATTCCATCGATGAGCTTGTCGGGCGCTGGGCGAAAGAGCGCGAAGCGGGTGAAGGCTTCGGCGACTTTACGGTGCGTGCGGGCATCATTCGCCCGGTGCTCGATCCCGCAAGGGATTTCTGGGAGTAACCACGAGAGGTAATTATGTCCGTACTCGATCTAAACGCCCTTAACGAACTGCCAAAAGTCGAACGCATTCTGGCACTGGCAGAAACCAACGCCCAACTGGAAAAGCTCGACGCCGAAGGGCGCGTGGCCTGGGCGCTGGAAAACCTGCCGGGAGACTATGTGCTTTCGTCGAGCTTTGGTATTCAGGCGGCGGTGAGTTTGCATCTGGTGAATCAGATCCGTCCGGACATTCCGGTGATCCTCACCGACACCGGCTACCTGTTCCCGGAAACCTACCAGTTTATTGACGAGCTGACGGACAAGCTCAGGCTGAACCTGAAAATCTACCGCGCGACGGAAAGCGCGGCCTGGCAGGAAGCACGCTACGGCAAGCTGTGGGAGCAGGGCGTTGAGGGCATTGAGAAATACAATGAGATCAACAAAGTCGAGCCGATGAACCGGGCACTGAAAGAGCTTAACGCGCAGACGTGGTTTGCAGGGTTGCGCCGTGAGCAATCCGGCAGCCGTGCCACGCTGCCGGTGCTGGCGGTTCAGCGCGGAGTCTTTAAGGTGCTGCCGATTATCGACTGGGATAACCGGACGGTGTACCAGTACCTGCAAAAACACGGGCTGAAGTACCATCCGCTGTGGGACCAGGGCTACCTGTCAGTTGGAGACACCCACACCACGCGCAAATGGGAACCGGGAATGGCGGAAGAAGAGACGCGATTCTTTGGGCTGAAACGCGAGTGCGGGTTGCACGAAGGGTAATTCCTCAACCGCCCTCTCCCTGTGGGAGAGGGTTGGGGTGAGGGCATCAGGCCGCGCTATACTTAAAAACCTCAGCCTTTCCCCGCCTTCGCCAGCTCCTTCACCAGCGGCAGCATCACTTTCACCACGTCCCGGCTGCGGTGTTCAATTCGCTGCGGCAGGGCGCTATCAATATGCTGCTGATTATCCAGCATCACGTTATGCCAGCTTGTCCCGTCCGGGAAGGCTTTCGATTTTCCCCGTTGCTGGTAGCCATCTTTTTTCCCCAGCGCCCAGTTAGTTGCTTCCACGTACAGGACCGGAATGCCCGCTTTATCGAACACTTCGCCGTCGTTGCAGCAGCCCGTTCCTCGCGGATAATTTGGATTGCCGCCCGGGTTGCTGGCGGCATACACCCCGTGGCTGCGGGCAATGGCGAGCGCCCGGTCACGCGTCAGTTTACGCACGCTACCCGGTGTACTCTGCCCGCTATTGAAATACAGTTTATCGCCGACAATCAGGTTATCGAGGTTAATTACCAGCAGCGTATTTTTCTTCTCTTCAGCGCTCATGCGTTTAAGGAGATTCTCAGCGCCGAGCTTACCCTCCTCTTCACCGCTAGTGGCAACGAAACGAATGCCATATTGCGTCGGAATGTTCTTCATTCGCTCGGCCAGTTCGAGCATCACGCCAAGACCCGCTGCGTTATCGTCAATGCCCTGCAGCGTCAGCCCGCCGAGGTTGTTATCGGTGTCGGCATCGCTGAGCGGTGCGTAAGTATCGAGATGCGCCATGATAATAATCTGTTCCGCCGCGCGACCTTCGTGAGCCGCAATAACCGTACTGCCGGTCACGTTGTGCCAGTTTTGTGTTTTATTGCGCGAGGTATAGATATAGCGGCTGTGAAACGACCGGATATCGCTCTGGTAACCCATATCAGCAAATTGCTGGCGAATATAGTCAGCAGAGAGCATTTCCGCAGGTGAACCGGTCATGCGGCCAGGGAAAACGGTGGCAATATGCCGCGCCTGCTGAGTGGCGATTTCACCATAGGGTTGATTTTTTGCCTGAGCCGGAAGAATAAAGCAAACGCCTAGCGCCAGGGCAGCAACACAGTGGCGCGTTGCGGAAAACATAGTGAGTCCTTAAAAACAGAGCAAAATTTTAACTGGCCTAGTATGAAACTGTGATCGCCCATACACAATTTGAATTGCTCTTAAATGCCCGAAAATTCGCGTGTTAAGCACTTTTTGATATTAACTTTTTCACATCGTTATTCCATTGAGTAACTACTCATTCCAATTCGTAATTTCATTCGGTCTAAGCCGCCCCCTATAGTCCCTCTATTCCTCGTTGTTAGTGAGTTGTTGCCTGTGGACTATCTGCCCTTATTTGCCGCGATTAAAGAGAAACCGGTGCTGGTTGTTGGCACGGGTGAAATTGCCGATCGCAAAATCGCGTTTTTGCAACGTGCGGGGGCGCAGGTGTGGGTAGTGGCAGAAGCGGATTTTGACGAATCACAAATCGACAGCGTAGTGCTGGTAATAGCGGCGACCGAAGATCGCGACCTGAACCGTCGTGTTTCCGACGCCGCTCAGGCCCGTTACCGCCTGGTGAACGTGGTGGACGACCAGCCGTTATGCTCGTTTATCTTCCCGTCGATCGTTGACCGTTCGCCGCTTCTGGTGGCGATCTCCTCCGGCGGTACTGCTCCGGTGCTGGCGCGCGTGCTGCGGGAAAAAATCGAAGCACTGCTGCCGACAAGCCTCGGGCGCATGGCGGAGACAGCCAGCTACTGGCGTAACCATCTGAAGACCCGGCTGACCAGCGTTGCGGAACGTCGTCGCTTCTGGGAGCGGGTGTTTCGCGGCCGCTTTGCCAGCCTGATGCAGGCCGGCAATGAGACGGCGGCGCAGAAAATTCTCGAAGACGAACTGGATAACCCTGGCAGTACGAACGGGGAGATCATTCTGGTGGGCGCAGGGCCGGGCGATGCCGGGCTTCTGACGCTGCGTGGCCTTCAGGTGCTGCAGGACGCGGACGTGGTGTTCTACGACCATCTGGTCACCGACGGCGTACGCGAGCTGATCCGTCGCGACGCGGAGCAGATCTGCGTCGGCAAACGGGCAGGCGAGCACTCTGTGCCGCAGCACGACACCAATCAGATGCTGATTGCTGCCGCCAAAGCGGGCAAAACCGTGGTGCGTCTGAAAGGGGGCGATCCGTTTATCTTCGGACGCGGCGGAGAAGAGTTGCAGGCCGCAGCCGAAGCGGGCGTGCCGTTCCAGGTGGTGCCTGGCATTACGGCGGCATCAGCAGTAACGGCCTATGCCGGTATTCCGCTGACCCATCGCGATTATGCGCAGAGCGTCACGTTTGTGACCGGGCACTACAAGGCCGACAGCACGCCGTTTGACTGGTCGCATCTCGCCCAGAGCCGGCAAACGCTGGCGATATACATGGGCACGATGAAAGCCGCAGACATCAGCGAACAACTGATTCAGCACGGTCGCGAGGCAGCGACGCCCGTTGCCGTGATTTCTCGCGGCACCCGCGTCGATCAGCATGTTGCTATCGGCACATTACTCGAACTTGCAGACCTGGCGAAAGATGCCCCGATGCCCGCCCTGATCGTGGTGGGGGAAGTGGTACAGCTGCACAGTACGCTCGCCTGGTTTCAACATACTACAGACTCAGAGGGGTTTGGTTCCTCTGTGGTGAATCTGGCTTAAGGAACGGTTATGGACCAAAAACGACTTACTCACCTGCGGCAGCTCGAAGCGGAAAGTATCCATATTATCCGCGAAGTGGCAGCCGAATTTTCTAACCCGGTGATGATGTACTCCATCGGTAAAGATTCCAGCGTCATGCTGCATCTGGCGCGTAAAGCGTTTTATCCGGGTACGCTGCCGTTCCCGCTGCTGCACGTCGATACCGGCTGGAAATTCCGCGAAATGTACGAATTCCGCGACCGTACCGCAAAAGCTTACGGCTGCGAGCTGCTGGTGCATAAAAATCCGGAAGGGGTGGCGATGGGCATTAACCCCTTCGTGCACGGCAGCGCCAAACATACGGATATCATGAAAACCGAAGGGCTGAAGCAGGCGCTGAACAAATACGGCTTTGATGCCGCCTTCGGCGGCGCGCGCCGTGACGAAGAGAAGTCTCGTGCTAAAGAGCGTATCTACTCTTTCCGCGATCGTTTCCACCGCTGGGATCCGAAAAACCAGCGCCCGGAGCTGTGGCACAACTACAACGGCCAGATCAACAAAGGCGAAAGCATCCGCGTTTTCCCGCTCTCCAACTGGACCGAGCTGGATATCTGGCAGTACATCTATCTGGAAAATATCGAGATCGTTCCGCTGTATCTGGCGGCTGAGCGCCCGGTGCTCGAGCGCGACGGCATGCTGATGATGATCGACGACGATCGCATCGACCTGCAGCCGGGCGAAGTCATCAAAAAACAGATGGTGCGTTTCCGTACCCTCGGCTGCTGGCCGCTGACCGGCGCGGTGGAATCCAACGCGCAGACGCTGCCGGAGATCATTGAAGAGATGCTGGTGTCGACCACCAGTGAGCGACAGGGGCGCGTGATTGACCGCGACCAGGCAGGCTCCATGGAGCTGAAGAAACGTCAGGGTTATTTCTAAGGAGCCGCCATGAACACCACTATTGCTCAACAAATTGCCAACGAAGGCGGCGTGGAAGCGTATCTGCACGCGCAACAACACAAAAGCCTGCTGCGTTTTCTGACCTGCGGCAGCGTGGATGACGGGAAAAGTACCCTGATTGGTCGCCTGTTGCACGATACACGCCAGATTTACGAAGATCAGCTCTCTTCTCTGCACAACGACAGCAAACGTCATGGTACCCAGGGTGAAAAACTCGACCTGGCGCTGCTGGTGGATGGTTTGCAGGCGGAGCGCGAGCAGGGCATCACCATCGACGTGGCCTATCGCTATTTCTCAACGGAGAAGCGCAAATTTATTATCGCCGACACCCCGGGGCACGAGCAGTATACCCGTAATATGGCGACCGGCGCGTCGACCTGCGACCTGGCGATCCTGCTGATCGACGCCCGTAAAGGCGTGCTGGATCAAACCCGTCGTCACAGCTTTATCTCCACGCTGTTGGGGATCAAACACCTGGTCGTGGCGGTCAACAAGATGGATCTGGTGAACTTCAGCGAAGAGAAATTTGAGGAGATCCGCCAGAGTTACCTGACCTTTGCCGAACAGCTGCCGGGTAATCTGGATATCCGCTTCGTGCCGCTTTCCGCGCTGGAAGGCGATAACGTCGCCTCCCAGAGTGCGAATATGCCGTGGTACAGCGGCCCGACGCTGCTGGAAGTGCTGGAGACCGTTGAAATTCAGCGCGTGGTTGATACCCAGCCGATGCGCTTCCCGGTGCAGTACGTTAACCGTCCAAATCTCGATTTCCGCGGCTTCTCCGGCACGATTGCCTCCGGCTCCGTGAAGGTGGGACAGCGTGTCAAAGTGCTGCCCTCCGGCGTAGAATCGGCAATCGCGCGCATCGTGACGTTCGACGGCGACCTCCAGGAAGCCGGGGCAGGGGAGGCGGTCACCCTGGTGCTGAAAGACGAGATTGATATCAGCCGGGGCGATCTGCTGGTCGACGCGCAGGAAACGCTGGCAGCAGTGCAGGGCGCGTCTGTGGATGTGGTCTGGATGGCGGAACAGCCGCTGACCGCAGGCCAGAGCTACGACATCAAAGTTGCGGGCAAGAAAACTCGCGCCCGCGTGGACGGCATTCAGTTCCAGGTGGACATCAACAATCTCACCCAGCGTGACGTGAGCGAGCTGCCGCTGAACGGTATTGGCCTGGTGGATCTGACTTTCGATGAGCCGCTGGTGCTGGATCCGTATCAGCAGAACCCGGTAACGGGCGGCCTGATCTTTATCGACCGTCTGACTAACGTCACCGTCGGTGCGGGGATGGTTCGTGAGCCAAACGAGCAGGCGACCGTCGCCTCTGAATTCAGCGCCTTCGAACTGGAGCTGAACGCGCTGGTGCGTAAGCACTTCCCGCACTGGGGCGCCCGCGATCTGCTGGGAGGCAAATAATGGCCGCACATGATGAGAACGTCGTCTGGCATCCTCATCCGGTCACCGTCGCGCAGCGTGAGCAACTCCACGGACATCGTGGGGTTGTGCTGTGGTTTACCGGGCTGTCTGGCTCCGGTAAATCCACGGTAGCGGGCGCGCTGGAAGAGGCGCTGCATCAGAGGGGCGTGAGCACCTACCTGCTGGACGGGGATAATGTCCGTCATGGTCTGTGCAGCGATTTAGGCTTCAGCGACGACGACCGCAAAGAGAATATTCGCCGGGTGGGAGAAGTCGCCAGCCTGATGGCGGATGCCGGGCTGGTGGTGTTAACGGCGTTTATCTCGCCGCATCGTGCTGAGCGCCAGATGGTACGTGAGCGCGTGGGGCAGGATCGCTTTATCGAAGTGTTTGTCGATACGCCACTGGCGGTCTGCGAAGCTCGCGACCCGAAAGGGCTGTACAAAAAAGCGCGTGCCGGCGAACTGCGCAACTTCACCGGAATTGACGCGGTTTACGAAGCGCCTGAATCGCCTGAGATTCACCTGGAAGGTCAACAATTGGTAACAAATTTAGTAAGCCAATTATTAGACCTGCTCAGACGGGACGATATTATCAGATCCTGAGGCGGTTGTCCGAGGACAATAAAGTTGTACACAAAGCACTAAAGTTGTAACCATTC
>NZ_JBMKHA010000009.1:0-169986 GCF_049238365.1 Enterobacter cloacae complex sp. IR53030
CAGAGTTTTTGAAATGTAAGGCCTTTGAATAAGACAAAAGGCTGCCTCATCGCTAACTTTGCAACAGTGCCAAAAAACCAGGAGCCCAGTATTGAAATGGCAATGATCATAAACGTCAGCAACATCATGTACGTTAAGATCTGACGACTCAGGACAGACTCTCTGTTCATTTTTTCTCCCCAAGCCGGTAACCCATGCCCCTGATGCTCTCAGGGACGCCGTAAAGCCCCGCTAGCTCAAGTTTTTTACGCAGCTTGCTCATATGGCTATCTACTGTTCTGTCGAGGGTATCACCTTCCGGAAGACATGCGTTGAGTAACTCTTCGCGGGAGCAGACCTTTCGCGGATATCTGACCAGATACGTAAGAAGCTTAAATTCCGTCGTCGTTAACACCGGGGAGATCACTTCAGGTCCCACGGTAACCTCAACGTAGAAATCATCCGGATAGACCGTAATAAAAGGCGTCCTGAGAGGCGCGGCCCCCGCCTGCTGAATAGCGGGTTTGGTTCTTCGCAGCACCGCTTCAACCCGCGCGACAACTTCAGAAGGGTTAAAAGGCTTGATAACGTAATCATCTGCGCCAAGCCTCAGCCCCATGAGTTTATCTACGTCCTGATCGAGGGCAGAAACCATAATGACGGGCACGGAACTTTCCTGACGAAGCGTCGTGAGGACGCTCCAGCCGTCGCATACGGGCAGATGAATGTCCAGCAAGATGAGATCCGGTTTATGAAGGCGATTAAGCGCTATCGCCTGCTCGCCCTGTCTGGCCCTCAGCGTTTTCATCCCTGAACGCTCTAAGTAACTCATCAGTATTTCAGCAATGTCGTCTTCATCTTCAACAACAAGGATTAGAGTATTTTTGTTCATTTTATCTCCGCGGGTGAAATCCCTTTGAGCACGCTATCAGATATCTTTAGCACAATAAGACACAGCCTCCGGGAAAAAGTGCCGTAGCCATGAAATTTTCAGCACTAATTTAAATGTTCGGCCATGCCTCCACACAGCCTACACATTCAGTCAATAAAGACTCGACAATGCCTGGCCAGAATAGCTATTCGGGCAGAACCCTTCTTTCATAGAACGGTGAGAATTAACCCTGTCGCTTTAAGGCTTTATGAATCTGGCTGAGATAATGAACATGGAATTTTCGAAATATTTCTCTACTAAGAAAATCGGTATATATACGCTGTTCCTGCTGCTGTCGTGGGGATTACTTTATACCTGGCTGGTGTTGATGCATAAAATGGATGAAAAAGTTGCCGCGACGCTGCCCTCCTCTCCCATTATTTATGGTTGCATCGCTTTGTCGGTTGTCTCTCTGATAATACAAAACAAAGCAGGTGCATTCACTGAATTACTTGTCATCGCCTTCTGGCTAATGGTGATTTTTATATATCTCATAATTACGTTCACTGTGCTGCTGAACGCTACGCCAGATTTCGACGATTTGGTGTTTTACTACGAGTGTTATTTAATTCTTTTTTTCTGCGGTTCGCCGTTGTACCTCATTATGAGAATGATTTGAACAACCGCACGGTTGCGCTCCACACTCTCTCCATAAAACTGCCATTTCCGCTAAACAGGCGAGTTGTAGACTTCCTGCCAACCCTTGCTGCTCAAAATACACTCACTTAAAGAGTCTGAAACCTGTTACCCAGAATGAATAACCTTAATAACAATCGTCGTTCTCCAGATACAGCTGGCGTTATGTACTCACTTAAAAAACTCGCGGTACGTCACCGGAAAAAACTGGTTGTGACTTTTTTCCTTGTCGTGGCTGAAAACGTGATGTTTTTACTGTATCCCGTTCTGGCAGGCATCGCGATTAATGCCATTCTTGCGGGTAAGACACTTAACGCCGCACTGTACGGACTGATGGTGCTCTGTATGTGGATCATAGGTGCGACAAGACGGAGTGTTGATACACGAACGTTTGCTCGTATTTATGCCGGGCTTGCGGTCTCCGTTGTGCTTTCACAGCGGAAATACCAGCTTAACCATTCGGCTATCGCCGCCAGGGTCACACTCTCGCGCGAGTATGTGGATTTCTTTGAAATGCACTTGCCCCTGCTTATTACCTCGCTGAGTTCTCTCTTTGGTGCGGCAATCATGCTGTTATTTATCGAATTCTGGGCCGGCATCATGTGCTGTGCAATCGTCATCATTCTGATGGGATTTGTCTCGGAATATGCCCGTAAAAATGAATGGTTATTCATGCGCCTGAATAATCGTCTTGAGAAAGAAGTTGATTATGTTCATAAGGCAGGCACCGCCACCCTTCACCGACATTACGTCACGCTTGCACGTTTACGCATTGCGTTATCGGACCGGGAGGCGTGGGGCTATTTATGGGTGGGTATACTCGTTGCCCTGCTTTTTACGCTGACCATTATCTGGATGACGCAATCGGCTGGCATCACCGCCGGACATATTTATTCCGTGATGACATACATGTGGATGTTCGCGACAAGTCTCGATGACGCCCCGCAGCTTCTTGAGAAATTTTCTCAGCTCAGGGATATCGGTAAACGCGTATCAGCCGATGACGAAATTCACGTATCTGGGCGTTAATTTAATGCCTCATTTTTTTATTGAACGCCCCGTATTCGCCTGGGTAGTGGCGCTTTTTATTGTCCTGACGGGTGTCCTGTCTATACCCCGGTTGCCGGTTGCGCAGTATCCGGCGGTGGCACCGCCGGGGATCATTATTTCTGTCACTTATCCGGGGGCCAGCCCCGATATCATGAATACGTCCGTGGTGTCGCTCATCGAGCGTGAAATATCGGGCGTGGATAATTTGCTCTATTTCGAATCATCCAGCGACACAACCGGTTCTGCATCTATTACCGTGACCTTTAAGCCCGGCACAGACATTAAGCTGGCACAGATGGATCTTCAGAACCAGATCAAGATTGTAGAGCCACGTTTGCCGCAGGCGGTCAGGCAAAATGGCATCAACGTCGAGGCGGCCAATTCCGGATTTTTAATGATGGTGGGGTTGAAGTCCACAACCGGCAAGTTTGAAGAGGCGGATTTAAGCGATTATTTTGCCCGCAACGTCAGCGACGAACTACGCCGTGTGCCGGGAGTCGGAAAAGTCCAGCTGTTTGGTGGCGAAAAAGCGCTGCGCATCTGGCTGGATCCCATGCAGCTGCACAGTTACGGGCTTTCGGTGAGCGATGTTCTTACCGCTGTAGGTCAGCAAAATGCCCTTGTTTCGCCGGGGAAAACGGGAGACGAACCGGCAACTGCAGGACAAGGCGTAACCTATCCCATCACCGTGAAAGGGCAACTCACTTCTGTAGAGGCTTTCAGAAACATTACCCTTAAATCAGATACGTCTGGCGCAAGGCTGAAACTGTCCGACGTTGCGCGGATTGAGTCTGGCCTGCAAAGTTACGCTTTCGGTATCCGTGAAAATGGGGTGCCGGCAACGGCTGCGGCAATCCAGTTGTCACCAGGCGCCAATGCGATGAGCACGGCTTCAGGGGTACGTGCACGTATCGACGAACTTTCTCAGGTGTTGCCGGAAGGAATGGCGTTTACGGTTCCCTTTGATACCGCACCGTTTGTAAAGCTGTCCATCATGAAGGTGGTGCAAACCTTTGTGGAAGCGATGGTCCTTGTCTTTCTCGTTATGCTGCTGTTTTTACATAAGATACGCTGTACGCTTATCCCCGCGATTGTGGCCCCCGTCGCGCTGCTGGGCACCTTCACAGTGATGCTATTGAGTGGATACTCGATCAATATTCTGACCATGTTCGGCATGGTGCTGGCGATAGGGATTATCGTGGATGACGCCATTGTGGTCGTGGAGAACGTTGAACGGCTGATGGAAGAAAAAAACCTTTCTCCGCGCGACGCTACCCGGGAGGCCATGGCCGAAATCACCCCGGCAATTATCGGGATCACGCTGGTACTTACCGCTGTCTTTATACCCATGGGTTTTGCTGATGGGTCCGTAGGCATTATTTATCGACAATTTTGTATTTCCATGGCGGTATCCATACTGTTGTCGGCATTTCTTGCCCTCACGCTGACTCCCGCGCTTTGTGCGACGTTGCTTAAGCCCCACAGCGCACAAAAACACGGTGGCGGCAGGTTCGCGGTAGGCTTTAACGCCCGTTTTCATACCCTGACGACATGGTACGAATCCGGCCTGGGCGCGGTTCTGAAACGAACCGGCCGAATGCTGCTTCTGTATGTTGCGCTTTGTGCTGCGCTATTTTTTGGATTGTCTTCGCTGCCCTCATCCTTTCTGCCGGACGAAGATCAGGGCTATTTTATGTCCTCTATTCAGCTTCCCTCTGATGCCACAATGCAGCGCACCCTGAAAGTAGTAAAAACATTTGAACAGGAAATTGCGACCCGACCGGATATTGAAAGCAACATTATGATCCTGGGTTTTGGGTTTTCAGGATCAGGACCGAATTCGGCCATGGCGTTCACCACGCTGAAGGACTGGAAAGAAAGGCACGGCTCTACAGCCGAGGATGAAGCCGACCATATGCAGGCCAGTATGGCAAACGTCTCTGATGCCGTAACGATGAGCCTGCTCCCGCCTGCCATTTCGGATATGGGCACCTCGTCGGGCTTCACCTGGTACGTGCAGGACAGAGCGGGACTGGGCTACGAGGCGTTAAAGCAGGCGGCCGATGCGCTGGTGCTGAAAGCGAATCAACGCCCTGAACTGAGTGGCGTGTATATCGACGGCCTGCCGGAAGGCACTAGCCTGGCGCTTCAGATTGACCGGGAAAAAGCGGAAGCTCTGGGCGTCTCATTTGATGAAATCAACCAGACGCTCTCCGTCACCATGGGTTCAAACTACGTTAATGACTACACGAACAATGGGCGTGTTCAGCAGGTGATTATCCAGGCCGATGCGCCTTACCGAATGCAACCTGAGCAGATCCTGAAATTATCCGTTAAAAACCACCAGGGGCAGAGGGTGCCAGTGTCAACGTTTGCGACGCTCTCCTGGAACGTTGCACCGCAGCAACTAACGCGTTATCAGGGGTATTCTGCTATCCGCATTATCGGCAGTGCGGCCACAGGTGAATCCAGCGGTACCGCAATGAAAGTTATGGAGAATTTGTCCAGGGATTTACCTCAGGGCTTGGCGGGAGAATGGGCCGGGAGCTCATTGCAGGAAATAAAATCCCAGTCGCAGCTCCCGGGTCTGATCGTCCTGTCGATTCTGGTGGTGTTTATGGTGCTCGGTGCCCTGTATGAGAGCTGGTCAATACCTTTTGCCGTCATGCTGGTGGTGCCATTGGGACTGATCGGTGCAGTTATGGCCGTGTTTGTTGCCGGCATGACGAATGATGTTTTCTTCAAGGTCGGCCTTATCACCCTGATAGGCCTGTCTGCCAAGAACGCCATATTGATTGTGGAGTTTGCCAGACAATTGCATCGTGAAGGGAACCCTCTGGTGGCGGCAACGATACAGGCCGCAAGCCAGCGCCTGCGCCCTATTCTGATGACATCGTTAGCCTTTACGTTGGGAGTGGTTCCCTTAATGCTGGCCAGTGGCGCAAGTGACAGCACACAACACGCCATCGGCACCGGTGTCTTTGGCGGCATGATTAGCGGTACGCTTCTCGCGATCTTCTTCGTCCCGGTTTTCTTTATTGTCATCGCGCGTTTTATAGAAAGCGCCAGGAAAGGGTCACTATCGTGAGGGATCGCGCATCCACGCTGGTTGGATGAGGCGAAGCTGCTGCCGGGTGATATACTGGACGAATGCTGAAATTTTGAACCCACGCCTCACCTTCTGGGGCATTCGTCTTTGGCGATCGGCGAGAAATATCGTGACACAAGGGGCTGTGAGTGGGCTATAATTTCGAGCTAATTTCGAATGATTTTGAAATACTGCCTGTAACGCTATGAATTACAAGGCAAAATAAGCAATGAATATAAGGATTAAAGCTATGGGTTTTCTTTCCGGTAAGCGCATTCTGGTGACTGGCGTTGCCAGCAAACTGTCCATCGCATACGGCATCGCACAAGCAATGCATCGCGAAGGCGCTGAGCTGGCGTTCACCTACCAGAACGACAAGCTGAAAGGCCGTGTTGAAGAGTTTGCCGCGCAGCTGGGTTCCAGCATCGTTCTGGAATGTGACGTTGCACAAGATGAAAGCATCGATGGCATGTTTGCTGAGCTGGCAAAAGCATGGCCGAAATTCGACGGTTTCGTTCACTCCATCGGCTTCGCGCCTGGCGACCAGCTGGACGGTGACTATGTGAACGCGGTTACCCGTGATGGCTTTAAAATCGCTCACGACATCAGCTCCTACAGCTTCGTTGCGATGGCTAAATCTTGCCGCGCGATGCTGAACCCGGGCGCAGCGCTGCTGACCCTGTCCTACCTGGGCGCGGAACGTGCTATCCCTAACTACAACGTGATGGGTCTGGCTAAAGCGTCTCTGGAAGCCAACGTACGCTATATGGCGAACGCAATGGGTCCTGAAGGTGTGCGTGTTAACGCCATCTCCGCGGGTCCTATCCGCACCCTGGCGGCGTCCGGCATCAAAGATTTCCGTAAAATGCTGGCGCACTGCGAAGCGGTTACCCCGATTCGTCGTACTGTTACCATTGAGGATGTGGGTAACTCTGCTGCATTCCTGTGCTCTGACCTGTCCGCGGGTATCTCCGGCGAAGTGGTTCACGTTGACGGCGGCTTCAACATCGCTGCAATGAACGAGCTGGAAATTAAATAAGCTCAGACTCTCTTCCCGCACGGGAAGAGAGTTTCCCCCGCACCATCCCCTCGTTATTCCGTTCTGCTATTTGTTATCACCTAACAATATTTTTCCCTTTATCTGCGTTACGCCAGGATATTGATCGCCATTTTGAGATCAAGGAACGCCCATGGAACAACGCCGTTTTTCCGGCAAAGGCCACTGGTATCACGAAACCCAGTCAAACCACGCGCAGTCGGATGCGCTGCCCCTGGTGCCCGAAGCCGCTAACGTTGACGATCGTTTTTTGCTCGATTTAGCCCTGCCCGATGAGATTGTCGCCGCCTGTACCGGCTGGCTTGCCCCTGCCAGAGCCTTATGCCATCAGCTGTTTCCCCTCTCACTTCCCGTCAATCGTCTGCGAACGCTCAGCGCCTATGACCGGTTAAGTACCGCGTTGACGGTTGCGCAGGCCTGTGGCGTTCAGCGGCTATGCAACCATTATGCCGCCCTTCTTGCTCCGCTGCCGGGTCCTGACTCCTCCCGCGAAAGTAACCGGCGGCTGGCGCAAATCACGCAGTATGCCCGTCAGCTCGCCAGCTCACCGGATGTCATTGATGACAAGGCGCGAAACCAGCTTGATGAGGTGGGTCTCTCTACCTATGACATTGTGGTGATTAACCAGATCATCGGCTTTATCGGTTTTCAGGCGCGCGTGGTTGCGGTCTTTCAGGCTCTGCTTGGCCATCCCGTTCGCTGGTTGCCGGGCCATCATATTCAGCCGCACGCCCTGCCAGCGTGCGCCGGTAGGTGGATAGCGCTTCTTCCCGTGGTCGAGCTTCGCTATGCGAGTGCGCATCAGCTTGAGTCCCTCTCCCGCTGGCAGGCAGAACCTGCGCTTGAGGCGCTGACACCCGTCCTGTGCCATGAACCGACCTTGCTCGACCTGACGGGAGAGATCCTGATAAACAGCCGGGAAGAGAGTGCGCTTTCCCCGCCGTCGCTTTTGGCAGCAGTCGACTTGCTGACACGCTCGCCGGACCGCTTTAGTGCCGCGCAGTTTACCCCACTCATGGAAGAAGGACTGACTGTCGCCCAGGCGATCAACCGCCTGTCTCAAAGCGCGTTTGAGGGCTGGCTTAATCGACTAAAAGTCGCGGCTGGCAAAGCGGAATAACCACACGCATTCCCCAAAGACCGCTTGCTGTAGAAGTGAGAATCGCGTAAAACTGTCAGCCGCTCAATGGCTACGAAAATAGAACATTATGTTTCAGGACAACCCGCTGCTAGCGCAGCTTAAACAGCAACTGCATTCCCAGACGCCGCGTGCAGAAGGGGTCGTGAAAGCCACGGAAAAGGGCTTTGGCTTCCTTGAAGTTGACGCGCAGAAAAGCTACTTCATTCCGCCACCGCAGATGAAGAAAGTGATGCATGGCGATCGCGTCATGGCCGTCATTCATACAGAGAAGGAACGTGAATCCGCTGAGCCGGAAGAACTGATTGAACCGTTCCTGACCCGCTTTGTCGGTAAGGTTCAGCGAAAAGACGATCGTCTTTCTATCGTGCCGGATCATCCCCTGTTGAAAGATGCCATTCCCTGCCGGGCCGCCCGCGGCGTTGAGCATGATTTTAAAGAAGGTGACTGGGCCGTAGCAGAAATGCGCCGTCATCCTCTGAAAGGCGACCGTGGTTTCTATGCAGAGCTGACGCAGTTCATCACCTTTGGCGATGACCATTTCGTCCCGTGGTGGGTCACGCTGGCGCGCCATAATCTTGAAAAAGAAGCGCCGAACGGCGTGGCGACTGAAATGCAGGACGAAGGTTTGACGCGCCGCGATCTCACTGCGCTGGAATTTGTCACCATCGACAGCGCCAGCACAGAAGATATGGACGATGCGCTCTACGCTGAAGAGAGCGCCGATGGCAAACTGCATCTGACCGTCGCCATTGCCGATCCTACCGCCTGGATTGCACAAGGCAGTAAACTGGACGAAACGGCCAAAATCCGTGCGTTTACAAACTACCTGCCAGGCTTTAACATCCCGATGCTGCCGCGCGAACTGTCAGACGATCTCTGCTCGCTGCGCCCAAATGAAGTGCGCCCGGCTCTCGCCTGCCGCATGACCATCGCCGCGGATGGGACGATTGAAGACGATATCGAATTCTTTGCCGCCACCATCGAATCCAAAGCCAAGCTGGCCTATGACAATGTCTCTGACTGGCTGGAAAACACCGGCAGCTGGAAACCTGAATCTGATGCCATTGCGGCGCAGATTCGTCTGCTGCACCGTATTTGCCTGAAGCGTGGCGAATGGCGTACAACCCACGCACTGGTGTTCAAAGATCGTCCGGACTACCGTTTTGTTCTCGGTGAGAAAGGCGAAGTGCTGGATATCGTAGCCGAGCCGCGACGCATTGCTAACCGCATCGTCGAAGAAGCGATGATTTCCGCCAACATTTGCGCCGCACGCGTGCTGCGCGACAAGCTGGGCTTTGGTATTTACAACGTTCACACCGGATTCGATCCGGCCAATACCGAAGCGCTGGCAGCCCTGCTGAAGAATCACGATGTGCATGTTGATCCGGAAGAAGTCCTGACGCTGCCAGGATTCTGCAAGCTTCGCCGCGAGCTGGACGCACAGCCATCCGGTTTCCTTGATAGCCGTATTCGCCGCTTCCAGTCCTTCGCTGAAATCAGCACCGAACCAGGCCCGCACTTCGGCCTCGGTCTGGAAGCTTACGCCACCTGGACATCCCCAATTCGTAAATATGGCGACATGGTTAACCACCGTCTGCTGAAAGCGATTATCAAAGGCGAAACGATTGCACGCCCTCAGGACGACACGACCGTGCAGATGGCAGAACGTCGCCGTCTGAACCGCATGGCGGAACGTGACGTTGGAGACTGGCTGTACGCGCGTTTCCTGCAGGATAAAGCCGGAACCGACACCCGCTTCGCTGCGGAGATTATTGATATCAGCCGCGGCGGGATGCGTGTCCGTCTGGTGGATAACGGTGCTGTCGCCTTTATCCCTGCCCCATTCCTGCATGCCGTTCGTGACGAACTGGTCTGTAGCCAGGAAAGTGGCACCGTGCAGATTAAAGGTGAAACAGTTTACAAAGTCACTGAGGTGATTGACGTAACTATCGCTGAAGTCCGCATGGAAACCCGCAGTATTATCGCGCGACCAGCTGTCTGATAACCCGCTAAATTGTCGGCCATTTCCGTTCGGGAAGGCCGACAATTTTTCTTTTTAACCCGCCCCACAAATTCATCATTTTTTCTGACTATTTTCCGATTCCCCCCGCCCAAAATGGCCATAATTATCTACAGTAAAAGAGTGCCGTCATATTCGGTCACCTGAATAGCTGGATGCTCAGTATTCTTTTTTGGCAGACTCGTTTTATTATAAGAAAGCAGGGAAAAACAATACGTTCACTTCGGTTTTACCGCTGTTTCACAACGGAAAAGTCGACTGCAAATGAATAATTTGTGCGCTAATGAGTAGCAGCGGGAGAAATCATGATCGACGATCTTGAGCAGAATTTGCTGTTTCGTTACATGGGTACTCACAGTCCGTGGTGGCGATTGTCGGCAGACAGCAACGCTCTGCACCTTGCCGCCAGCGAAAATGCCGATGCGACTCAGGTGGTGACGCTGGACGAAGAACAAGCCACGTTGATCCGCCAGTTAACGGTAATTACCTCCAGCATTTCAATGAACCTCTCCCTGTATGGCGAAGAGGTTCCCGTGCATCTTGTCGGCCGCAAAATCACCCGAAACGAGTGGGCCGGCACGGCATCGGCCTGGAACGATACCCCCTCCGTAGCACGCGATCTCGCTCAAGGACTCTCCTTCGCGGAACAGGTGGTTTCGGAAGCGAATTCCGTCATTGTAATTCTCGATCAGCACGGCAATATTCAGCGTTTTAATCGCCTGAGCGAAGAGTATACCGGTCTGAAAGAGCAGGAAGTGATCGGTCAGAACGTGTTCAAATTGTTTATGAGTCGCAGCGAGGCGGCAGCCTCGAAGCGAAATATCACCGGTTTCTTCCGTAACGGCAGCTCCTACGAAGTCGAACGCTGGATCAAGACGCGGAAAGGACAACGCTTGTTTCTGTTCAGAAACAAATTCGTTCACAGCGGCAGCGGTAAAAACGAAATATTTCTTATTTGCTCCGGCACCGACATTACCGAGGAACGTCGGGCGCAGGAGCGCCTGCGCGTGCTGGCCAATACCGATACCATCACCGGTTTACCCAACCGCAATGCCATCCACGAACAGATCTCAGACGCCATCAACCATCGGGGCGAAACGCAGGTTGGCGTGGTGTATCTTGACCTGGATAACTTCAAAAAGGTCAACGATGCCTACGGGCATATGTTTGGCGATCAGCTCTTACAGGCGGTTGCACTCGCCATTCTGAGTTGCCTTGACGAGGGGCAGGTTCTGGCCCGGCTCGGCGGCGATGAGTTTATCGTGATGGCCACGAATACGTCTCAGGGCTCGCTGGAAGCTATGGCGTCGCGCATTCTGACCCGCCTGCGCCAGCCGTTCAGAATCGGGCTGATTGAGATATATACCGGCTGTTCTTTGGGGATCGCCCTCGCGCCGCAGCACGGGAACGATCGGGAAAGTGTGATTCGCAATGCCGATACGGCAATGTACACCGCCAAGGAAAATGGCAGGGGTAAGTTCTGCGTCTTCTCCCCTGAAATGAACCAGCGCGTATTTGAGTATCTTTGGCTGGACACCAATCTGCGTAAAGCGCTGGATAACGATCAGCTTCTGATTCACTACCAGCCTAAAATGACCTGGCGCGGTGAGGTCAGAAGTCTTGAGGCGCTGGTCCGCTGGCAGTCGCCGGAGCGCGGCTTGATCCCACCGCTGGAATTTATCTCTTATGCCGAAGAGTCCGGTTTGATTGTGCCGCTGGGGCGCTGGGTGATGCTCGACGTGGTTCGTCAGGTGGCGAAATGGCGTGACAAGGGGATTAACCTGCGCGTGGCCGTGAACGTCTCTGCACGTCAGCTTGCCGACCAGACGATTTTCAGCGATTTAAAGCAGGCGCTTAAGGATCTGCATTTTGAGTACTGCCCTATCGACGTCGAGTTAACAGAGAGCTGTCTCATCGAAAACGAAGAGCTGGCGCTTTCGGTGATCCAGCAATTCAGCCGACTCGGGGCACAAATACATCTGGATGACTTTGGTACGGGCTACTCTTCCCTTTCCCAGCTGGCGCGTTTTCCTATTGACGCCATTAAACTCGATCAATCTTTTGTCAGAGATATTCATAAGCAGTCCATCTCTCAGTCTCTGGTACGCGCCATTGTCGCAGTGGCACAGGCCCTGAATCTGCAGGTGATCGCCGAGGGGGTGGAGAATGCAAAAGAAGACGCCTTTCTTACTAAGAATGGCGTCAACGAACGGCAGGGTTTCCTTTTTGCTAAGCCGATGCCCGCTGCCGCATTCGAGCGATGGCTAAAACGCTATCAGGCGCGACAACAGCGCTAGCTGGCCTTGCGTAAGCCCGCCGCATGATGGCGGTTTTGCAGCATCACCAGACGCTCCATGTAGGCTATATCTTTCGGCTCAAGGCAGAATGCGGCATCGACCCAGTCTTCGGTAATATCCATCAGCTCACTGCGTGGCAACTGCAGAACGCGCGTACGAGCACGCAGCATGGCTCTTACGCCGTTCAGTTTTGGCCGCAATGTGTCGATGAAGGTCCTGACCGAGACGTAGCTTTGCCCGGGTTCATACAGCACATCCACCAGCCCGTGCTGCTCGTACCATTCTGCCGTATGGGATTCCCCTTTGTAGATGAGCTCCTCCGCCAGCTTCATGCCTGAACGTCGTGCGACCAGAGAATACCCCCCCATCCCCGGGAACAGATTAAAGGCAATTTCCGGGAAACCTAACCGGGCATCACGCTGAGCCAGGACAAAATGGTGCGCCAGCGCTGCCTCAAATCCGCCGCCTAATGCGCTGCCTTCGACCATTGCCAGCGTGATGGCCCCCGTATCAAACCCTCTTGATGCCGCATGGACGCAATCAACACAGGCGCGGGCATAGGCCCGTAACGCTTCACGCCGCCCGTTCTGAATGCACTCGACGAAGAACTGCAAGTCCCCTCCCACGTTGTACATTTCAGGAACAAGCGAGCCGGTAACCCAAAAATCGACCGCAAAACCCGACTGACGGACCAGCCAGGAAAGGTTCATGATCTCCTCAATTAAGGCATGGTTGAAGCAAGGACGCGGCTGAGCCCGCAGCATCATCCAGACGGTGCGTCGCTCCGCCTCGTAATACCCTGAGAGCTGCGTGAAACGTTCAGTATCGGTAAACAGTGTACAGGTAGGCTGATTGATAACTGTCATAGTCCAATTCCTCATATAAAAAAGCGCCTTGCGCGCAGTTTTAGACTAATCCACCGATTAAGCCTGCTATATGAGGGGGAATAAATTTATCACTTTCATTTATGTAATTTCGTTATCGCATTTTTTCCCTTCTCTTTTGACCCCATTTTCTGCATCATTGAAATTATTCACTTTTCGCTCCCGGGGAGAGATTATGTCTACTATTGATCCACAAGCTGTAGCACAACGTATTGATACCGTGCTGGATATTCTGGTAGCGGGTGATTATCACTCTGCGATCCGTAATCTCGAGATCCTGAAGTCTGAACTTCTTGCTCAGAATGGCGCTGACAACGCCCCCGAAAACAAACAGCCAAAAGCGCCGTGGGAAGTGTAATCCCACCGTTTCCGACCTCGTTTCGCTTTATTAAATGGATGCTATGAATTCCCGACAACAACTCATTTTGCAGATGGTCATCGATCAGGGGCGTGTAAGCGTGGTCGATCTCGCTAAAACCACCGGCGTCTCCGAAGTCACCATTCGTCAGGATCTTAATCTGCTGGAAAAACAGAGTTACCTGCGCCGTGCGCATGGTTATGCCGTGCCGCTGGACAGCGACGACGTTGAGACGCGCATGATGAATAACTACGCGCTTAAACGTGAACTGGCTGAGTTTGCCGCATCACTGGTAAACCCTGGCGAGACGGTCTTTATTGAAAACGGCAGCAGCAACGCCCTTCTGGCACGGACGCTCGCGGAACAAAAAGACGTGACTATCATCACTGTCAGCAGCTATATCGCCCATTTACTCAAAGAGACGCGCTGTGAGGTCATTTTGCTGGGTGGCATTTACCAAAAGAAAAGTGAAAGCATGGTGGGCCCGCTGACCCGGCAATATGTTCAGCAGGTGCATTTCAGTAAGGCCTTTATCGGCATTGACGGCTGGCAGCCGGAAACAGGTTTCACCGGCCGGGATATGATGCGCACTGACGTGGTGAATGCCGTACTGGAAAAAGAGTGTGAAGCCATTGTGCTCACTGACAGTTCCAAATTTGGCGCCGTCCATCCTTACACAATGGGTCCCGTCTCACGCTTCAGTCGCGTCATTACCGACGAACGGTTAAGTGACGAGCATCGTAATAAGCTGGAAGAAGACGGTCTGATTGTCGATATTATTAAAACGTCCGCCTGAGTCCATTTCGCGCCCGTCATTCGGGCGCCTGCATATCCCTTCGTCTGAGACGATTCCTAACCCCCCTTTAAGAGTTTTTACCTGTTTAACCCGCATTAAAGTCGTAAAATTAATGTTAGCGATATAACAGGAAGTGACTATCACTTGCGTGATTACGTAACGCCTGCGCGACCAGCTTTCACGGAAAAAAGAATTAGGTATTCGTTTTGTCTATACTTAACGTGTACCTCTTTCCGTGAATCGATAATTCAGGAGAAAGTATTATGACCTTAACCAGCAAAAAATTAGCCGCCGCTGTTCTGGCAATCACTGTAGCAATGTCCCTGAGCGCATGCTCTAACTGGTCTAAACGTGACCGTAACACCGCCATTGGTGCCGGTGCAGGTGCACTCGGTGGTGCAGTCTTAACAGATGGTAGCACGCTGGGTACATTGGGTGGCGCTGCTGTCGGTGGTATTATCGGTCACCAGGTTGGCAAATAATTATTCTATAAGCCTTCCCGACATCGCGATTTAGCGTCGCATTTCAGGTCTGACTTACGCACGTATATATCACGAGCCACGGCATTTGCCGTGGCTCATTTATTTTAACCGCCTGCCAGTTTGACTTTCATGCCTTTTGCTTCAAGCAGCGATTTAATTAAATCGCGTTTATCACCCTGAATTTCGATAATGCCGTCTTTCACGGCCCCACCGCAGCCACATTTCTTTTTCAACTCAGCCGCCAGTTTTGTTAGTTCAGCATCATCCTGGTCAATTCCTGAGATAAGGCAAACCCCTTTCCCTTTTCGTCCACTGGTTTGACGCTGGATACGCACAATACCGTCGCCCTTCGGACGTTCCACTTTGGTTTTCGGCTCATCTATGCGCCCACTCTCCGTTGAGTAGACCAGACGACTGTTGGAATCGGTCATTACGCCCCCTTTTTCAGTGATGCGTTGATTGCCTTAAGCGTCTCTGCCGGGTTAGCTGACTGCGTTACTGGCCGCCCGATAACCATATAATCCACACCAGCAGCCAGCGCCTGCTCAGGCGTCATAATACGGCGCTGATCGCCTACGTCGCTGCCTGCCGGACGAATACCCGGCGTGACCAGTTTAAAATCTTTGCCCAGTTCTGATTTGAAGCGGACCGCTTCCTGTGCGGAGCAGACGACGCCATCTAAACCGCAGTTCTGCGTCAGACGCGCAAGACGCTCGGCATGTTCGGCAGGTGACAATGTCACGCCAAGATCGCGTAAATCACTTTCGTCCATACTGGTCAATACGGTCACCGCAATCAGCAATGGCGCATCTTTCCCGAACGGCAGGAGGGCTTCACGTGCGGCAGTCATCATTCTCGCTCCGCCCGACGCATGGACGTTGACCATCCATACACCCAGCTCTGCGGCGGCGGCAACGGCGTGCGCCGTGGTATTCGGGATGTCATGGAACTTGAGATCGAGGAAGACATCGAAACCACGCTGCTGCAGATCGCGGACGATTTGCGGTCCAAACAGCGTGAACATCTCTTTACCAACTTTCAGACGGCAATCGCGAGGATCGATACCGTCGACAAAGGCCAGTGCAGCGTCACGCTTATTGTAATCAAGCGCGACAACAACAGGAGAATCCGTAATAACGTGGGAAGTGGAGGAAGTAACAGACGTCATGACCAGCCCTTTTCGTCTATGGGCGCGCAGCGGCGCGGAACAGATAAACGGCCAGCATTCTACCTGCCGCCGCCGCAAATTGACAGAATCCATTTGCGCCCCTGCCAGGCTGGCACACCGCACGGTGTTAAGGAAGGGGTAAAAATCAACAGTATGTTGTAACTAAAATGAGGTGTTTTAAAAAATTACTGTCCGTCAAGACCACGGATTGGCTTGATGGTGGACCAGGCCCGGCAGGAAGGACAATGCCAGTAAAGCGTATACGCGGTAAAACCACACTTCTGGCAACGGTAGCGCGGTTTACTCCGCACCTGCTCGCCGACCATGTCGCGCAGCACCATCAGGCTCTCTTTGGCTCGCCCTTCTTCTGCGTCGTTCAGGTGGTAATCCATCAGTTTATGGAATACCCGCATCGTCGGATGACGCTGTAGCTGACGGGTAATATACACCTGCGCGGTATCGGTCCCTTCGTACTGCTCAACCACGTCTGAGAGCATCAGCTCTGCGGTTGCGCCGGTATTCTCTTCCACGCAACGGCGCAGGAATGCTACCCACTCTTCCTGCTTGCCCAGCTGTTGATAGCAGGTTTGCAGCATCTCCAGCGTTTCACTGACCAGCTCTTTGTCCTGGTCAATCACCCGAAGCAGGCTTTCAACGGCTTTGGCGTAATCGCCACTCGCCATAAAAACGCGTCCCATCATGATAGAGATACGCGCGCTATTGCGATCTGCTGCTGCACCTTTCTTCAGCAACGCCATGGCTTTGTCCATGTCGTCGTTGCCCATCTGCTGAAGGGCAAGTTCACAGTAGAAATGGGCTATCTCAACACGCTGCTTATCTTTACCCAGCTTCACCAGCCGCTCGGCAGTATCAATGGCTTTTTGCCATTCGCTGGTGGCCTGATAAATTTGCAGTAATTGCTGCAACGCACCGATACGGAAATCCGTTTCATCAATCAGCTGCGAGAACATATCTTCAGCGCGGTCGTACAGCCCGGCAGCCATGTAATCGCGCCCCAGTTGCTGGACCGCGAGGAGACGTTGATCGTAGGTCAGCGAGGCGCTTTCCATGAGGGTCTGGTGGATACGGATGGCACGGTCAACCTCGCCACGCGAGCGGAACAGGTTACCGAGCGTGAGATGGGCTTCGACGGTCCCCGTATCCTCTTTCAGCATATCGAGGAACAGGTCTACCGCTTTATCCTGCTGATTACTCAGGAGGAAGTTCACCCCCGCAACGTAGTCGCGAGAGAGACGGTTAGCCTCATCCTGCTTTGTTTGTTGCGCACTTCTGCGGCCCATATACCAGCCATAGGCAGCGGCTACAGGCAAAAGCAGAAACAACAACTCCAGCATCGTCGATTATTCCTTCACGACCGGCACACCAGAGCTTTCCGGAATGTCGGACGCAGGCGCAATGTTATGCTCAAGTCGTTTAATTTTACGTTCAGCGCGTGCAAGAGAAACACGGACTTTCAGCCAGAACAGACCGCAAACCAGCCAGCCAATGGCAAAGCCTGCGGCAAACAAGACCGCAAGCAGACTTGATACGCGATACTCGCCCTGCGCCAGCAGATAGTTAAACGTCACCTGTTGATCGTTTTGTGCACCCAATGTGACTGAAATGACAAAAATCGCCAATACCAGTAAGAAAATGAGTAAATATTTCACATTACTTCCCGTTATGTGGTTCAAGCGAATAAAGTGTGTTCAACTTACCGCAATCAGCCTTATAAACTACCATTTTAGCGACGGGCGCGAAACGGAAAAAGTGACGCACACGTCATGGATTTATGGGCGAAATGCGCAATATCAACCGTCAGGCGTCGCTTTGCTCCCTTTCGGCGATTTCTTCTTTCTCTTCAGGCGGTGGCGTAAGCGGGCCACAGAGTCGTTCTGCAAGCCAGGTTGCCAGCGTCACCAGCAGCCATGAGATCAGCGTAGCGACCACCAGGTCCCGTGGCCAGTGCATCCCCAGCAGCAAGCGGCTGCCCATCACTCCCGTTGCCCAGATCAGTAATATCCCGATGGTAACCGTTCGACGTCGTGGCCAAAGCAGCCCAACAGCCAACAGCGCCCAGCTGGCCGCAAACATCGTGTGGCCGGAAGGAAACGCGAAGCCCGTCTCTTTTTCCCAATGTTTACGCAAGAACTTCGGAATATCCTGCTGTTCCGTAAGCTGTTCTTTCACCAGCGCACCGCGATCTTTACGCTTTAAATTGTAGAACTCATCTACCGGAATATGGTGTGTTTTTTCCAGCCAGACGACAAACGGTCGTGGCTCCTGAACATGGTCTTTCACCCAGGACTTAACGCCCTGACCAATAACAATCGCGCCACCCAGGATAGCAAAGAGCATCAGCGCCGCGCGCAGACGAAAACGCAGGCACCACAGGAACCAGCCACAGAGAATGATATGGGTGATAATTCCCCACGGTTGCGTGACCGTCTCCGTTACCCAGTACAACGTTTTCAGCCACGTGGCATTCTGCCCGGGCTGCCACATCCAGCCGGAGACCCATACGGTCAAAGGCATAATCAGTAAAATGGCCGCGCCTGCTGCCGTACGTCTGGCGATTGAAAGCATGTCTTCTCCTTTTACGCTAAGCCTCACAATCATAACTGAAATTCATCCGATGGGTGGAGATGTCGGATCGTGCGTTTAACGTTCATATAGCATGGTGCCCATTAGGCGAACCTGCTGAGCTTGTGGCAAAATGAACAGATACAGAAAGTAAAACAGGCGCAAGACACGAAACGTGTCAGCCTACTCTGGAGAATCACATGCAGCTTAAACGTGTGGCAGAAGCCAAACTGCCAACCCCATGGGGCGATTTCCTGATGGTGGGGTTTGAAGAACTGGCAACCGGACAGGATCATGTTGCGCTGGTCTACGGCGATATTTCAGGGCAGACGCCGGTGCTGTCCCGCGTCCATTCGGAGTGTCTGACCGGCGATGCGTTGTTCAGCCTGCGCTGTGATTGCGGTTTCCAGCTGGAAGCTGCCCTTTCTCATATTGCCGAAGAAGGCCGCGGTGTGTTGCTCTATCACCGCCAGGAAGGTCGTAATATTGGCCTGCTGAATAAAATCCGCGCATATGCGCTGCAGGACCAGGGCTACGATACGGTAGAAGCCAACCATCAGCTCGGTTTTGCCGCCGATGAACGTGACTTCACCCTGTGTGCGGACATGTTCAAGCTGCTGGGCGTCGACGAGGTTCGTCTGCTGACGAACAACCCGAAAAAAGTGGAAATCCTCACCGAAGCGGGAATCAACATTGTCGAACGTGTGCCGCTGATTGTTGGCCGCAACCCGAAAAATGCCCACTATCTTGATACTAAAGCCGCCAAGATGGGCCATCTGCTGAAAGAGTGAAAGTAAAAAGCCCGGCATAAGCGCCGGGCTTTTTTATCAATCGAGCATCTTACGAATCACATAGTGTAAAATGCCGTCGTTCTGGTAGTAGGTCAATTCGGTTGCCGTATCAATACGGCACCGGCAGTCCAGTACCTCCGTCTTCCCGTCAGCTCGCGTCAGCTTCACCGGCACCGTTTTACCCGGCTGCAGGTTTTGCAGACCACTAATATCAATCTGCTCTTCTCCGGTCAGCCCCAGCGTTTTACGGGTTACGCCCTGCGGGAACTCAAGCGGCAGAATCCCCATGCCGATGAGGTTCGAGCGGTGAATACGTTCAAACGACTCGGCGATCACCACACGAACGCCCAGCAGCCGCGGCCCTTTCGCCGCCCAGTCACGGCTGGAACCGGAACCGTACTCTTTCCCGGCAATCACCGCCAGCGGCGTACCTTCCTGTTGATATTTCACGGCTGCATCGTAAATCGACACGACGTCCGTCCCCGGCAGATGGCGCGTCATCCCCCCTTCCACCCCCGGAACCATTTCATTACGAATGCGAATGTTGGCAAACGTGCCCCGCATCATGACTTCATGGTTACCGCGGCGCGAACCGTAGGAGTTAAAATCGCGGCGCTCCACTCCCCGGCTTTGCAAATAACGGCCCGCCGGGCTATCGGCTTTGATACTCCCCGCCGGAGAGATATGGTCAGTGGTGACAGAATCCCCCAGCATGGCCAGGATGCGCGCCCCATGAATATCTTTAAGCGGCGCAGGCTCGGCGAGCATCTCATCAAAGAACGGAGACAGACGAATATAGGTCGAGTCATCCTGCCAGTCATAGGTGTCCGACCCCACGACATTGATGGTTTTCCATTCCGGCGTGCCTTCGAAGACCTCCGCATACTCTTTGCGGAACATTTCTGTAGAGACCTTTTCAACGGCCATCGCAATTTCACGCGAGGACGGCCAGATATCTTTCAGGTAGACGGGATCGTTCTTGCGATCGTGACCAATCGGATCGGTCACCAGGTTAATGTTCATGTTCCCGGCCAGCGCATAGGCCACCACCAGGGGCGGCGAAGCAAGCCAGTTGGTTTTGACCAGTGGATGAATACGCCCTTCAAAGTTACGGTTGCCGGAAAGAACGGCGCCTACCGTCAAATCGCCCTGCTTGATCGCCGTTTCAATGGGCTCAGGCAGCGGACCGGAGTTACCAATGCAGGTCGTACAGCCATACCCCACGAGGTTAAAGCCCAGCTCATCAAGATAAGGCGTCAGCTTAGCCTGCGCCAGGTAATCCGAAACCACTTTGGAGCCCGGCGCCAGCGAGGCTTTGACCCACGGTTGAGGTTTCAGACCCAGTTCAACCGCTTTTTTCGCCAGCAGACCGGCCGCCATTAAAACACTGGGGTTTGAGGTGTTGGTACAGGAGGTGATGGCGGCAATCACAACCGCCCCGTCCGGAAGTTGATATTGATGGCCGTTCAACACATAGTCGATGGGACGATGGTCTTTCTTCGCCACGTTGACTTCCAGCTCATTGCTGGCCGCAAAGGCTTTCGGCACGTCTGTCAACGCGACGCGATCCTGCGGACGTTTTGGCCCGGCGAGGCTTGCCTCAACGCTGCCCATATCAAGCTCAAGCGTACTGGTAAATACCGGTTCATCGCCCGGATTGCGCCACATGCCCTGCGCTTTGGTATAGGCCTCTACCAGCGCCACCTGCTCTTCGCTGCGTCCGCTCAGACGCATGTACTCCAGCGTGACGTCATCAATTGGGAAAAAGCCACAGGTTGCGCCATATTCTGGCGCCATGTTGGCAATGGTCGCCCGGTCAGCCAGGGGCAGCGAATCCAGCCCGTCCCCGTAGAACTCAACAAATTTACCCACCACCCCATGCTTACGCAGCATCTGGGTAACGGTGAGTACCAAATCGGTCGCGGTAATGCCTTCTGACAGTTTTCCTGTCAGCTTAAAGCCCACGACATCCGGAATCAGCATGGAGACCGGCTGACCGAGCATGGCGGCTTCCGCTTCGATTCCGCCGACACCCCAGCCCAGCACGCCGAGGCCGTTAATCATGGTGGTGTGGGAATCTGTACCCACCAGCGTATCCGGATAAGCCACCCACTCTTTGTCCTGTAATTCGCTCCAGACGGCTTTACCAAGATACTCAAGGTTAACCTGGTGGCAAATACCCGTGCCCGGTGGAACCACGCTAAAGCGGCTGAATGCCTGCTGGCCCCACTTCAGGAAAACATAACGTTCGTGGTTACGCTCCATCTCCAGACGGACGTTCTCGCCAAAGGCATCGTCATCACCGAAATGGTCAACGGTCACGGAGTGGTCAATCACGAGGTCAACGGGGGAAAGCGGGTTCACTTTGGCCGTATCGCCGCCGAGGCGTTTAACCGCCTCGCGCATCGCGGCGAGATCCACCACGGCAGGTACACCGGTAAAGTCCTGCATCAGGACCCTTGCCGGGCGGTAGGCAATTTCTCTGTCGGCATGGGCATGCTTCAGCCACCCCGCCAGAGCCTGGATATCATCGAGCGTGACGGAATCACCGTCCTGCCAGCGCAAGAGGTTTTCCATCAGAACTTTCAAGGACTTGGGTAAACGCGAAATGTCCCCAAGCGTTCTGGCAGCCAGCGGCAGGCTATAGTAATGCCAGGTTTTATTTTCTGCCTGTAATGTGTCCTTACTGGCTTCGCGTAGGGTTAACGACATAAGCTCCTCCTTAATTACAGAGATGTCCTGACAATCATCAGGGCCGTAATTAAAGATAACACAAAGATGTCGTAACGTTTTGATAACAACCCGAATTGATAAATTTAGGAATGGTCCAGAGGACGTCAAAACAAAAAACCCCGCCGCAGCGAGGTTTTATCATTTAGCGGATGGCCAGCCAGATGAGCTGACTCCAGAACAGGATCGACAGGGTAAACACGCCAATCCATGACCAGTATTTGTGAGACGTCATGTTATTCATCATAGGGACACCAGGCATTATTTATTAAACATTCCGAGGCAGGTCCTCAGTGCGATATTGCTGATGTGTATTTATTAAAGAGTACAAAGGTGCATAGTCGTTATTCAGACCCAATGCATCATTACGCAAAAAACTAAATTATTGTTTTTTGGGTTCGTCTTCCGCGAACACATCAATAAAGGCTTGCTGCTGCGGCGTCAGTTTCCAGGATGCAGGCACAACTGTCGCAGGAGCCTTACGTCCTTTATGGACAGTGTCATGACGCTGACACATCTGTTTTACCGTTTCTGTACGTACCGTCACTGCCATATTCAACCCCAATATTTCCAGGCCAGGAGAGCAACCATCAGCCAGAACAGGGCGGAGACGAGAAAGACCGCCAGCCAGGCTTTACGCTTGAGCGCAGGATCCCTTTGCGGTTCTTCACTTCCTGAAGGCATTGCTAACCTCATACAATCGATATCGCTTATCATTTAGGACCAAACAATTGGTACAATTAATCATCTGTTGAGATAAATCCTAAAGAAACTTTAGCCGAAAAGCCAGTGAATTTACGCATCCGGAGGTATGAAATATTCATTCTTTTGACCACAAATAAATATTTGAAAAGAAAAATTTGCGTAGCCGTTAATTAGTTTCTATTTTTGTCGCCAATTCACGACATTAAAACCATACAAAATAAAAGGATAATGACAATATATGGCAGGGAGAGCGCAGATGATGATAATTCTAATTTAGCTTTAAGGCGGTATTTCGGTATCTTTCCGTTAGGGAAAGATACCGGGTGTGATTATTTTGCGGGGAGTTTGATGTCTTTAAACATCTCTTCAATATCTTCATTTGAGCGTAATGCAACGGCGGTATCCACCACGTCACGCGTTAAATGCGGGGCAAAGCGCTGAATAAAATCATACATATAGCTACGCAGGAAGGTACTGCGACGGAAGCCAATTTTTGTGGTGCTGTGGCTGAAAATATCGTGTGCATCAAGACGTACCAGATCAGGGTCTGACACCGGGTCGACCGCCATGCTGGCAATAACGCCCACGCCCAGACCAAGCCGTACGTAAGTCTTGATGACGTCGGCATCGGTAGCGGTAAAGACAATGCGTGGGGTTAACCCGGCACGGTTAAACGCAGTATCAAGCTCGGAACGTCCGGTAAAGCCAAACGTATAGGTGACTAACGGATATTGCGCCAGCTCTTCAATCGTCACCGACCCTTTCCCCGCCAGCGGGTGATCGGGAGTCACTACGATCGATCGGTTCCAGTGATAGCACGGAAGCATTACCAGATCGTCATACAGGTGGAGCGCTTCCGTCGCGATGGCAAAATCGGCATTCCCCTTCGACACCGCTTCAGCGATTTGCGTCGGTGACCCCTGATGCATATGCAAAGAGACGCGCGGATAACGCTCGATAAAGCCCTTAATGACGCCAGGTAATGCATAGCGCGCCTGGGTGTGCGTGGTGGCAATATACAGCGAGCCTTTATCTGGCCAGGTATGTTCTCCTGCAACAGATTTAATCGCATCGACTTTGGAGAGGACTTCACGCGCAATGCGAATAATTTCCTGCCCCGCTGGCGTCACCTGCGTAAGGTGCTTACCGCTACGGGCGAAAATCTGAATACCTAATTCATCCTCCAGCATGCGAACCTGCTTGCTGATGCCCGGTTGCGAGGTATATAGCCCCTCGGCAGTAGAAGAGACATTAAGGTTGTGATTCACCACCTCAACGATATAACGAAGCTGCTGTAATTTCATGCCAGACCATCCGATTTAGCGCACGCGGTCAATCGCTTAAGACGATTTGATAATAAGAAATGGGTTAACTATAACCACTATATCATTTATAGCCTGACTGTATAGTACGGAACAAAAAATAATAATAAGGTAATAAAAAAGGGCCGGAAGTCCGGCCCTTTCACAGGTAAGTGACGGTCAGGCAAGCTTATTTCTTGCCTTCAACCCATTTGCCATCGACAAAGAAGGCGGACCAGCCGGTCGCTTTGCCCTCTTTCTCTGCCGCCACGTACTGCTGCTTCGTTTTACGGCTAAAGCGAACCACCGTCTTATTGCCTTCAGGATCCTGCTGTGGCGCATCGGCCAGGTAACGCAGTTTTTCTGGCAGACGGTCACGGAAGCGGTGCAGTTCTTCAACCAGCGGCGCACGTGTTTCACGCGATTTCGGGAAGGTGTTGGCCGCCAGGAAGACACCCGCAGCACCATCACGCAGCACGAAGTACGCGTCGGATTTTTCACACGGCAGCTCTGGCAACGGAACCGGATCTTCCTTCGGCGGAGCCACTTCACCGTTACGCAGAATTTTGCGCGTGTTTTTACACTCGTCGTTGGTGCACGCCATGTACTTCCCGAAACGCCCCATTTTCAGGTGCATTTCAGAGCCACACTTCTCGCACTCCACAATCGGGCCGTCATAGCCTTTAATGCGGAATTCACCTTCCTCAATCTCATACCCGTCACACGTTGGGTTATTACCGCAGACGTGCAGCTTACGTTTAGGATCGATCAGGTAGCTGTCCATCGCCGTGCCGCATTTTTTGCAGCGGCGTTTAGCACGCAGAGCGTTGGTTTCCGCATCCTCACCTTCCAGCACGTTGAGAACTTCGTTCTCCGGCACCAGGTTGATGGTGGTTTTGCAGCGCTCTTTTGGCGACAGCGCGTAGCCGGAACAGCCGAGGAAGACGCCCGTGGTTGCCGTACGGATACCCATCTTGCGGCCGCAGGTTGGGCAGTCGATGCTGGTCAGAACCATCTGGTTAGGCAGCATGCCGCCCTCTTCAGGATCTTTCTCCGCTTTTTCAAGCTGGTTGGTAAAGTCGCTGAAGAAGCTGTCGAGAACTTTCTTCCACTCCGCCTTATGGCTGGCAACCTCGTCGAGGCTGTCTTCCATTTGCGCGGTGAAATCGTAGTTCATCAACTCGCGGAAATTAGCTTCCAGACGGTCGGTGACGATCTCACCCATTTTTTCCGCATAGAAACGACGGTTTTCAACTCGAACGTAGCCGCGATCCTGGATCGTCGAGATGATTGACGCGTAGGTCGATGGACGACCAATACCGCGTTTTTCCAGCTCTTTCACCAGCGACGCTTCACTAAAGCGCGCAGGCGGCTTGGTGAAGTGCTGAGCAGGAACGAGATCAACCAGAGAGAGCTCATCTCCCTTGTTCACCGCTGGCAGCGTACGGTCTTCATCACCTTTACGCAGCGCAGGCATGACTTTTGTCCAGCCGTCGAAACGCAGGATACGACCGCGCGCTTTGAGACGGAAGTCGCCCGCACCGACGGTCAGCGTCGTGGAGTCATACTTCGCAGGCGTCATCTGACAGGCGACAAACTGACGCCAGATCAGCTGATACAGCTTCTGGGCGTCGGCTTCCATATCTTTCAGCGACTCGGCTAACACAGAGACATCAGAAGGACGAATCGCTTCGTGCGCTTCCTGAGAGTTCTCTTTGCTGGCGAATTGATTGGCGCTTTCCGGCAGGTATTTTTTACCGAAGTTATCACTGATATAACCGCGTACCATGTTTACCGCATCCTGGCTCAGATTCGTTGAGTCAGTACGCATGTAGGTGATGTAACCCGCTTCATACAAGCGCTGGGCCATCATCATGGTTTTCTTCACGCCATAGCCAAGGCGCGTACTCGCCGCCTGTTGCAGGGTAGACGTGATAAACGGCGCGCCAGGTTTACTGCTGGTCGGTTTATCTTCACGTTCCAGCACCTGATAGCGTGCTTTTTCCAGCAACGCGACGGCAGCCATGGTCTGGTCACGGTTTTCAGGACGGAAAGGCTTATCGTTCTGATGGCTCACCTGCAGTGGCAGAGCGTCACCGCCCGGCGTGGTCACATTGGCGTCAATTTCCCAGAATTCTTCCGGCACGAAGGCTTTAATTTCGCGTTCACGCTCAACGACAAGACGCACGGCGACGGATTGCACACGTCCTGCGGACAGGCCACGGGCAATCTTTTTCCACAGCAGTGGAGAGACCATATAGCCTACAACGCGGTCCATAAAGCGACGCGCCTGCTGGGCGTTGACACGGTCGATGTTCAGCTCGCCAGGCTTCTCAAACGCCTGACGAATCGCATTTTTTGTAATTTCGTTAAACACTACGCGACTGTAGCGTTTGTCATCACCCCCGATCACTTCCCGCAGGTGCCATGCAATGGCTTCCCCTTCGCGGTCAAGGTCGGTTGCGAGATAAATGTGGTCTGCTTTTTCAGCCAGCTGCTTCAGCTCGTTAACGACTTTCTCTTTTCCGGGCAGCACTTCGTATTGTGCATCCCAGTTGTGCCATGGGTTAACACCCATGCGGTTGACAAGCGCGCTACGTTCATCCTTTTTAGGCTTTTTAGCCCCTTTGGTGGAGGTAGAGTCTGCGCTCTTTTTGCTGGCTGAGCCACTGGTCGGCAAATCGCGGATATGACCCACGCTGGACTTAACCACGTAGTCATTACCCAGATACTTATTGATCGTTTTGGCTTTTGCCGGGGACTCAACGATGACGAGAGCTTTACCCATATTCACCTTTACCTAATTTAATTCTTCCAGGAATACGCCGCACGTTGATTTCCCTTCCGCTGACGACGAGCCAATGATATTGCGGCTGCGTCAGGAGATATCAACCCCTTTGTCCTACCGGGTGTCTGAGGAAAGACGCCCAGGTGATTGAGTTATCGGGTATTTTTCTCACACCTCGTATAATTCGTGACGAGTTCCCGGTCGAATGTCAAGCAATTCTGTTGCCAGAATGACGAAAGCGCACACTCTACCTGATAAAATTCGTTACGCAACTTTATTAGCATGCAAAAGCAAATCCCGCCAACCTGCCCCCTGTATCTTATCCCCTCACAATACAGGGAAAATTTGCCCCCAAAGCGGCCCCGGCGTAGACTATTGTCACTGTTTAAGGAGTGGATTATGCAGAATACGACCCAACCTATTGACCGAGCCTCTCTGCTTATCGAAGCAAATAAGCTTATCCGTGACCATGAAGATACCCTGGCGGGCATTGAAGCCACCGGTGTAGAGCAGCGTAATGGCGTGCTGGTTTTCAGCGGCGAATACTTCCTTGACGAACAGGGATTACCCACCCCAAAAAGCACCGCTGTGTTTAATATGTTTAAATACTTGGCGCATACGCTTTCTGAAAAATATCACCTGGTCGATTAATGCAAAACGCGAGGCATATGCCTCGCGTTTTTGCTTACAGCAGCGGTTTTTGTCCGCGCTGTAGCCAGCGAAGCAGCAGGCGATCTGCGCTTTCCGCTGCACTGTTGGTAAAGCGGTCCATCAGGCGCTTACGCTGGGTGAACCGCACGCCTATCAGCTCCCTTCCGTCCATCAGGTTGAGCAGCAGATCGTCGCTGGTTCCCACTTCATCAACCAGCCCTTTTTCCTGCGCCTGAATACCGTACCAGTGTTCGCCTGTCGCGACCTGCTCAATATCCAGCGTTGGGCGCATACGGTGTACGAAATCTTTAAACAGGTGGTGCGTTTCGTTGAGATCCTCACGGAATTTTTGGCGCCCTTCTTCCGTATTTTCCCCCAGCAGCGTCAGGGTACGTTTGTACTGACCCGCCGTGTGCAGTTCGATATCAATCTCTTTATTCTTCAGAAAACGGTTAAAGTTTGGGATCTGTGCGACCACGCCGATAGAGCCAATGATGGAGAACGGTGCCGCAACAATTTTGTCCGCTACGCAGGCCATCATATAGCCACCACTTGCCGCGACTTTATCTACCGCCACGGTAAGCGGGATCTGCTTTTCTCGCAGACGCTGTAGCTGAGAAGCGGCCAGTCCGTAGCCGTGCACAACGCCGCCTGGGCTTTCAAGACGCACCACCACTTGATCCTGCGGAGTGGCCACGGCCAGAACGGCAGTCACCTCTTCCCGTAGCGAAGCGACTTCATGCGCATCCATACTGCCTTTAAAATCGAGTACATAGACGCGAGGCTTCGCGTCAGACTGTGGCGTTGCAAGCTTAGCTTTCGCCTTTGCGGCTTTGGCTTCCTGCTTGTGCTTTTTCTTCTGGGCCTTCAGCCATGCCTTCTGTTGATGGCTATCAAGCAGTGAGAGGGACATGTCTTCCTGCATCTCTTTGTACTGCTCGCTCAGACGGGTAATGCGTAACTCCCCACGCTGACGTTTGCGCTGCGTGAGATTGACAATCAGAACGGCAACGACCGCAATGGCAATCACCACCGTCGCGATTTTAGCCAAAAACAACCCATATTGAGAAAGTAATTCCACGCGTTCCACCTTGATTTAACCACGAATCTTTCACGGCAGTGTACAACAGCCCTGCCTTTGCGTCTCGCCCGTGACATTACCTGTGCGAGCCATCTTCAGGAATCCCCGCCCGGCGGTTTAAATATTTGCAAATTGTTAATTTTACAGTAATACGTCCTGTAGACTGATTGAATTCTCACGCTAATTCGGGCATAAAGCCGAAAAGTCATTATGAAGGCGCCATTGAGTCACCGTGCGCCTGAGGAGTCACCGTGCACTATCAACCGCAAAAAAACCTGCTGCAGAACCGGATCATTCTTGTCACCGGTGCCAGCGCGGGTATTGGTCGCGAAGCGGCCCTGACGTATGCTGAATATGGCGCGAGCGTTATTCTGATCGGTCGCAACGAAGAAAAACTCAAAGGTGTCGCTCAGGAAATTGAAGCGGCAGGTGGCATACCGGCCCCCTGGTATACTCTTGATTTACTGACCTGTACGCCAGCGGTATGTCAGGAATTAGCCCAACGTATCAGCACCCATTATCCACGTCTGGACGGTGTGCTGCATAACGCCGGGTTGTTAGGCGAAGTTCGTCCAATGGATGAGCAGGATCCTGATATCTGGCAGCAGGTCATGCAGGTTAACGTCAACGGCACCTTTTTCCTCACCCAGGCCTTGCTTCCTTTATTACTCAAATCCGAGTCAGGCTCTCTGGTCTTTACCTCTTCCAGCGTAGGCCGTGAGGGGCGCGCAAACTGGGGGGCATATGCTGTATCTAAATTTGCGACCGAAGGTATGATGCAGGTGCTGGCGGAGGAATATCAGAGCCGCCATCTGCGCGTAAACTGCATTAATCCGGGCGGAACACGCACCAAAATGCGCGCCAGCGCGTTCCCGACAGAAGATCCGCAGAAGCTGAAAACCCCGGCCGATATTATGCCACTCTATCTCTGGCTAATGGGCGACGACAGCCGTCGCAAAACCGGAATGACTTTTGATGCCCAACCGGGCCGTAAACCGGGGATTTCGCAATGAGTGAAGAACGTCACCAGCAGCGCCAGCAGCGTCTGAAAGAACAGGTTGATGCGCGCATTGCGTCAGCCCAAGACGAGCGAGGGATCGTCATCGTATTTACCGGCAACGGCAAAGGCAAAACCACCGCCGCGTTCGGCACCGCCACCCGCGCCGTCGGACACGGGCAAAAAGTGGGCGTAATCCAGTTTATCAAAGGCGAATGGCCCAATGGGGAGCGCAATTTGCTGGAACCTCACGGCGTTGAGTTTCAGGTGATGGCAACCGGTTTTACGTGGGACACGCAGAACCGTGAAACCGACACCGCAGCCTGCCTTGCTGTCTGGGAGCACGCCAAAAGAATGCTGGCCGATCCGACGCTCAATATGGTGCTACTGGACGAGATCACCTATATGGTCGCCTACGACTACCTGCCGCTGAATGCCGTGCTGGATGCACTGAAAAACCGCCCTGCACATCAGACGGTAATCGTCACGGGTCGTGGGTGTCATCGGGATATTCTGGAACTGGCAGATACCGTCAGCGAGCTGCGTCCGGTCAAGCATGCATTTGATGCAGGTATCAAAGCGCAGCCTGGGATTGATTACTAAAGAAAAAAGTCCGGTGCGTTCACCGGGCTTTTAGATTAACCGTTGTTATTCCGGCTGCCAGAGCGACGGTTGCTGCTGTTCACCTGGCTATGGCGTTTCACCGCACGACGGATCTGGTTCGCCTTCATACGACGACGATCTTTCTCCACCGCCACTTTTGAGGTGGTTTCCGGCGTTAGCCCCACCAGCTCGCGCAGGTAGTTGGTCTGGGTCAGATCCAGTTCGGTATAGCCGCCACGCGGCAGACCTTTTGGCAGCAGAATGTCGCCGTAACGAACGCGAATCAGGCGGCTAACCTGAACCCCTACCGCTTCCCACAGACGACGCACCTCGCGGTTACGCCCCTCTGTCAGGGTGACGTTGTACCACTGGTTAATCCCTTCACCACCGGTAAATTTGATGGTTTTAAACGCTGCAGGACCGTCTTCCAGCTGAACGCCACGCGACAGGTCGCGCAGTTTATTTTCATCAACCTGGCCGAAGACACGCACGGCATATTCACGTTCCACTTCACGGCTTGGGTGCATCAGACGGTTTGCCAGCTCACCGTCGGTGGTAAACAGCAGCAGGCCGCAGGTGTTAACGTCCAGACGACCCACGGCAATCCAGCGCGCACCTCGCAGTTTAGGCAGACGGTCAAACACCGTCGGGCGACCTTCCGGGTCGTTGCGGGTACACAGCTCACCTTCCGGCTTATAGTAAGCCAGCACGCGGCAAATCTGTTCAGCAGACTCTTTCACGGAGATAAGATGACCGTCGATGCGGATCTTAAGCCCCGGTACGATTTCTACGCGGTCACCCAGCGTGGCGATTTTACCGTCCACACTCACGCGGCCCGCTTCAATAATGGCTTCGATTTCACGGCGCGAACCGTGGCCGGCGCGCGCCAGCACTTTCTGTAACTTCTCGCTCATTGAGCTTCCTCAGGTGTCGCCTTCACAGGCGTCGAATCAGGTCAAAAGAGGGCCTGGCCCTGCTTTGATGGCCGCGTAGTATATCTGCTTACACCTCTACAAGAAAGGCTTAACATCGCCCACGCCTTCACGAATCACTTCTGGCGCATCTTCGGTTAAGTCGACCACGGTGGTCGGTTGCTGACCAAGATAGCCGCCGTGAATAATCAGCTCAACCACCTTCTCCAGACGATCTTTGATCTCTTCCGGGTCGGACTCGGTAAACTCACTTCCCGGCAGCATCAGCGAAGTCGAGAGCATCGGTTCGCCGAGGGTTTCCAGCAGTGCCTGCGCAATCGGGTTGGACGGCACGCGCATCCCGATGGTTTTCCGTTTTTCCTGCAACAGGCGGCGCGGAACCTCTTTCGTCCCTTTCAGGATGAAGGTGTAGTTACCCGGCGTGTTGTTTTTAATCAGGCGAAACGCCACGTTATCAACATACGCATAGGTCGACAGCTCAGAGAGATCGCGACACATCAGCGTAAAGTTATGGCCGTCCGGAAGCTGGCGAATACGGCAGATACGCTCCATCGCCCCTTTGTCTTCAATTTTGCAGCCCAGCGCGTAGCCAGAATCGGTCGGGTAAACAATCACGCCGCCTTTGCGGACGATCTCCACGGCCTGATTGATCAGACGTGGCTGCGGGTTATCCGGATGAATATAGAAAAACTGACTCATACTTCCCTCTCTTCAATTTGCTGCGGCTGTTCCCAGAGCTGCCAGACCGGCTCAACGCCTGCCGGTAACCAAAGCTTGCGCCCCAGTTCAATCCACGCGCAGGGCTGATGGAAATCAGAGCCCTGCGACCCTGTCAGGCCGAACTGGCGAGCATAAGTCGCAAGCTGCGCACGCTCATTGGGTGCCTGCTGACACTGGGCGACTTCCATCGCCTCGCCACCGCATTCAGCAAAGTGTGCCAGCAGTCTTTTCAGCCATTTAGCAGAAAGATTATACCGCCCCGGATGGGCCAGCACGGCCTTACCGCCAGAATGATGAATCACATCAATAGCTTGTTTTATTGTACACCACTGTGGCGGAACGTATCCGGTTTTCCCGCGCGCCAGATACTTTTTAAAAACATCCGCCATGGTCGTTGCCTTGCCCGCTTCAACCAGAAAACGGGCGAAATGACCGCGCGTGACTGCCCCACCGTTCGCGAGCGCTTGCGCCCCTTCCAGCGCGCCCGGAATATGCGCCTTTTCCAGACGCTCACCGATCATCTCCGCTCGCTGGTTGCGGCGCGTTTTTTGTTCTTGCAAAAACGTTACAAGTGCCGGATGTTCTATATCGATGTTCAGACCAACGATATGAATTTCATGGTTTTCCCAGACGGTTGAGATCTCGACCCCGGTGACCAGATTCAGCGCCAGCCCGCTGCGGGCAATCTCAGCGCGCGCTGCCGGAATGGCATCAGTGGTATCGTGATCGGTTATCGCCAGCGTGCCGACGCGCATCTCAACCGCGCGATGAACCAGGGCTTCGGGTGTCAGCAGACCATCAGAAGCCTGCGTATGGCTGTGTAAATCATAAATAATGGCGTAGGTGGTATCGCTCAAAGCACTTCCCATAACAGGTTGGAGACATCCGAAACCGCCATGATACCGACTTAACGCGAAATTCTGAAATCAAGGGTTGACAACTCGCCACCGAACTAGTTAACTAGTACGCAAGTTCACACGAGAAAGGTATCTGAAAATGACAGCACATTTCACTCTGCACGGTTGGTGGCGCACTTCCTGATTTTCGGGCAGTGTCACGCGTCTGCGAAATGCAAACAGATACCCAGCCCGCTACCCAGCGGGCTTTTTTTTGAACAGAATAAATGAGAACAACAACATGCAAACAGCCAAACCCCATCTCGACCTGCTGACCTGCGAGGCGGCCTATCGCCACAACCCGACCGCGCTGTTTCATCAGGTGTGCGGCGCACGTCCGGCAACGCTGCTGCTGGAGTCTGCAGATATCGACAGCAAGGACGATCTTAAAAGCCTGTTGCTGGTTGACAGCGCACTGCGCATTACCGCGTTAGGTGACACTGTCACCATCAAGGCACTTTCTGACAATGGCGCATCGCTGCTGCCGCTGCTCGATGCTGCCCTGCCTGCGGGCATCGAGAATAAACGTCACCCGGACCAGCGAATTCTGCATTTTCCTCCGGTAAGCCAGCTGCTGGACGAAGATGCCCGCCTCTGCTCGCTGTCCGTTTTCGACGCCTTCCGCCTGCTGCAAAATCTGGTCACCGTGCCGGAAGATGAGCGTGAAGCGATGTTCTTCGGCGGGCTGTTTGCATATGACCTGGTCGCCGGGTTTGAAGATTTGCCGGAAACCGAGCAGGGTAACCGCTGCCCGGATTACTGCTTCTATCTGGCCGAGACCCTGCTGGTGATCGACCATCAGAAAAAATACACCCGCATCCAGGCCAGCCTGTTCACACCGTCCGCGGCTGAGAAAGAGCGCCTCGAAAATCGCATCGCTCAACTCCAGCAGCAAATGACGGAGGCGCCCCCTGCGCTGCCGGTACATCGCGTCGAGCAGATGACGTGTGAGGTTAACCAGACCGACGATCAGTACGGGGCCGTGGTTCGCCAGATGCAAAAAGCGATTCGCGCCGGGGAAATTTTCCAGGTAGTGCCTTCCCGTCGTTTCTCTCTGCCCTGCCCGTCGCCGCTGGCAGCGTACGATGTGCTGAAAAAGAGTAACCCGAGCCCTTACATGTTCTTTATGCAGGACAATGATTTCACTCTGTTTGGTGCGTCACCGGAAAGCTCCCTGAAATACGACGCTACAAGCCGCCAGATTGAGATCTACCCAATTGCAGGCACCCGCCCCCGCGGCCGTCGTGCCGACGGTTCACTGGATCGCGATCTCGACAGCCGCATTGAACTGGAAATGCGTACTGACCACAAAGAGCTCTCCGAGCATCTGATGCTGGTTGACCTGGCGCGTAACGACCTTGCGCGTATTTGCACGCCGGGTAGCCGTTACGTGGCTGATCTGACCAAAGTCGACCGTTATTCCTTCGTCATGCATCTGGTCTCCCGCGTGGTGGGTGAACTGCGCAGCGACCTCGATGTGCTGCACGCCTATCGGGCCTGCATGAACATGGGCACCCTGAGCGGCGCGCCGAAAGTGCGTGCGATGCAGTTGATTGCCGCCGCCGAAGGTCGTCGTCGCGGCAGCTACGGCGGCGCGGTGGGTTACTTCACCGCCCACGGCGATCTCGATACCTGCATCGTGATCCGCTCTGCCTACGTTGAAGACGGAATTGCCACCGTCCAGGCCGGCGCCGGGATTGTTCTCGACTCTGTTCCGCAGTCTGAAGCTGACGAAACCCGCAGTAAGACTCGCGCGGTATTGCGCGCCATTGCTACCGCACATCATGCACAGGAGATTTTCTGATGGCTGACATTCTGCTGCTCGATAATATCGACTCCTTTACCTATAACCTGGCAGATCAGCTGCGTGCGAATGGCCATAACGTCGTTATTTACCGCAACCACGTACCGGCGCAGACCCTGATTGACCGTCTGGCGACCATGCAAAACCCGGTGCTGATGCTCTCCCCGGGTCCGGGCGCGCCAAGCGAAGCAGGCTGTATGCCGGAGCTGCTGACCCGCATGCGCGGCAAGCTACCGATTATCGGCATCTGCCTCGGTCACCAGGCGATCGTTGAAGCCTACGGCGGCTATGTCGGCCAGGCGGGCGAGATCCTGCACGGTAAAGCCTCCAGCATTGAACATGACGGCCAGGCGATGTTTGCCGGGTTACCGAATCCACTTCCGGTTGCGCGCTATCACTCGCTGGTCGGGAGTAATATTCCCGCCGGGCTGACGATTAATGCCTCGTTTGAAGGGATGGTGATGGCGGTACGTCACGACGCGGATCGCGTCTGCGGCATGCAGTTCCACCCGGAATCGATCCTGACATCACACGGTGCTCGTCTGCTGGAGCAGACCCTCGACTGGGCGCTACAGAAGCTGGAGCAGACCAATACCCTGCAACCGATTCTGGAGAAACTGTACCAGGCGCAGACCCTTAGCCAGCAGGAGAGCCACCAGCTCTTCTCCGCTGTAGTGCGTGGCGAGCTGAAGCCTGAACAGCTGGCCGCGGCGCTGGTGAGCATGAAAGTGCGCGGCGAAAGCCCGCAGGAGATCGCCGGTGCCGCCACGGCCCTGCTGGAAAATGCCGCCCCGTTCCCGCGCCCGGACTATCCGTTTGCCGATATCGTCGGCACCGGCGGCGACGGCAGCAACAGTATCAATATTTCGACTGCCAGCGCCTTTGTGGCGGCGGCATGCGGGATGAAGGTGGCGAAACACGGTAATCGCAGCGTTTCCAGTCGGTCTGGCTCCTCCGATCTGCTGGCCGCGTTCGGTATTAACCTCGACATGAATGCCGAACGTTCCCGAGAAGCGCTGGATGACCTGGGCGTCTGCTTCCTGTTCGCGCCGAAGTACCACACCGGTTTCCGCCATGCGATGCCGGTGCGCCAGCAGCTTAAAACCCGCACGCTCTTTAACGTGCTCGGTCCGCTGATTAACCCGGCCCATCCGCCGCTGGCATTGATTGGCGTATACAGCCCTGAGCTGGTCCTGCCGATTGCCGAGACGCTGCGCGTCCTGGGTTACCAGCGTGCCGCCGTGGTACACAGCGGCGGTATGGATGAAGTTTCTCTCCACGCACCGACGCTTGTGGCCGAGCTGAACAACGGCGAAGTGCTTAGCTATCAGCTCGAGGCGTCTGATTTCGGCTTAACACCCTATCATCAGGACGCGCTGGCGGGCGGCACGCCGGAAGAAAACCGTGACATTCTGACGCGCTTACTACAAGGTAAAGGTGAGGCCGCGCATGAGGCCGCCGTGGCAGCCAACGTCGCCATGCTGATGCGTTTGCACGGTGAGGAAGACCTGAAGGCTAACGCCCAAAAAGTTCTGGATGTACTGCGCTCCGGTGCAGCTTACGATCGCGTTACCGCACTTGCGGCAAGAGGGTAAAGAATGCAGACCGTTTTAGCGAAAATCGTTGCCGATAAGGCCATCTGGGTGGAAGCCCGCAAAGCAGAGCAGCCGCTTGCCAGTTTCCAGAATGATGTTGTTCCCAGCAGCCGTCGTTTCTATGACGCCCTGCAGGGCGCACGCACCGCCTTTATTTTGGAGTGCAAAAAGGCCTCTCCGTCAAAAGGCGTTATTCGTGACGATTTCGACCCGGCGCGTATCGCCGGTATTTATAAGCATCATGCGTCCGCCATCTCCGTGCTGACGGATGAGAAATATTTCCAGGGCAGCTTCGATTTTCTGCCCATCGTCAGCGGCATCGCGCCGCAGCCGATCCTGTGCAAAGACTTTATTATCGACCCGTATCAGATCTGGCTTGCGCGTTTTTACCAGGCTGACGCCTGCCTGCTAATGCTCTCGGTACTCGACGACGAGCAGTATCGCCAGCTGTCTGCCGTAGCGCACAGTCTGAACATGGGCGTGCTGACCGAGGTAAGTAATGAAGAAGAACTGGAGCGCGCCATCGCGCTGGAAGCCAAAGTGGTCGGCATTAACAACCGCGATCTTCGCGACCTGTCGATTGACCTGAACCGTACGCGCCAGCTTGCGCCGCGTCTGGGTTCTGGCGTCACGGTAATCAGCGAATCCGGCATTAACAGCTACGCTCAGGTGCGCGAGCTGAGCCACTTCGCCAACGGTTTCCTGATTGGTTCCGCCATGATGGAACATGACGACCTTAACGCCGCGGTACGTCGCGTCCTGCTCGGTGAAAACAAAGTGTGTGGCTTAACTCGCGAACAGGATGCCCTGGCCGCGTATGACGCGGGGGCCATTTACGGCGGCCTGATCTTTGTTGACGCCTCGCCTCGTGCCGTCAGTGAGGAACAGGCGCGCAATGTGATCGCAGCAGCGCCACTTAGCTATGTGGGCGTGTTCCGTAATGCGGATATCGCAGACGTCGTGGCAAAAGCCGAAACGTTATCCCTGAGTGCGGTGCAACTGCATGGCGATGAGGATCAAGCCTACATCGATAAGCTGCGTGCAGACCTCGCCCCTCAGGTGCAGATCTGGAAAGCACAAAGCGTGGGTACCACCCTGCCCGCACGTAACCTGAATCATGTTGATAAATATGTTCTCGACAACGGCCAGGGCGGTACGGGTCAGCGTTTTGACTGGTCACTGCTAAATAGCGAAAAGCTGGACAACGTCCTGCTGGCGGGTGGATTAAGCCCGGATAACTGCGTGGAAGCTGCCAAAGCGGGCTGCGCAGGCCTCGATTTCAATTCAGGCGTAGAGTCACAACCGGGTATTAAAGATGCCAGCAAACTGGCCTCGGTTTTTAACACTCTGCGTGCATATTAAGGAAGAGAAGATGACGACATTACTTAACCCGTATTTTGGTGAGTTCGGCGGGATGTACGTCCCGCAAATCCTGATGCCCGCCCTGCGCCAGCTGGAAGAGGCGTTCGTTAGTGCGCAGAAAGATCCGGCATTTCAGGCGGAATTTACCGACCTGCTGAAAAACTATGCGGGCCGTCCGACAGCACTGACGAAATGTCGCAACCTGACCGAAGGCACAAACACGACGTTGTATCTCAAGCGTGAGGATCTGCTGCACGGTGGTGCACATAAAACTAACCAGGTTCTCGGCCAGGCGCTGCTCGCGAAGCGTATGGGGAAAACCGAAATTATTGCTGAAACCGGTGCAGGCCAGCACGGCGTAGCCTCTGCGCTCGCCAGCGCCCTGCTGGGCCTGAAATGTCGCATTTACATGGGTGCGAAAGACGTTGAGCGTCAGTCTCCGAACGTGTTCCGTATGCGCCTGATGGGGGCGGAAGTGATCCCAGTGCACAGCGGCTCCGCGACGCTGAAAGATGCCTGTAACGAAGCGCTGCGCGACTGGTCTGGCAGCTACGAAACCGCGCACTACATGCTCGGTACCGCGGCGGGTCCGCACCCGTTCCCGACCATCGTGCGCGAATTCCAGCGCATGATCGGTGAAGAGACCAAAGCGCAGATCCTTGAAAAAGAAGGTCGTCTGCCGGATGCGGTGATCGCCTGCGTCGGCGGCGGGTCTAACGCCATCGGCATGTTTGCTGATTTCATCGACGACACCCGCGTGGGTTTGATTGGCGTCGAGCCTGCCGGTCACGGCATTGAATCGGGTGAACATGGCGCACCGTTGAAGCATGGCCGCGTGGGGATCTACTTCGGTATGAAATCGCCAATGATGCAAACCGAGGAAGGCCAGATTGAAGAGTCGTACTCTATCTCTGCGGGCCTGGATTTTCCGTCAGTTGGACCCCAGCATGCGTATCTGAACAGCACGGGTCGCGCGGATTATGTTTCTATTACCGATGACGAAGCGCTGGAAGCCTTCAAAACGCTATGCCGCAGCGAAGGGATTATCCCGGCGCTGGAGTCTTCCCACGCCCTGGCGCACGCGCTGAAAATGATGAAAGAGAACCCGGAAAAAGAGCAACTGCTGGTCGTTAACCTGTCCGGTCGCGGTGACAAAGACATCTTCACCGTTCACGATATTCTGAAAGCACGAGGGGAAATCTGATGGAACGCTACGATAATGCATTTGCCGAACTGAAATCCCGCCAGGAAGGCGCGTTCGTTCCCTTCGTTACGCTGGGCGACCCTGGCCCGGAGCAGTCGCTGAAGATTATCGACGCCCTGATTGAAGCGGGTGCCGACGCGCTGGAGTTGGGTATTCCGTTCTCTGACCCGCTGGCGGATGGCCCGACCATCCAGAACGCCACCCTGCGCGCGTTTGCCGCAGGCGTGACGCCCACTCAGTGCTTCGAGATGCTGGCGGCGATCCGCCAGAAGCATCCGACGATCCCGATTGGCCTGCTGATGTACGCCAACCTGGTGTTTAACCGTGGTATTGATGAGTTTTACGCCGAGTGCGCGCGCGTGGGTGTCGACTCCGTTCTGGTGGCAGACGTACCGGTAGAAGAGTCTGCGCCGTTCCGTCAGGCGGCGATGCGACATAACGTGGCACCTATTTTCATCTGCCCGCCAAACGCCGATGATGAACTGCTGCGCCAGATTGCCTCCTATGGTCGCGGGTATACCTACCTGCTCTCCCGTGCGGGTGTAACCGGCGCGGAGAACAAAGCGGCGCTGCCTCTGCATCATCTGGTCGAAAAGCTGGCTGAATACCACGCGGCCCCTCCGCTGCAGGGCTTTGGGATTTCATCTCCCGACCAGGTCACCGCGGCGATTGACGCTAACGCAGCCGGTGCAATCTCAGGCTCCGCTATCGTTAAAATCATTGAGAAGAACGTGGACAAGCCAGAGCAAATGCTGGCTGAGCTGAAAACCTTTGTCAGCGCAATGAAAGCGGCAACGCGCAAAGCGTAACCTCTCCACCGTCTGGCTTCGCCGCCAGACGGTGTTTCTTTAGCGCCGCCATTCTGGGCACTGCCACGCACATTCGCCTGCTTTTATCGCCTGGAACGAATTTGAAAATAAAGTTACTGACCGCAACAAAATAGCTCGGTGCGGCTTAGGATTCAGGTCGTGGACTTGCCTGTACCGGATATGCCATTATATGATTTGGTTAAATCTTTGTATTTATCTCCTGAATGAGGTTAATACAAAATGGCATACGATTCAGGCGATAAGCGGTGGTATACTTGGATTATTTATTAACATTCATAGAAAGCAATCCGGCTCTGGCCATTGGATTTAATCTTATTCTGCTGGTCATCTCTGGTTTCTTTGCGCACCTGATGTGCAAATTCCTGCTCATAAAAATCGTTCGTAAGGTCTTCTTTTCCAGCCATAAACAGGATGTCCCGCTGGAAAAAGATCGTCGTATTGCCGAGAAGCTGTCGAATTTCATTCCGGTTATTATCGTTTATTACGTCCTGCAGTTTATGCCCAATATGCCGGCATCGCTGGTGACGGCAATAAATACCATCTGTGGGATTCTATTCTTTATTTTTCTGTCGGTTTTCTTCAATGAGATGCTGGATATTGTCAACAGCTCTTATTTACGTAAGACGAAGCGTAAAAATCACTCTATCAAAGGCTATATCCAGATAGGGAAAATATTTATCCACATCATCGCTGCGATCATGATCCTTGCCGTCATGTCGAATAAATCCCCTGCGATCATTATTTCCAGCCTCGGGGCCGTAGCAGCCGTACTGATGTTAGTCTTTCAGCACACCCTGCTTTCGCTCGTGGCCAATATCCAGCTTTCGTCAAATGATGTCCTGCAGTTGGGGGACTGGATTGAAATGCCCGATAAGAACCTGAGTGGCGAAGTGACCGACATAGCGCTGCACACCATTACCATCCGTAACTGGGATAACACAATCTCGCGTATCCCGACCAAAAACTTCCTGACCGAAACGTATACCAACTGGCAGGCCATGTTTTCGTCAGGGGCGCGCCGGATTATGCGCAGCACCACTATCGATCAGCACTCAGTTAAATTCCTCACTCAGGAAACGCTGGCCCCGATGCTGGCCCTGCGCGGCACGAATGAACCGCTGGCAAAGCTCATCGACGGGCGTGATCCCATGGGCGTACCGGACAGTTGGTTTATGGATAATGGCCTGACAAATTTAACGCTTTTTCGGCATTACCTGATGGCATGGCTCGCCGATCGGCCTGATATTATCAAAGATATGTATATTGTCGTGCGAACGCTAAAGCCTACGCCGTCGGGTATTCCCCTGGAAATTTATTGTTTTACCTCATCCGTACTGTGGATGGAGTATGAAAATACCCAGTCAGCGATATTTGAATACATCACCGCTGTCGCCGGTCAATTCTCGCTCCGCTTATATCAGCATCCGGCTGGTCATGATTTCTGGCGTTTATCACAGGAATACAGCCTTCGGGACCGCATCCCGCCTCCGGGTGAAGGATAATTGTCTCAGAAAACAGGTCGGCAAAACAGAATAACAATTTTCCTGGAGCCATAAAAAAACCCGCACTCGGCGGGTTTTTTGTTATCAGTGAAGCTTAACTGCTCAGACTCGCGTCTTCATCGCTATCGTAAGGGTCATAGATAACAGGCGCGACTTACAGCGGAGAAACATTACCCGCTGCCGGGCCTTTAGCGCCATTTTCAATGGTGAAGGACACTTTCTGGCCTTCATCAAGCGATTTGAAGCTGTCGCTCTGAATAGCAGAGAAATGTACGAATACATCTTTGCTGCCGTCGTCAGGCGTGATAAAGCCAAAACCTTTATCAGCGTTAAACCATTTTACTAAACCAGTCATTTTATTAGACATAGATAATTCCTTATTTTTTGAGCCACTAAGCGCGGCGATGATGGCCTGTATTTAGAGAGTAACTTATTTGGCACTTAGGAGGAGGCTCACGAAGAAGAGTATCTATTGATAACACCTGAACTGAGGACTGCTTTACTAAACTGCTTTTATAAGGTCTGTATTCCAAACCGATGACGCTATTTAGGCACAGAAAATTTTTTTAAGCAAAGTTTTTATTTTTTTATTATAACCGCTTAAACACCCGGACGGCTGAATGGCTATGGAAACTAAAGCCGCTGGAGCCATGTATTCGCATCCTGTGATAGCCCAAGCATATCGCCTCTTTTAGTGACGGAGAGCTCCCTGAAAGGGGGGATCTTATCGGCACAGAGTGAACGCACCCTCGCTAAGTAGCTCAATATGCTTAAAATTCATGCCTATAGCGCACAAAGTGAAATAGATTTTCGTTCGAAGCCACTTATCATAGATGTTTTGAATGAAAGTGGTGGTGTTAATGTCTGTGCTCAAAAGCTTTTTCTTCTTTCTTTTCGCGTCAGCAGCCTGCTCCTTGCCCGTACTTTGTCTGTGGGTGGATATCTCTTTATTTAATCTGGATATACCGGAGATATCGCTGACCGAAATTGTGCAGGAATCGGTTTTAGTGAGCATCGTATTTATTCACTTCCTCCTGGCGAAGAAATGGGAATTCATGCGCTATTGCAACATCCTGATCGGCGGCTTTTTCCTCTCCATGCTGATTCGCGAACTGGATGCATTTTTTGATCTTCTGGCTCATGGAAGTTGGGTGTGGTTTGCACTACTTTCCGCCATTTGCGCTTTGCTTTATCCCGTTATCCATTTCCGACTTACTCTTACGCAACTGACCCACTATACCCGTACCCCGTGGTACGGCATGATGCTCAGTGGTCTGCTGGCAGTCCTGGTTTTCTCCCGGCTGTTTGGAATGCACGAATTATGGTACGAGATACTCGATAAAAGCTACGTCAGGGTGGTCAAGAATGTCGTGGAGGAAGGTAGCGAATCATTCGGGTATATGCTCTGCCTTATCGCATCTGCAGGGTACTACTGCTCTTTCCGTTCCCTCTCCCGCCAGAAATGATTCGGGCATTCGAACAGGTGATAAACGAAGCTCCGGTGTGTAAAACCGGAAGCCTCGTTTTGGCTACGCAAGCTTTGCCAGCGCCTCGCCGATGCTTTTTGCTCCACCATAGAGATCGTGGCCGCTGATAATGTGCTCAGTGCTGTCAACCGTAACCAACAGCAGCGGAACCCCGCTGAAACCTTTTTGATTCATAAGACGCTTTACGTCAGCGATCCTGTCGTCCGTCAGGCTGCGAAGCGCGTTATCGGCATCAAGCCGGCCGGCAAAGTCATTAGGGTTGAGGTCAACGTTATTTTCCCGAGCCCAGGCGATACCGATCTCTTCCACCACATCACTTTTCGCAGTATCACACCCCAGGACATAGCGGGCATGTTGCAGTGCACGAAGCAGCCCTGCCTCTGCCGCCGGGCTGATTTCATGAAAAGCCGTAAGTGCCCGGTTCATAAACGTCGAATCAAAGCGCGCACCTGAGTTCAGGAGCTGGTGATAGCTCTCACTGAATGGCTGACCGGTCAGCGAAGCGATACGCCGATCGTTTGTCCACGCATATTCTGCCCATTGGGCGGTGATGTGCCGGGCACCCTCATCACAAAAAAGACCGCTGGGCATTAACGTGAGCTTTTCGATGTAATGTTGTGCCAGATAATTCAGGGCGGGCGAGCTGGCATAACACCAGCCGCAAAGTGGGTCAAAAAAATACTGTAGATTGTCAATGCGCATGTGGTATCCCCTGGGAATCATTAGCCCTCATCATAATGAGATTCCTCAATGCGAAAAACAGCCCTCCAGTAAATTCAGTGTTTCATAGAGCGTACGAATGGACAGTATGTCTCTGCCCGAATGACCCCATCAGGCCAGGTCATTGGCGTCCGGTTTCTGCGCACGGTGGATCTTGTCACGGATCTTATCGACTGATGCTTTGATGTCAGCAATGATGTCGGCGTCCATCCCCAGGGTATCCACAATACAGCGCGTGATAGTGCTGGTCTCGCTTTTCAGCGCCTCCCCCTTCTCCGTCAGGTGGATAAGCACTTCGCGCTCATCCTTCGGATTACGTGTCCGGGTGATCAACCCCGCAGTCTCCAGCCGCTTCAGTAAAGGGGTCAACGTGCTGGACTCAAGAAAAAGAATACCACTCAGTTCCTTCACTGTTCGCCCATCCTGATTCCACAAGGTAACCATCACCAGATACTGGGGATAGGTCAGGCCAAGCTTATCAAGCATGGGACGATAGAGCTGAGTAAAAGCATGTCCCGCAGAGTAAAGAGAAAAACAGAGCATACCGTGCACATCTGGCAGGGAATCCTCGGAATTAGTGTGTTTAGTCATATGTCCTCCAGTCCCCTTAAAATAATTTGCATACGATTTAATTGCAAGCGATTGACAAAGGCAAAAAGGGCTGCCACATTCATTTGCACACAAACAAATCGCACACAAACAAATAACACAACACATAACAGGAGTACAAAATGACAACTTTCATCACCAAAGACGGAACAGGCATTTTTTACAAAGACTGGGGTTCAGGTCAGCCTATCCTCTTCGCTCACGGATGGCCGTTATCGTCTGATGCCTGGGATCAGCAAATGCTGTTTTTCAGCCAGAATGGTTTCCGGGTCATCGCGCATGACCGTCGCAGCCATGGGCGTTCAGACCAGACTTTCCACGGCAACAATATGGATCAGTATGCGGACGATCTCGCTGAGCTGATTGAGTCGCTGGATCTGAAGGATCTGATTTTAGTGGGTCACTCCACAGGGGGCGGCGAAGTTGCACATTATATCGGCCGTCATGGTACCTCACGCGTGGCTAAAGTCGTTCTGGTCGGCGCAGTCCCTCCTCTTATGCTCCGGACGGATGCCAATCCAGACGGTACTTCGATTGAGGTGTTTGATGCTATCCGCGAAGGCACGGCCAAAAACCGCTCACAGTTTTACTTTGACCTGACAATTCCGTTCTATGGCTTTAACCGTGACCATGTCCCCACCAATGACGGGTTACGGGAAAACTTCCGCAGAATTGGCCTGCAGGGCGGCATTAAAGGGCAATATGACTGCATCCATGAGTTCTCTGAAGTCGATTACACACGCGACCTGCAGCAGATTGATCGCCCTACGCTGATTATTCATGGCGACGATGACCAGATTGTCCCCATTAAGGCATCCGCACACCGCGCCGCTGAGATCGTTGCGAATGCGACGCTGACGATATATGCCGGCGGTTCACATGGACTGGCGGAGACAGAGGCCGATCGCTTTAACGCTGACGTACTGGCCTTTATTCGCGGCTAACCAGGTGGCCTGTTTCAGACAGGCCACAATCCCCCCTACGCATACCCTTTAAACTGTATTGAAAAGAGGAATGATCATGTCCAAATTTGCTGCCTCCCTTGCCGTTGCCGCCGTTCTGCTGTCTGCCAGCGCAATCGCCGAAACCGCTAAGCCGACCGTTGTCCTGGTTCATGGTGCCTTTGCCGACTCTTCTAGCTGGAATGGCGTTACCCGGATCCTGCAAAAGGATGGATACAATGTCGTTGCTGCCGCGAATCCGCTGCGCAGTGTTTCGGGTGATGCGGCTTACGTCTCTTCTGTGGTGAACAACATTAAGGGGCCGGTCGTCCTTGTCGGGCATTCCTATGGTGGCCAGGTTATTACGAACGCGGCCCGTGATACAAACAATGTCAAATCGCTGGTTTATGTCGCCGCATTTGCTCCGGACGCGGGTGAAGCCGCGGCCGACCTGGCAGGGAAATTCCCTGGCGGCACGCTTGGTCAGGCGCTATCCACACCGGTGAAGCTGGCTGATGGTAGCGTCGATCTCTCCATCGATCGGGCGAAGTTCCACCAGCAATTCGCGCATGACGTTTCAGCTGAAGAGGCGGCGCTGATGGCCGCAGGGCAAAGACCGATTACCGAAGCGGCTTTAACTGAAAAATCGGGTGTGCCAGCCTGGAAAAAACTGCCCTCTTACTTCATTTACGGTGACGGCGACAAGAATATCCCCGCCCAGGGTTTGCGATTCATGGCTGAACGCGCGGGATCAAAACACACCGTTGTGATTAAAGGCGCATCCCATGTCGTGATGGTTTCACATCCACAGGATGTCGCCACACTTATCGAGGAAGCGGCGAAGTAAACATCACTCTCCCGCCCCGAAAGCCACCCCTCGCCTGAGGGGTGGCCATATCCGTAATGCCCAGGTTTTAATCCCGCGCAGAGTACAACGTATATTGGGTTCATCCTTCCCCCGACTCACCAAAACGTAGCGAAATATCCACGCCTTCAGTAACAAGGTCCGGCAGCATAGGGGGCGGCAATGCGCAGGGTTCCACTCAGCGCATCACCATTATCTGCGGTCCGCCGCTGCAACGGCGCTCAAGCCTTCGTAGCTATCACCCATGAACTTTAACGACGACTTTCCCCTTTGCATGCCCGCGAGCCAGATAGGTGAAGGCGTCGCTCGTTTCGGCAAAGGGGTAAACCTTGTCGATTACGGGCTTGATGAGTTCAGCGTCCATGAGTTCACCGATTTGGCTGAGCTGGCTGCCATCAGGGCGAACAAAGAGAAACGAATAGGTCAAACCTCGCTTTTTTGTCAGCCGCATGATTTTGCGGCTCATCAGCCCTAATACGAAACGCAGGAAAACATTAAGGTGTCGTTCCCGCGCGAAAGCAGCATCTAACGGCCCGATCAGGGAAATAATTTTCCCTCCCGGCTTAAGGATTTGCGTGGATTTCTCAATCGCGTCACCTCTGATAGTACCGAGGACAATATCGTAGCCGCTCAGCACTTTTTCGAATTCCTGCTTTCTATAGTCAACGACGTCATCTGCACCAAGGCGGCTCACCCAGTCAATGTTGGCTGCGCTGGTGGTCGTCCCAACCGTTGCGCCAAAGTGTTTCGCCAGCTGAATAGCAAAACTGCCGATTCCACCGGATCCGGCAGGGATAAATACTTTCTGCCCCGCTCGCAGCATCGCGCGTTCTGTCAGCGCTTGCCAGGAGGTGAGACTGACCATAGGAAGTGACGCGGCCTGTACGAAATCCAGACTGGCGGGTTTTAACGCCGCAAGGCTTTCTGGCACCCGGACAAATTCGGCCAGCGACCCCGTTCCCCTGTCAAAAATACTGGCGAAAATCTCGTCGCCTGCCTTGAATCGCGTCACGCGACGTCCTGTGGCAACGACAACGCCGGACACATCACTGCCCAAGGTCGCGGGGAGACTGAAATGCAGAACGCGTTTGAACATGCCGGTCGGGATCATGTTATCGATTGGGTTCAGACCTACTGCATACACTTTGACCAGAATTTCATCATTACCGGGGGACGGAAAATCGACGTCATCGATCCCCAGTCCCGGGGATTTACCATAGCGTTTAAACGTAAACGCTTTCATCGTCTTCTTATTCATTTGTCTTTTACTCTGCCGGGTTTGCCTGTGGCATGTTTCTTAACAACGCTGTTGCTGAGTGAAAAAACGATACTCAGTCCTATGCCGAATCCCCCCTGACTACACTTTGTAGCGCTCTGCCACGTTAGCCTGATTGATGTCCGCCAGCAGAGCCTGACGCGTCCTCTCCAGGTCATCCCAGTGGGCTGCGTGTTGTAAAGGAGGGATGGTGACGAGTTCGCGACGGTCAAAGCCCGCCAGGGCTGCGTCAACTAACTGACCCACTTCCATCATCTCGGGCGCCTTACTGATATCAATACCGGCACGTTCCCAGATTTCGGTGTAAGTGCCGGCCGGAAGTACCGCCTGGACGTAAACGCCTGCGGAGGACAGCTCAAGATGCAATCCCTGCGACAAGAAAAGCACGAAGGCTTTGGTTGCACCGTAAATCGACATGGCAAATTCCGGGGCAAGCCCAACGACTGAACTGATATTGACGATCGCACCTTCTCCGGCGTTGACAAACCGTGGTGCCGCGGCACTGGCAAGCCTCGTCAGCGCGGTGACATTCAGGGCGATAAGACGCTCAATTGCCTCGGACGTCTGGCCGATAAAACGGCCCGACTGTGCGATGCCGGCGTTATTGATCAGCACCCCTATTTTTTCGTCTTCACGAAGACGCGTTTCCACCGTCGCTAACTCCGCTGCCTGAGTGAGATCGGCAGGCAGGACATCTACAGAAACGCCCTTCTCCTGTCTCAGACGTTCGGCAAGTGCGTCTAATTTTGTTTTATCCCGGGCAACCAGAATCAGGTTATGTCCACGGCTTGCAAACCTTTCCGCATAAACAGCACCAATACCCGTCGATGCGCCTGTAATGAGAACTGAAGTTTTCGTCATGTGTGATCTTCTTTATCAAATGTTAAACAGAATCTGCACCGTTCGATGCAGGTAAATCCGGGAGATATCCGGCTCTCTTTGCTGATCTCAGCCAGACTGACAGAGCGTGCCTTTCTCTGCGAAGCGCTGACGGAGACACGGATTTAATGATGATGATCATAATCTATAAAGTCAACTGGTTTGATTATGATCATCATCAATGTATAATTGAGCCTTGTTTTATAGGGGGTGGGCAGCATGAAAGTGTCAAAAGAGCAGGTCCGGGAGAACCGGATGCGCATAGTTGAAACGGCATCCGAACTTTTTCGTGAACGCGGCTATGACGGCGTGGGCGTGGCGGAGCTGATGTCTGCTGCGGGTTTAACCCACGGCGGGTTTTATAAGCACTTTGGTTCGAAGGCCGACCTGATGTCAGAGGCCATGAATTGCGGGTTTGTGCATGCCGCGGAAAACCTGGCGGGTGTAGATCGAGACAAATTCATTGAATATTACCTCTCCCGGCAGCATCGCGATGATATGGCCGGAGGTTGCGTGATGTCTGCCCTGGGCACGGACACCGCACGCCAGTCCGAGTCCATCAAAGAGACATTTGCAGCCGGGGTTGAACGTCAGCTGGCAATGTTAAGCGACGAAAATGTCTCACGTGCTGACCTGATAAACACCTTTGCACATCTTGTCGGGGCTCTGGTGTTGTCCCGTGCCTGCCCGGATAATTCCGCGCTGGCTGACGAAATTCTGGATGTCTGCCGCTCTCGCATTTTGAGTAAGGCTCCGCGAAAGGAATGAATATTTTGCAGCCGGGGGTGTGATTGCCGGGAAATAACCGGAAGATTTAATGACGGAGGTCATAAAAAATGACGCTATCCCGGAGAGTAGGTTTGGAGAGGTTTTAGAGTAAGCCAAAAAGTTATATATTCCGGCCCGTTAAATCCAAATACACCTTCTGAGTTCAGAGGCTTACTCATGTCATGGCAATACTTCAAACAGACTTATTTAGTTAAGTTCTGGTCACCTGTTCCGGCCGTTATCGCGGCAGGCATTCTCTCTACTTATTATTTCGGCATTACCGGTACCTTCTGGGCCGTGACCGGCGAGTTTACCCGCTGGGGTGGTCAACTTCTGCAACTCGCTGGCGTGCATGCCGAAGAGTGGGGCTACTTTAAACTCATTCACCTGGACGGTACTCCGCTTACCCGCATCGACGGAATGATGATCATCGGAATGTTCGGCGGCTGTTTCGCGGCGGCGCTGTGGGCAAATAACGTCAAGTTGCGCATGCCCAAAAGCCGCATCCGCATTATGCAGGCGGTCGTCGGCGGGATTATTGCCGGATTTGGTGCTCGCCTGGCGATGGGCTGTAACCTTGCCGCGTTCTTCACGGGTATTCCGCAATTTTCACTGCATGCCTGGTTCTTTGCCGTCGCCACCGCGATTGGCTCTTACTTCGGTGCAAAATTCACCCTGCTGCCGCTGTTCCGTATTCCGGTAAAAATGACCAAAGTTAGCGCGGCGTCGCCGCTGACCCAGAAGCCGGACCAGGCGAAACGCCGTTTTCGCCTCGGTATGCTGGTCTTTTTTGCCATGATCGCGTGGGCAATCTGCACAGCGCTGAATCAACCGAAACTCGGCCTGGCGATGTTGTTTGGCGTAGGGTTTGGTCTGCTGATCGAACGCGCGCAGATCTGCTTTACCTCTGCGTTTCGCGATATGTGGATCACCGGACGAACCATGATGGCAAAAGCGATCATTGCCGGTATGGCGGTGAGCGCCATCGGCATTTTCAGCTATGTACAACTCGGTGTTGAACCGAAAATCATGTGGGCCGGTCCTAACGCGGTGATTGGTGGCCTGCTGTTTGGCTTCGGAATTGTGCTGGCAGGCGGGTGTGAAACCGGCTGGATGTATCGCGCCGTCGAAGGCCAGGTGCATTACTGGTGGGTCGGCCTTGGTAATGTCATTGGTTCAACCATTCTGGCGTACTACTGGGATGATGTCTCACCTGTACTCGCAACAAACTGGGATAAGGTCAATCTGTTGAGCACCTTCGGTCCGCTCGGCGGCCTGCTGGTAACCTATGCCTTGCTGCTGGTCGCTTTTTTACTGGTTGTCGCGCAGGAGAAACGTTTCTTCCGTCGCACCACCGCTAAACCTGAAACGCAGGAGAACGCTGCATGAAAGAGATCGTGCCTGACTATCGACTGGATATGATCGGCGAACCCTGCCCTTATCCGGCAGTGGCTACCCTTGAAGCGCTACCGCAGCTCAAAAAAGGGGAAATTCTGGAGGTGGTGAGCGACTGCCCGCAATCCATTAACAACATTCCGCTGGATGCTAAAAACCATGGCTACACGGTGCTGGATATTCAGCAGGACGGGCCAACAATCCGCTATTTGATTCAAAAATGAACGTTCAGGCCTCGTCAGAGGCCTTTATCGCATTGAATTATAAGACCTCTTGATCGAGGGCAAAGCCGCCGCATCTGACTTAAGTAAAATCTCATATCCATTTTGAAGGAGGTTTTCGCAGTTTGATGTATTTACGAGCTTTACTGGTTTTCGCCTTATTGATTCCCTTTCACGTGCTGCCCCTGAATTTCTCTTCAACCTTCCTGCGCCTTAACTGTCCGGAAAGAGGACTTGTCGAGGTTATTCTGCACGTTTACGACCATACGCAGGAACGGTGGCGCGGCCAGTTTGAAACCGGCGCAGGGCACAAGCGCGCGGGTGACACCGAAATGATCCCGTTTGCTAATGGCGATATTCTTTTTCATTCGGTGTCCAGCGACGCATTTAGCTATTTATATGATGGGGAAACGAAACTCAGGCACTGCGTAAAACTTGACGAGCGGCCGGTTTATCCGTCGTTTTGAAGGCTGCAAAAGCAAACTGGCCACCTGGTGGCCAGTTTGAGGGGGGATTAGAAGCGATAACCTGCAGAGAACATAAACACCCACGGATCGAGGCGAGTATTGATACTTTGCTGCTCACCGCCCGCTTTAAAGCGTACGTCTGTATCAATGTCCATGTACCAGACTGAGGCGTTGATCAGCCAGTCACGGTTAATCAGGTAATCCAGCCCCACCTGTCCCGCCATACCCCATGAATCTTTCAGGCTGAGGTCAGTCAGACCGGCCTCTTTACCGGTATCGTTAAATTTCTCATCGAAGAAGGTGGTGTAGTTTACACCGGCGCCAATATACGGACGTACCTTGCTGCTGGCATCGCCAAAGTACCATTGCGCCATCAGCGTTGGCGGTAAATGGTGAACGGTAGCGATATCACCGGTTGCCCCCAGACCGACGCGATGACGGAACGGCGTTGCCGCCAGAAGCTCGACACCAATGTTATCCGTCGCCATATAAGTGAACGTTAAGCCTAACTGGGTGTTATTACTGACGTTAAAACCGCCCATACCCAGCACGTTATCAGAGCCCTCAGTTGGGCGAACCGTGGCCGAACCGGCACGAATAAAGAATTCACCTGCTTCGTGCGCGTACGCGCCGCCAGAGAGACTGCTTAATACAAGGGCTGCCACCGCTAATTTTTTCATATCCGCTCCATCGTTGTGGTTTTAATCGCGGGTGAGAATATACTCACAAATGAGTAATAAGTGATCTGCCACAGATCACATTAAAACCAGTAAGTTAACATTCATTGATCTGGGTTAATTTTTTGTGGCGCTTTGAAAGGCAGCAAGTTGTTTCCATGTCAATTTTTGGCATTTCACAGTTACAAAATTTTCTCTTTTCCCCCTCTTGCTCTTCCTCAGGCGGCTGGCTAATTTATCGCTTTCACAAATTGATTTGATGCGTTCTTTTTTGCAGGTGTGCCATGAGTGAAGTTAACCCGTGCATGACGTGCGGAGCCTGTTGTGCGTATTTTCGAGTCTCTTTCTACTGGGCCGAGGCCAGCGATGGCGGCGGTACCGTTCCGGTTCATCTCACTGAGCCGTTAACCCCTTTTCTGCGCTGTATGCGCGGCACGAACCAAAAACAAGCCCGCTGCGTCGCGCTACAGGGTGAACCCGGGGTCTCAACCCGGTGTTCCATCTATGAGGATCGCCCCAGCCCCTGCCGGGAATTTGCTATGTCGGGGGAAGACGGGCAGGTCAACGACGCCTGTAATCGCGCCCGCGCACGGGTCGGATTACCGCCGCTTTACAAAGATATGCTTTTCCATACAAGCCTTGATGCTGCCACAGCAGGTGCATCCGGTGTACAATTACCGGCTAATTAACACCTGCAATACTCAAGGAGAGTGCATGTCTATCACGGCGAAGTCTGTCTACCGTGACACGGGAAACTTTTTCCGCAATCAGTTCATAACTTTTTTACTGATCGCGTTGCTTTGCGCCTTTATCACTGTGGTGCTGGGCCATGCCTTCTCACCGAGTGATGAACAGATTGCCAGCCTGAGCCAGGGTGACAATCTGGCAGGAAGCGTCGGGTTGTTTGAACTGGTGCAAAACATGACGCCAGAGCAGCAGCAAATCCTGCTGCGGGCTTCAGCCGCATCGACGTTCTCTGGTCTCATTGGTAATGCGATTCTGGCGGGCGGCGTTCTCCTGATGATTCAGCTGGTGTCAGCGGGCCATCGGGTCAGTGCCTTACGCGCGATTGGTGCCAGTGCCCCCGTTTTGCCGAAGCTGTTTATCCTGATCTTCTTAACCACCCTGCTGGTGCAGATGGGGATTATGCTGGTCGTGGTGCCGGGCGTGTTGCTGGCTATCGTGCTCTCTTTTGCCCCGATCATGATCGTGCAGGACAAAATGGGGATTTTTACCGCAATGCGCAGCAGCATCAGGCTCGCATGGGCGAATATGCGCCTGGTGGCCCCTGCCGTGATCGGCTGGCTGCTGGCGAAAACGCTTCTGCTCCTGTTTGCGCCAAATTTTGCGGTTTTAACGCCTAATGTTGGCGCGGTAGTCGCGAATACGCTGAGCAACCTGATTTCAGCGGTACTGCTGGTCTATCTGTTCCGCCTGTATATGTTAATTCGTCAGTAATCCTGATGCCGGGAGCATGACCCGCTTCCCGGCTCAACAGAGAAGATGGAATCACAGAATGAAGCAGTTTCTTGATTTTTTACCGCTCGTGGTCTTTTTCGCGTTTTATAAGCTGTATGACATCTATGCTGCGACCACTGCGCTGATTATCGCGACCGCGGTTGTGCTGATCTACAGCTGGTTACGTTACCGTAAAGTCGAAAAAATGGCGCTGGTCACGTTCGTGCTGGTCGCTGTTTTCGGCGGGCTGACCCTGTTCTTCCACAATGATGAATTCATCAAGTGGAAAGTCACGGTGATATACGCGCTGTTTGCAGGCGCATTGTTAATCAGCCAGTGGGTTATGAAAAAACCGCTTATCCAGCGCATGCTGGGTAAAGAGCTGACGCTGCCGCAGCAGGTCTGGTCCCGACTGAATATTGCCTGGGCGGTGTTCTTTATTCTTTGTGGTCTTGCCAATATCTACATTGCCTTCTGGTTGCCGCAAAACATTTGGGTCAACTTTAAGGTCTTCGGCCTGACCGCCCTGACGCTGATTTTCACCCTGCTCAGCGGCGTTTACATCTATCGCCATATGCCGCAGGACGATAAGCACTAACTGCTGGTTGACCAGAACGTGTTCGACAGGCGTTCTGGTCTATTCTCTCCGCTGTGAAATCATAGTAGCATCCCGCCTGAAGTCTTCCGTTACGAGTTAAAACAATGACAACAACTAACGCCCCTCAGGGCGAACTGGTTTTACGCACACTGGCAATGCCCGCTGACACTAATGCCAATGGCGATATTTTTGGCGGCTGGCTGATGTCGCAAATGGATATGGGCGGCGCAATTCTGGCAAAAGAGATAGCTCACGGACGCGTGGTAACCGTGAGGGTCGATGGGATGACCTTCCTGCGCCCGGTGGCGGTAGGTGACGTGGTGTGCTGTTACGCGCGCTGCGTCAAACGCGGCAATACCTCTATCTCTATCAACATTGAAGTCTGGGTGAAGAAGGTCTCTTCAGAACCGATTGGACAGCGCTATAAAGCTACTGAAGCACTGTTTATTTATGTGGCAGTGGATAGCGAGGGTAAACCTCGTCAGCTTCCGCAGGCCTGATTATCTGACAAAAAAGCCTCCATCCGGAGGCTTTTTTTATTCCATCTGCGCCCCGCCGTTCAGGCGGAAGACAATGTTCACGATCAGTCCGCTACCCGGTTTACCGGCTTCGTAGCGCCATCTGCGCATCGCCGATTTCACTTCGCGTTCAAACATATTAGAAGGCTGAGCGGACAAGATTTGCACGTTATCAACGCGGCCATCTGCGGTAACGTCAAATTTCACCCGCACGCGGCCTTCAATACGTAAAGCCTGCGCTCGCGCCGGATACTGAGGCTGGTTTCGGCTCAGTGCTCGCGGGCCCGCTGGCGCGGCAACCGTTGGTTTTGGTGCCGGTGCGGAGTTGTTCATTACCGGACGTGAAGGTGCGGCATTCTCAACCGTCTGGGTCGCACGTGGCTCAACCGGACGTTCTTCGCGTTTCGGACGCTCCTCGACCTTCTTCACCGGCTTTGGCTTCGGCTTAGGTTTGGGCTTCGGTTCAGGTTTATGGATCACCACCGGTGCTTCCTTCGGTGGCGCCGGAACAGGCTCGGGTTCTGGCTCCTGTTCAGCAACCGGCTGTGGCGGTGGCGGCGCGACCTGCGGCGGCTCGAGATCCGCTGGCGATACCATGGTCACCGAAATCGGCTGCGCGGGTGCGGGCATTTCAATAACCTGATGAACCGAGGTATAGAGCAAACCCGCCACGACAGCACCGTGAATCACGACGGAGAGCAGCGTCGGCCAGGGAAAGCGGCGAGGTAAATCAAGGGTCATCGAAGTCATAGTCATCAACGTTAAAAAATCGAACCCTGATTTTAAATGCAAATAGCAATCATATTCAATAAGACACTTTGTTCTGGCGCAATTTAAGCGTCAATGTGGCCAAAAAAGGGGCATTCAGATCAGGGTATTAACATTGTTTTTATCTTTACATTGCAGTCAGTTGCCCTTTCACATAACGTAACTGACACTTTAAAACGCTTAAGGAGCTTCACCGTGCTTTACGTGATTTACTCTGAAGATGTCGCTGATTCACTTGAGAAACGCCAGTCTGTCCGCCCTGCTCACCTGGCACGCTTACAGCTGCTACAGGATGAAGGCCGTTTGCTGACCGCTGGCCCAATGCCTGCTGTCGACAGCAACGATCCGGGTGCAGCCGGTTTTTCGGGCTCCACGGTTATTGCAGAGTTTGAATCTCTGGAAGCGGCGCAGGCCTGGGCTGACGCAGACCCGTACGTTGCGGCGGGCGTGTATGCGAAGGTAACGGTGCGACCGTATAAGAAAGTGTTCTGATATAATAAAGGCTCCCTCAGGAGCCTTTTTTCACATCAATGCAGGGACGCTAACCGCGCCGCAAATCCGACAAACAGCAGCCCTATCAGCCCGTTCCCCAGCTTTGCCAGTTTCTTTTTGGTTTTCAGATAACGCGTGACAAACGCACCGGAGAAGATCAGGAAGCTCATGTACATAAAGCTAATCAACTCAAGCGTGGTGGCGAGGATCAGAAAAGAGGTCCCGGTATTTTGTGCATTCACGTCAATAAACTGCACAAAGAACGAAACGTAGAACAGAATCGCTTTTGGATTCGTCAGGCTCAGTACCAGGGCGCGTTTCATGATCATACTGGCAGGTTCAGTTCCGCTCTCATGAGCATGATTCTGACGGTTAATCACCGACCAGAGCATTTTGCCGCCCAGCCAGAGTAAATAGAAAGCACCCAGATAGCGTACGATATTAAACAGTACAGGCGTGGTCTGGATTAAAGCCGCGACACCGGCCCAGGCGAGAAACATCAGAACCGCATCGCCGATAAACACACCTGTGGCGGCAAGATATCCTTTTTTAACGCCGTGACCGATCCCGGTCTTCAACACAAACAGGGTATTCGGGCCCGGCACCAGCACAATAAAAAATGCGCCAACAACATACGTCCAGAAATTCAGTACGCCAAACTCCGCAAACACCTCTCCCTCCTTTTGCTAAACATCACCGGAATATCGCAGCAATAACGATATTCTCTAAATAAGACACTATAAAATCAGCGGGCACCTTGCGGTGCCCTCAGGGTTTTCAGATATCCTGGACGGCGAACAGCAACGCGTTGCGGTGCCTGTTCAATCCACATTTTCTGATGGCGTGGATACGCATATTGCGGCGGGATTGTGCTTCCAGCCAACGAGCCTTACGACGACTCACCTGTCGCAACATGCGCCAGCGCCCTACTTCTGTTCTACTGCGCTTCATGTCTACAACTCTTTCTCAAACAGAGCCGCCATTATAAACCCAACCCGGCAGCAAACCAGCGCTTTTACCTGGCGTTTTTATTTGCCAGATGAATCCTGATGCGTACACTCATAACAATACGCTTTCAAAAGGATTTTTTAACCATGACAACCTTCTACACCGTGGTGAGTTGGCTGGTCATTTTGGGATACTGGCTGTTAATCGCGGGTGTGACATTACGCATCCTGATGAAGCGCAGAGCCGTACCCTCTGCCATGGCCTGGCTTCTGATCATTTACATCCTCCCGCTGGTGGGAATTATTGCCTATCTCTCTTTCGGTGAGCTTCATCTGGGTAAACGCCGGGCCGAGCGGGCGCGTGCCATGTGGCCTTCCACCGCGAAGTGGCTTAACGATCTTAAAGCCTGCAAACATATCTTTGCCGAGGAGAACAGCAGCGTCGCCTCCTCGCTGTTTAAGCTCTGCGAACGGCGTCAGGGGATTGGCGGCGTTAAGGGGAACCAGCTCCAGCTTCTGACCTCCTCCGATGACGTGATGCAGGCGTTGATCCGCGATATCCAGCTTGCTCGCCATAACATTGAGATGGTGTTCTATATCTGGCAGCCCGGCGGCATGGCCGACCAGGTCGCTGAATCCCTGATGGCGGCCGCGCGTCGGGGGATCCACTGCCGTCTGATGCTGGACTCCGCAGGCAGCGTGGCCTTTTTCCGCAGCCCCTGGGCAGGCATGATGCGTAATGCCGGTATCGAAGTGGTTGAGGCGCTAAAGGTAAATCTCCTGCGCGTCTTTCTGCGCCGGATGGACCTTCGCCAGCACCGTAAAATGATCATGATTGATAATTATATTGCCTATACCGGCAGTATGAACATGGTTGACCCGCGCTTCTTTAAACAGGACTCCGGCGTCGGGCAATGGGTGGATCTGATGGCACGAATGGAGGGGCCGATTGCCACCTCGATGGGTATCGTTTACTCCTGCGACTGGGAGATAGAGACCGGCAAGCGTATTCTGCCCCCACCGCCAGATGGCAACATCATGCCGTTTGAAGAGGCCAGCGGTCATACTATTCATACCATTGCCTCCGGGCCTGGCTTCCCGGAAGACTTAATTCATCAGGCGCTGCTGACGGCTACCTACTCAGCGCGTGAATATTTGATCATGACGACGCCCTACTTCGTCCCCAGCGATGACCTGTTGCACGCGATCTGTACCGCAGCGCAGCGCGGTGTCGATGTGAGTATCATTTTGCCCCGCAAAAATGACTCGCTTCTGGTGGGCTGGGCCAGCCGCGCCTTCTTTAGCGAACTGCTGGCCGCCGGGGTGAAAATATACCAGTTTGAAGGCGGGCTGCTGCACACCAAGAGCGTGCTTGTCGACGGCGAATTAAGCCTGGTGGGCACGGTAAACCTCGATATGCGCAGCCTGTGGCTGAACTTTGAAATCACCCTGGTGATTGATGACGCCGGATTTGGCGGTGACCTGGCGGCGGTGCAGGATGATTATATCTCCCGCTCGCGGCTGCTGGATGCCAGGCTGTGGGTAAAACGCCCGCTGTGGCAGAGAATAGCTGAACGACTGTTTTACTTCTTTAGTCCGTTGCTGTAAAACGTGCCCAACGATGTTAAACAGGTAGTCATCATGGAAATGGATCTGAACAATCGCCTGACCGAAGACGAAACGCTCGAGCAGGCCTATGACATTTTTCTCGAACTGGCGGTTGATAACCTCGATCCCGCGGACGTGATCCTCTTTAATCTGCAGTTCGAAGAGCGCGGCGGTGCCGAATTGTTCGACCCTGCAGAAGACTGGGCTGAACATGTGGATTTCGACCTGAATCCTGACTTCTTTGCCGAAGTGGTGATTGGGCTGGCTGACGAAGATGGTGGGGAAATTAACGACATTTTCGCTCGCGTCCTGCTCTGCCGGGAGAAAGACCACAAGCTGTGCCACATTCTCTGGCGCGAATAATAAAAAAGGCTGCGATGGCAGCCTTTTTTATTTACTTCGGTAACTCGCTCCCACAGCGGTTGCAAAACCGCGCGCTCTGCTCATGCTCTCCCTGATGACAGCGCGGACATTTACGCTGCGCTTTATGGCTTTGAAATGCACTGCTCATGTGCGTGGTAATTAACCCCGTCGGGATAGCAATCACCGAATACCCAATCAGAATGAGCACGGATGCCACTATGCGCCCCAGCGGCGTATGGGGTGTGATATCACCGTACCCCACGGTCGTCACGGTCACGATGGCCCAGTAGACGGAGGCGTTGAGCGTTGTGAAGCCGTATTTGGGCCCTTCTATCAAATACATCAGCGCGCCGAAAACAATCATCACAATGGCAATAAACGAGTAAAACAGAATAAGCTGATGTCGTGCGCTAACGATGGCACTCCAGAATACGCGCAGCGACGGCATAAAACGCAGCAATTTAAGAATTCGCAATACGCGAATCACGCGCATGGCGCGCCAGGCGAAAACATAGTTGAGACTGATTTCTGGCCATAGCCACATGACATAGAGCGGCAGGATAGTCGCTAAATCGATAAAACCCCAGAAGCTGAATACGTACTTTGCCGGATTGGGCCAGCAAACGACCCGCAGAATATACTCAGCGGTAAAGACCAGGGTGATCGCCAGTTCAAGCCAGACAAAGGCATGCCATTCATCAAATGTCAGGTGATATTGTGTCCCGACACCGGATTCAATAAAGATGACAATGACACTGAGTAACGCAAACAGCGCGCAGAGTCCCTCAAAACGGCGTCCCGATACCGTTTCTGGATCGAATAAAAGATGATAGAGCCGTCGACGGGCTGAAGTGAATAAACGCGACACGGTAACCTCGCAATAAATAAGGGCTGACATCATGTCAGCCCTTGCGATTATAACGGGTCTACTTTCAGGCAGGAAACCGCATGTCGGAAACTGCCTTCCAGAACCGGTCGTGTTTTCGCACATTCCGGCCCGGCCATCGGGCAGCGCGTACGGAAAACGCAACCTGACGGAGGGTTAATTGGTGAAGGCAATTCTCCTTCCAGAAGCTGGATCGTTTTATTTTTCTCCAGATCGGGATCGGGGATGGGTACTGCAGACATCAGTGCTTTGGTGTAAGGGTGCAGCGGATTGTGGTACACCTCATCATACGTGCCCAGCTCCACGGCATGACCCAGATACATCACCAGCACACGGTCAGAAATGTGTTTTACCACGGCCAGATCGTGCGCAATGAAGATCAGCGACAGCCCCATCTCGCGCTGCAGCTTCTGCAGCAGGTTTACCACCTGCGCCTGAATGGAAACGTCCAGCGCGGAAACCGGTTCATCACAGATAATCAGCTTCGGCTCAAGGATCAGCGCACGCGCAATACCAATACGCTGACACTGACCGCCGGAGAATTCGTGCGGATAACGGTTAATGAGGTTAGGCAACAGCCCCACTTTCAGCATCATCGCCTTTACGCGGTCACGGACTTCCTGACGCGGCATCTTAGGATGATAGGTGCGCAGCGGCTCGGCAATAATCTCTCCGATGGTCATACGCGGGTTAAGTGATGCCAGCGGATCCTGGAAAATCATCTGGATGTCGCTTCGCACGTCGCGCCACTCGTCGGGCTTCATCCCCAGCAGGTCTTTACCCAGCCACGCCACTTTTCCGTCGGTAGCTTTGACCAGGCCGATAATGGCACGAGCGAAAGTGGATTTCCCACAGCCGGACTCGCCCACGACCCCCAGGGTCTCCCCCTCGTACAGACGCAGGGTGACGCCATCCACCGCTTTTAGGGTTTTCGGCGGCTGCCAGAACCACTGTTTACCATCCTTAATATCGAAATGCACCTTAAGGTCAGCGATTTCGAGCAGCACATTGCGTTTTTCATCTAATGCGTTCATACCAGCTCCTCCTGCGGCTTAAAGCAGGCGCGCAGACGGCCTGGTGCAAATGCTTCCAGCGGCGGCGCGCTGTTGCAGATTTCCATCGCATGCGGACAGCGCGGCTGGAACGGACAGCCTTTTGGCAGACGCAGCAGGTTTGGCGGGTTGCCCGGAATGGTGAGCAGGGATTCCCCTTCCGCATCAAGCCGCGGCACCGCGTTCAGCAGGCCAATGGAGTATGGATGGGCAGGCTGATAGAACACGTCACGCGCTTTGCCGTATTCCATCGTACGACCGGCATACATCACCAGCACTTTGTCACAGATACCGGCAACAACACCCAGATCGTGGGTAATCATGATAATCGCCGTGTTGAACTCACGCTTAAGCTCGTTCAGCAGGGTCATGATTTGCGCCTGAACGGTAACGTCCAGTGCGGTAGTCGGTTCATCGGCAATCAGCAGTTTTGGCCGGCACAGCAGTGCCATAGCAATCATCACGCGCTGACGCATACCGCCGGAGAATTCGTGAGGAAACATGCGCATGCGCTTACGCGCTTCCGGCATTTTTACCGCATCCAGCATTTTGACGGATTCCTCAAACGCTTCCGCTTTCCCCAGACCTTTATGCAGCATCAGAACTTCCATCAGCTGCTCACCGACGCGCATATACGGGTTCAGCGAGGTCATCGGGTCCTGGAAAATCATCGAGATCTGCTCGGCACGCAGCTTGTTCAGCTCGTGCTCCGGCAGGTTGAGGATTTCGCGACCATTGAATTTTGCGGAACCGCCAATCACACCGTTAGATGCCAGCAGGCCCATCAACGCAAAGGCGGTCTGGGATTTTCCGGATCCGGATTCACCGACAATCCCCAGCGTTTCACCCGCACTCAGGTTGAAGTTGAGATCGTTGACGGCGGTAACATCCCCGTCAGGGGTTTTAAAGGTCACACGGAGGTCTTTTACGTCCAGCAGAAGATTGCTCTGCTGTTGCGCCTGTGGCGCAGTGGCCGTTTCAATAATTGTCATGACGGCGCTCCTTAACGGTCTTTCGGGTCGAGGGCATCACGCAGGCCATCGCCGATAAAGTTGAAACAAAACAGTGTGACCACCAGGAAACCCGCCGGGTAGAGCAACAGCCACGGTGAGACTTCCATCGAGTTTGCACCATCGCTCAACAGTGCGCCCCAGCTGCTCAGTGGTTCCTGCGTACCCAGCCCCAGGAAGCTGAGGAAGGATTCAAACAGGATCATGCTTGGCACCAGCAGTGAGGCATAGACCACAACCACCCCCAGCACGTTAGGAACAATATGGCGAACCACGATATTTCGGGTAGATACGCCACCAACCTGCGCGGCTTCGATAAATTCTTTACGTTTCAGGCTCAGCGTCTGGCCGCGCACGATACGCGCCATATCCAGCCAGGAAACCATCCCGATGGCCACGAAAATTAACAGAATGTTCTGGCCGAAGAAGGTCACCAGCAGAATGACGAAGAACATAAACGGGAAGGAGTTCAGGATTTCCAGCAAACGCATCATCACTGAGTCCACTTTGCCGCCAAGGTAGCCGGAAAGTGAGCCGTAGAGCGTCCCCAGAATTACCGCCACCAGCGCGGCGGCGATACCGACCATCAACGAGATACGCCCCCCAATCGCGACGCGCACCAGCAGATCACGGCCGGATGAGTCGGTCCCGAAATAGTGACCGGATTCCATATCCGGCGCGCTGGACATCATGCCCCAGTCCGTATCGAAATAGGTAAATTGCGACAGCATCGGTGCCAGGGTCACAAACAGCGCGATGATCACCAGAACCACCAGACTGGCGACGGCGGCACGGTTGTGCATAAAGCGACGGCGTGCATCCTGCCAGAGACTACGACCTTCCACTTCCAGTTTTTCACTGAAGTTTTCCAGCGCCTCGCTGTTTTTCTTACTCAACATCATGGCGTGCTCCAGTTAGTAACGGATTTTCGGGTCGATGACGGCATACAGCACATCAACGATCGCGTTAAAAAGAATGGTGAGCGCACCAACGAGGATCGTCAGGCTCAGTACCAGCGAATAGTCGCGGTTGAGCGCGCCGTTAACGAACAGCTGACCAATGCCCGGCAGACCGTAGATGGTTTCGATAACCATCGAGCCCGTGATGATCCCAACGAATGCAGGCCCCATATAGGAGAGCACCGGCAGCAGCGCCGGTTTGAGCGCGTGGCGGAAGATAATCCGGCGCATCGGCAGCCCTTTCGCGCGCGCGGTGCGGATGAAGTTCGAATGCAGCACTTCGATCATAGAACCTCGGGTGATACGCGCGATACTGGCGATATAGGCCAGAGATAATGCCACCATTGGCAAAATCATGAACTTCAGAGCCCCGCCGTTCCAGCCGCCGCCAGGCAGCCACTTCAGCGTAATGGCAAATATCATCACCAGTAATGGCGCGACAACGAAGCTGGGTATCACTACCCCGGTCATTGCCACCCCCATTACGGCATAATCCCATTTGGTATTTTGTCTGAGCGCGGCGATAACGCCTGCGGTAACCCCAAGAACGACGGCCAGAATGAATGCCGCAGCACCCAGTTTTGCCGAAACCGGGAAGCTGGAGGCCACCAGGTCGTTTACGGAATAGTCTTTATATTTAAATGACGGTCCAAAATCACCGTGCGCCAGCTGCTTCAAATAATTGAAGTATTGGGTAGTGATGGGATCGTTTAAGTGATACTTCGCCTCGATATTCGCCATAACTTCCGGCGGCAGCGTACGTTCACCGGTAAATGGACTTCCCGGTGCGAGACGCATCATAAAGAAGGAAATCGTAATTAGAATAAATAACGTTGGTATCGCTTCTAGACAGCGACGCAGGATAAATTTCAACATTGCCCGTACCTTCTGGCGTGTGCCTGATGAATGTTACAAAGTAGACACAGTGGGGCAAGCCAGGCTCACCCCACGTATTGCCATTAATGCTTGATAATATAAAGATTCTTAACGGAAATATTATCCAACGGGTCTTTACCGGTATAACCCCCTACCCACGGTTTCACCAGACGGGCGTTAACGTAGTAGTAGACCGGTACGATTGCAGAGTCTTTATCGAGCTGCTCTTCAGATTTCGCGTACAATTCTGCGCGTTGCGCATCGTCAGACACTTTCAGCGTATCAGCGATGATCTTGTCGAACGCCGGGCTCTTATAGTGCGCAGTGTTGTTTGAACTGTCGCTGAGCATCGTGTTCAGGAATGAGGTCGGTTCGTTATAGTCCGCACACCAGCCTGCACGCGCCACGTCGAAGGTCCCCTGATGACGCGTATCGAGGAAGGTTTTCCACTCCTGGTTTTCCAGCTTAACGTTGACGCCCAGGTTTTTCTTCCAGATAGACGCGACGGCGATAGCCAGTTTTTTATGCAGATCTGACGTGTTGTACAGCAGGTTAAACGTTAATGGCTTATCGGCAGTGTAGCCCGCTTCAGCCAGCAGCTTTTTCGCTTCTTCGTTACGTTTTTCCTGTGACCACTTGAACCATTCAGGCTCAACCAGTTTCATTCCATCGGTATAAGGAGGGGTGTAGCTATACGCCGGGAGATCGCCCTGGTTTTTCACTTTGTTCACGATAATATCGCGATCCAGTGCCAGCTTCAGCGCAGTACGAACGCGTACGTCGGTGAACGGTGCTTTCTGGTTGTTGATTTCGTAGTAATAGGTGCACAGGTATGGGTCGACGTGAACTTCTTTCGGGATCTCTTTCTTCAGCTTCTGGAACAGTTCAATCGGCATGTTGTTATAGGTCATGTCGATTTCACCGCTACGGTAGCGGTTAACATCCGTGACTTCAGAAGAGATTGGCAGGTAGGTGACCTGATTAATCACGGTCTTCGCGTTATCCCAGTATTGCGGATTACGCTCCAGGACCATACGTTCGTTGACCACCCAGTCTTTCAGCTTATAGGCGCCGTTGGTCACGATATTGGCAGGTTGCGTCCATTTTTCACCAAATTTTTCCACAGCGGATTTTGGTACCGGGGAAACGGATGGGTGAACCAGCAACTTATAGAAGTACGGAACAGGTTCGCTCAACGTCACTTCAAAGGTATTGGCATCGATCGCTTTCACGCCAAGGTCGGTGACCGGCTTTTTACCGGCGATGATGTCATCGATATTGGCGATGTGGCCATATTGCAGATAGCTCGCATACGGAGAGGCGGTATTTGGATTCGCCAGGCGCTGCCAGCTATACACGAAATCTTCGGCGGTAACCGGCGTACCGTCGGACCATTTGGCATCTTTACGCAGATGGAAGGTCCAGACTTTAAAATCTTTATTTTCCCACTTTTCTGCCACACCTGGTGCCGGGTGGCCGTCAACGTCAGTCACCAGTAGACCTTCGAACAGGTCACGGTTAACGTTTGACTCAGGAACACCTTCAATTTTGTGCGGGTCAAGAGACTGAACTTCCGCACCGTTGTTACGCACCAGCGTCTGTTTCTCCGCCAGTTGTACTCCTGCAGGAACGTCCGCAGCCATTGCAGCATTGCCCGCGATTAGCGCAGTTAAAATCCCCGCCGCTACCAGATTTTTTTTTGTGATGATGGACATTGTGTTGGTACTCCACTCATTATAATTACTGGCTTTCGCCAGCTGTCTATTCCCCTGTTGGGGCCTGTACAGCGCAGGAGTTTTTTTTGCTGCTGTCAGGTTCTTCTTTTACTACTTGCTATCACCGACTTTTTTATTACTGACTGCTCGTATGGCCGTCTTGCGTCGATTCTTCACAGGCCTCCCCTGTTTGAGACCTGAGCTGGATATCTGAGAAGAGAGCTATATGAAAATAATTCTCATCTGATTGTTTTATGCTGCAAAATAATAGGCCGGAAAGTATCAAATGGCGTAAACGCGCGCCAATACATTTTGCAAATTTGTTAAGCAATTCTCTTTTACGAAGTACTTCGTGTCGTTGGGGGCAGCCCTGCCAGACATCGAAAGCCGGTAAAAACACCGGGTATTCAATAAGGTAGAGAAAACTTCCTCTACTCGCGCGTCGCTGCGCTACTTTTGAGTGATTTTGTACAAAAATTTAACAACTGATCATTATTTAGCACATTCCTCTAAGGGAAAGTTGAAATTACTAATAACATTTCGGTTATCTCTCAGCAAGCCCCAGAGTATCGTGTGAGTAAAATAACAGAGCGTTAGAAGATTTTCTGTGCAGGCGGGATTGTGCGAAATTCATAACCCTTTGAAATAAAAGAGATGAACATTATTAGTAGAATTTATTATGATATGTGAGCATTTCAACTTTAGTTATATGATTTGCTGATATTCACGTAAAAAAACGGAGCCGTAGCTCCGTTCTTTCATTCGAAATATTAGTGTAGCAAGCCGGGGAAAATGCTTTTAATACCGGTGACAATGAATTCGATCCCTAACGCCATCAACAACAACCCCATGATACGGGTGATGACGTTAATCCCCGTCTGTCCCAGCAAGCGAACCAGCCAGGGCGCCATACGAAATACCCCCCAGCAGCAGAGCGCGAAAACAGCAATAGCGACAGAAAAACCAATCAGGTGCATGAGGCTATGGTAACGCGTACCCCAGACAATGGTTGAACTGATGGCACCGGGCCCTGCCATCAAGGGTAACGCCAGCGGAACCACGCCGATACTCTCGCGTATCGCGGTTTCTGACTTCTCCTGCTTGTTCTGTTTGTCCTCGCCCAGCTTACCGCTGATCATCGACATGGCGATCGTCACCACCAGGATCCCACCCGCAATGCGGAAGGAGTCGATGGAGATACCGAAGACCTGGAGAATGGCATCCCCCAGGAAAAGCGAGGTGAGCAAGATGATCGCCACAGACAGGTTAGCGGTGAGATTGGTTTTGTTCCGGGCCGCCGCCGTCTGGTAACTGGTCATACTAATAAAGACAGGAATGATACCCACCGGGTTAACCAGGGCAAACAAACCGATAAAAAATTTGAAATACGTTGGAAAATCAAAGAGCGTTTGGATCACGTTTTGCTCCGCCTTTGCACATGCCCGGGACTGACAACGTTGTCATGAAAAATCGCGCTGAAGATACGCTTTTTATTAGCATACTTCACCAGAAATCTGTGCCAAAACGTTAGCATTTCAGAATGTTAAACATATGTTGAATCATTGATGTCGCCACTTCCAATAGTTACATAATTAATTAACAGTGGAAAAATATCCATGAAATAACCCTGCTGAAAGGTATCAGCTTGGGGAGAAATTGACGCAGATCATGATTTCCGTACTCAGAAGTGAGTAATCTTGATTACGCCCCCCAGGAAGGTCACCTGTCAAAAAGGGATGATGCTAAGGTAAGGCTCTTTTAGTAAATTAGTGTGCTGGAGCATAAAGTAACCCATTGTTTTACTTTATGTAACGCAAGTCGTATTGGCACTGTCTATACTGTCTGACGTATCGAGCGCTGGTTTACTAAAAGAGTTTAAACATTATCAGGAGAGCATTATGGCTGTTACTAATATCGCTGAACTGAACGCCCTCGTCGAGCGCGTTAAAAAAGCCCAGCGTGAATATGCCAATTTCACCCAAGAACAGGTTGATAAAATCTTCCGCGCTGCCGCTCTGGCTGCTGCAGATGCTCGAATCCCTCTCGCTAAAATGGCCGTTGCCGAATCTGGCATGGGTATCGTTGAAGATAAAGTGATCAAAAACCACTTTGCTTCAGAGTATATCTACAACGCCTATAAAGATGAGAAAACCTGTGGCGTGCTGTCTGAAGACGACACCTTCGGCACGATCACCATCGCTGAACCTATCGGTATTATCTGCGGTATTGTTCCAACGACTAACCCAACTTCAACGGCTATCTTCAAATCTCTGATCAGCCTGAAGACGCGTAACGCAATTATCTTCTCTCCACATCCACGTGCAAAAGATGCGACCAACAAAGCAGCAGATATCGTTCTGCAGGCTGCGATTGCCGCAGGCGCACCAAAAGATCTGATTGGCTGGATCGACCAACCTTCCGTTGAGCTGTCCAACGCACTGATGCACCATCCTGACATTAACCTGATCCTGGCGACCGGTGGTCCTGGCATGGTTAAAGCTGCATACAGCTCCGGTAAACCTGCCATCGGTGTGGGCGCGGGTAACACCCCTGTTGTTATCGACGAAACTGCTGATATCAAACGTGCCGTTGCTTCCGTACTGATGTCTAAAACCTTCGATAACGGCGTTATCTGTGCATCTGAACAGTCTGTTGTTGTGGTTGATTCCGTATACGACGCAGTACGCGAGCGTTTCGCCAGCCACGGCGGCTACCTGCTGCAGGGTAAAGAGCTGAAAGCGGTTCAGGACATCATTCTGAAAAATGGCGCGCTGAACGCCGCTATCGTAGGTCAACCCGCCTATAAAATTGCTGAACTCGCAGGCTTTACCGTTCCGGCAACCACCAAGATCCTGATCGGTGAAGTAAAAGTTGTCGACGAAAGCGAGCCGTTTGCTCACGAAAAACTGTCTCCTACGCTTGCCATGTACCGTGCGAAAGATTTCGAAGACGCGGTAGAGAAAGCTGAGAAATTGGTTGCCATGGGCGGTATCGGTCACACCTCTTGCCTGTACACCGACCAGGATAACCAGCCTGAGCGTGTTGCTCACTTCGGTCAGATGATGAAAACTGCCCGTATCCTGATTAACACCCCTGCTTCTCAGGGTGGTATCGGTGACCTGTACAACTTCAAACTCGCACCTTCCCTGACTCTGGGTTGTGGTTCCTGGGGTGGTAACTCCATCTCTGAAAACGTTGGTCCGAAACATCTGATCAACAAGAAAACCGTTGCTAAGCGAGCTGAAAACATGTTGTGGCACAAACTTCCGAAATCTATCTACTTCCGCCGTGGCTCTCTGCCAATCGCGCTGGATGAAGTGATTACTGATGGCCACAAGCGTGCGCTCATCGTGACTGACCGTTTCCTGTTCAACAACGGCTACGCTGACCAGATCACCTCTGTTCTGAAAGCGTCTGGCGTTGAAACTGAAGTGTTCTTTGAAGTTGAAGCTGACCCAACACTGAGCGTGGTGCGTAAAGGTGCTGAACTGGCGAACTCCTTCAAACCAGATGTGATTATCGCTCTGGGTGGTGGTTCCCCAATGGATGCCGCGAAAATTATGTGGGTTATGTACGAACATCCAGAAACCCACTTCGAAGAACTGGCGCTGCGCTTTATGGACATCCGTAAACGTATCTACAAGTTCCCGAAAATGGGCGTGAAAGCGAAAATGATCGCCGTCACCACCACTTCCGGTACGGGTTCAGAAGTTACGCCATTTGCAGTAGTAACTGACGATGCAACCGGTCAGAAATACCCACTGGCTGACTACGCCCTGACCCCAGATATGGCTATCGTTGATGCCAACCTGGTTATGGAAATGCCGAAATCACTGTGTGCCTTCGGTGGTCTGGATGCCGTGACTCACGCTCTGGAAGCTTACGTTTCTGTTCTGGCATCTGAGTTCTCTGACGGTCAGGCTCTGCAGGCACTGAAACTGCTGAAAGAAAACCTGCCAGCGTCTTACAACGAAGGTTCTAAGAACCCTGTAGCGCGCGAACGTGTCCACAGTGCAGCCACTATCGCCGGTATCGCGTTTGCGAACGCCTTCCTGGGTGTTTGCCACTCTATGGCGCACAAACTGGGTTCACAGTTCCACATTCCTCACGGTCTGGCGAACGCCCTGTTGATCAGCAACGTTATCCGTTATAACGCCAACGACAACCCAACCAAGCAGACGGCTTTCAGCCAGTACGACCGTCCGCAAGCGCGCCGTCGTTATGCTGAAATCGCTGACCACCTTGGTCTGAGCGCACCGGGCGACCGCACTGCTGCGAAGATTGAGAAACTGCTGGCATGGCTGGAAAGCCTGAAAGCTGAACTGGGTATTCCTAAATCTATCCGTGAAGCAGGCGTTCAGGAAGCTGACTTCCTCGCTCACGTAGACAAGCTGTCTGAAGATGCATTCGATGACCAGTGTACTGGTGCTAACCCGCGCTACCCACTGATCTCCGAGCTGAAACAGATTCTGCTGGATACCTACTACGGTCGTGAGTTCAAAGAAGGTGACGTTGCTGCTGTGAAAACAGAAGCAACTGTCATTAAAGCTGACAAGAAAGCGAAGAAAAGCGCTTAACTGACAGCCTGATGAAAAAACCCGCCTTCCAGGCGGGTTTTTTTATGTCTGAATACCAAAGAGGTTATTTTCTGTTGTCGTGCTGAATCGCCGTCAGAGAGCCGACTGACAGCGCTTCTTTATAATGCTTACGACAGACCGAGACATAGCGTTCATTGCCGCCTATCACCACCTGCTCCCCATCTGCATAAGGTTTTCCGGCCTGATCGAGTCGAAGCACCATGCTGGCTTTACGTCCGCAGAAGCAGATAGTTTTCAGTTCCACGAGCTTATCTGACCAGGCGAGCAGATACTGGCTTCCGGCAAACAGCTCCCCGCGAAAGTCCGTACGCAGTCCGTAGCACAGAACGGGAATATCCAGCTCATCCACCACTTCGGAGAGCGCATGAACCTGTTCACGCGTCAGGAACTGGCTCTCATCAACCAGAACGCAATGAATAGGCTCTGACGCATGCGCAGCGCGGATGTCATTCAGCAGGTCAGATTGCGGGTTAAACAATCTGGCTGGCGAAGACAGGCCTATTCTTGAACTCACCTTTCCGGCACCGAAGCGGTCGTCGATTTCAGCGGTATAAACAACGGTACGCATCCCTCGTTCCTGGTAATTGTATGAGGATTGCAGCAGTGCGGTAGATTTGCCGGCATTCATTGCCGAATAGTAGAAATAAAGCTGTGCCATTGGCCGTAAAACCCTAATCAATGTGTAATATTACCGATGATTCATTGTACCATATTTTGTCTGGTCTTCCGCGACAGGCCGCACAGAAGATGCCTTGCTGAAAGGTGTAAAACAGCTACTTCTGGCGAAAATAATCTGTTAAAACAGAGAGTAAAGATAAGCTCATTTGTGAATATGTTATAGGGTGAGCCAAACATAACACTTCTTTTTATAGTGGCATCAGCGTTCATTAAAATTCACTATTTATTAACTATTCCTGCCTTAACACCCCAGCCTGGAACTAATACAAAAGGCTGATATTTATCCGCCGAAACTATAATTCCTGCGGTAAATGTCACAAAAAAAAGATGCAATCGGCGGGGTTAAGCAGGTTAACGTGATAACAAGCGACACACAGTCGAAGAGGAAATTTAAGTTAGCGTAATTAATAATAGCGGCTTTATTTAGTATTTTTTGAATTCCTTACATTCCTGGCTATTGCACAACTGAATTTATGGCTCTATTATTAGGACAACAAACCACCCCCCATTATAAGTTTGAGATTACTACAATGAGCGAAGCACTTAAAATTCTGAACAACATCCGTACTCTTCGTGCGCAGGCAAGAGAATGTACCCTTGAAACGCTCGAAGAAATGCTGGAAAAATTAGAAGTTGTAGTTAATGAACGTCGCGAAGAAGAAAGCGCTGCTGCTGCTGAAATCGAAGAGCGTACTCGTAAACTGCAGCAATATCGTGAAATGCTGATTGCTGATGGTATCGATCCAAATGAATTGCTGAACAGCATGGCTGCAGCTAAAACCGGTACCAAAGCAAAACGCGCTGCGCGTCCTGCTAAATATAGCTACGTTGATGAGAACGGCGAAACTAAAACCTGGACTGGCCAGGGCCGCACTCCTGCTGTAATCAAGAAAGCTATGGATGAGCAAGGTAAACAGCTGGATGACTTCCTGATCAAGGATTAATCACGCCGAATTCAGAAAAATCCCGCTTCTGGCGGGATTTTTTTTTGGCCGCAATTTATTGCAAACATCCTCTTACACAACGTCATAAAGCGTTATTCATCGATATAGCTATGCTTACAATCAGGCACCCCGGGGCGTTTTATGGGCATAAAAAAACCGGTGGGCAACGCCACACCGGTTTCAGACATTTACACCTGGGAGTTATTTCTTAATACCCATACTCTCTTTGAGCCAGGCTTTAAATTCTTCACCCAGTGAATTGTGGCGAATGCCATATTCAACGAAAGCCTGCATATAACCGAGCTTATTACCGCAGTCATGGCTCTTACCTTTCATATGGTAAGCCTCAACGGTCTCTTTCTCGATCAGCATATCGATAGCATCGGTCAGCTGGATTTCATCCCCTGCGCCTGGAGGCGTTTTCGCCAGCAGAGGCCAGATTTCAGCACTCAGGACATAGCGACCCACAACCGCCAGATTAGAAGGCGCTACGTCGGCTTTAGGCTTCTCTACAACGCCAACCATGGGTACGCTTTCGCCTGGTTCAAGGTTAACGCCTTTGCAGTCAACCACGCCGTAAGCCGTCACGTCATCAACAGGCTCAACCATGATCTGGCTGCTACCCGTTTCATCGAAACGCTTGATCATCTCTGCCAGGTTGTCCTGGGAAAGATCGGATTCGTATTCATCCAGAATAACGTCAGGCAGAATAACCGCTACCGGCTCATCACCGACAACCGGGTGTGCACACATCACCGCGTGACCCAGGCCTTTAGCCAGCCCCTGACGCACCTGCATAATAGTGACGTGCGGAGGGCAAATAGACTGAACTTCTTCTAACAGCTGACGCTTAACACGTTTTTCCAGCATGGCTTCGAGTTCAAAACTTGTATCGAAGTGGTTTTCGATAGAGTTTTTTGATGAATGCGTAACCAGCACAATTTCAGTGATGCCGGCAGCGATACACTCATTGACGACATACTGAATTAATGGCTTATCAACCAGAGGCAACATCTCTTTAGGAATCGCCTTAGTTGCTGGTAACATCCTGGTCCCCAATCCCGCTACCGGGATGACGGCCTTTCTGACTTTCGAATTTAGGGCAGCCATTCAAATTCTCCTGATTTGTTCAAGTTTTGAACTTTTATGCAATAAATAACGCGTTGAGTATATCAGCCTCGCCCTGCAGTCCGGGTCTGAAAAGAACGCGTTGCCGATCAATTAGGACAAATACGCATGATTCTGGGCTGCGATAGTAGCACTCCCGAGAAAACAGAGGTAAAGCAATCTTAAAATTACGCTCCAGTTGCTTATTCCGTGGACAACATTAAGCGTAGCCTTCCCCCAGCCCCCCAAATTTGGCACTGCCATGAGGAACAACGGTGGCTAATTTGATTAAGATACGCCGTACCCAGTGTTCCAAGCGGTACACCGTTACTCACCTGAATATGGTGTTCACCCGTATTCAGTGACGCATTCAGACCTGCTGAAACGAGGATAAGATTTTTTAAACCGCTATGGTAATAACCCACCAGCAGCGGGAACTGTCCCGGTAAATTGGCCTGACGAAAAAGCTGGTTTACTTGTTTGAGTAAACTGCCTAACTCAGGAAGCCGTTGTCCCTGATGCGATAACTGTTCCTGCAATAAACCGTTAAATAGCGCACGAAGTAACAACGCGGCTAATACGCCATTATCCCCTGCACGGGTTACGTCCAGAGAATAAAACGCGAGATCAGAGTCAGACAGTGGCGCAATATCCAGCACCAGCCCAGGCTGGTCAGCCGCCACCAGCTGGCGATAATTTACGCGGCAGTGTGAAATAGTCTGCTGAACGGGTGGCTGAAGTTCTTGCAACAGTTTGGCTGCCGCAGGCGGATCACTTACCAGCGCGTCCCAGTCCTGGAAAAGACGTTCCTCTTCCTCAACGCGGGAATTAAACATATTCGGATAGAGGCACGCTAATACCGTTTCACGTAACCGGTTCAGATCTTTAACGGGTTTAAGCAGGATATCCTGGACGCCAAGGCGCAATGCTTTGGCGATATCCGCCATATTTTCTGTCGCAGAGATCACCAGAATGGGCATCTGGTCACCCTCGTTACGCAGATGTTCAACCAGTTTCAGTCCGTTCATGCGCGGCATCGCGATATCGCAAATCATCAGATCGGGCGCAATGCTGGTCATTTTTTCCAGCGCGTCGATGCCATCTTCAGCCAGTAACGTGTTTGCGCCCAGTGAGGATAACCATGAATCCAGTAGCGATCGGAAAACGGGCTCGTCTTCAACAATCAAAATGTGTTTTCCGGCCAATGGCTGCGTCATGGTTCCTCCCCTGGCTGATAGTTACTAAATAGTGGCATGCTATCGGTACTATCGCCTGTCAGATTTTGCTGAAGTAGTCAAAAAAAGGTGCTTAACGTGCTGTTCGCACAAATGGCAGCAACTCGTCTATTTTCTTTTCGACGGCTAATGAGCCCGCTGCGATGGCGGCCTCAGCCCGATGGAAATCAAGGGTAGAGATTTGTGGACAGTATGGCTGAATAAGAATATCCGGAGGATCGCCAGCCATACGGTTACGTTTAAGGCGATTCTCAAGAACCTGAATAGAGGTGGTCATGATTTCCATCGCCGTCGGTGCGGCGACCGAGCGTCGTGCGGCCAGACGCCCAATTCTTCCGCGCAAACGCGCGTGCCAGGCAAGCTTCTCGCCTTCGGCATCTTCGCTCTGGAGATTGACCGGCATAAGGTCTTGCTGCATCAGGTGAGCATCGTGCTGCAAATCCACGGCAATCACGATATCGGCCCCCATGGCACGCGTCAGAGAGATGGGAACAGGATTAACGACGCCACCATCGACAAGCCAATAACCGTTATGGGGGACAGGTGCCATAAGCCCGGGAATGCTGCATGAGGCACGCACCGCAAGGTGAATATCTCCTTCGGTCAGCCAGAGTTCGCGTCCGGTGCTGAGATTCGTCGCGACGGCACCGAAAGGCATCTGACAATCCGTGAAGTCCTGAAGAGGCATAACCTGGCGGAACTGCTTAAAGACGCGTTCGCCGCGCAACAGTCCACCGCGCTGCCAGGAGAGATCCATCAGGCGAAGCACGTCCCAGTAGCTGAAGGAACGTACCCAGGTTTCGAGTTCCGGGAGTTTGCCGCACGCATACGCGGAGCCGACAAGCGATCCTATGGAACATCCCGCAACGATATCGACGTCAACGCCCATCTTGTTTAAGGCATTAATCACGCCGATGTGGGACCATCCCCGGGCTGCACCTGAGCCCAGCGCCAGTCCAATTTTAACCTTTCTCATTAGCCCTGTTTTACTTCCCCTGGATTCCTGACATAGCGTCAACGCAACAGCTCAGTTAACATAGTGCTACCCGAGGCGTTTAACGCCCTTATTTTTTATTCCAGGAAGAGAATCGTGTCTCAACTCTGCCCCTGTGGTAGCGCTCTGGAGTATAGCCTATGTTGCCAGCGATATCTTTCTGGCAATCAGGTTGCACCGGACCCGTCACACCTCATGCGTTCACGGTATACTGCTTTTGTGATCAAAGACGCAGACTACCTGATAAAAACCTGGCACCCATCCTGCCACGCCGCCGACTTCAGACAAGAGATCGAAGCCGGGTTTACGCATACCCAATGGCTAGGACTTACCGTCTTTGAATCGTCATCCGGCAGTCACGACGACGAAGGCTTTGTCAGCTTTGTCGCCCGCTTTACCGAGAACAATAAACCTGGCGCCATTATCGAGCGTTCCCGGTTCTTAAAGGAAAGCGGGCAATGGTATTATATTGACGGTACGCGCCCACAGTTTGGTCGTAACGATCCCTGCCCTTGTGGTTCAGGTAAAAAATTTAAAAAGTGTTGCGGGCAGTAACGCCTGACAACCCAGACTTCGCAAATACAAACAGGATTTCCCGGCGATGCAATCATTACAACGTAAAGTTCTGCGCACTATCTGTCCCGATCAAAAAGGGCTGATCGCACGAATTACCAACATTTGCTACAAACATGAACTGAATATCGTGCAGAACAACGAGTTCGTTGACCACCGTACCGGTCGTTTCTTCATGCGAACCGAACTGGAAGGTATTTTCAACGACACCACCCTGCTTGCCGATTTGGACAGCGCGCTGCCGGAAGGTTCGGTGCGTGAGCTGAATCCAGCGGGCCGTCGTCGCGTTGTGATTCTGGTGACGAAAGAAGCTCACTGCCTGGGCGATCTGCTAATGAAAGCCAATTACGGCGGTCTGGATGTTGAAATCGCCGCGGTTATCGGCAACCACGAGACCCTGCGCACGCTGGTTGAACGGTTTGATATTCCGTTTGAACTGGTGAGCCATGAAGGCCATACCCGTGAAGAGCATGACAACCTGATGGCTGAAGCCATTGAAGCGCATAATCCGGACTACGTGGTGCTGGCGAAATATATGCGCGTGCTGACGCCCTCTTTCGTGGCGCGTTTCCCGAACAAGATCATCAACATTCACCACTCATTCCTGCCAGCCTTCATTGGTGCCCGCCCTTACCATCAGGCGTACGAGCGCGGCGTGAAGATCATCGGCGCGACTGCGCACTACGTGAATGACAATCTGGACGAAGGCCCAATCATCATGCAGGACGTCATTCACGTGGATCACACCTACACGGCTGAAGACATGATGCGCGCTGGCCGTGACGTTGAGAAGAATGTGTTAAGCCGTGCGCTGTATCAGGTGCTGGCACAGCGTGTCTTTGTCTACGGTAACAGAACGATTATTCTTTAATCGACAATGAAATGAACTGGTTAGCTTTCCAGCTTTGCGCGTAAAAATCATGCAACCAGTTTATTTTTATTGTGGTAACGCTTTACAGGGGCGTGTCATTTGATATGATGCGCCCCGCTTCCAGCAGGAAGCGGGCCAGTAAATAGCATTACCCCGTGGTGGGGTTCCCGAGCGGCCAAAGGGAGCAGACTGTAAATCTGCCGTCATCGACTTCGAAGGTTCGAATCCTTCCCCCACCACCATCTCTCAGCATTACCTCAAAATGTGAATTACCCCTGGTGGGGTTCCCGAGCGGCCAAAGGGAGCAGACTGTAAATCTGCCGTCATCGACTTCGAAGGTTCGAATCCTTCCCCCACCACCATCATTTCCAAACACCTCTGAATTATCTGCTCGCACTCGACCTCATGCATTTCCGTTATGGGGAAGGATGAGAAGCTTCGACTAAGCCGTTGTAGGCCGGGTAAGGCGCAGCCACCACCCGGCGACAGGCAGCTACATCGGTGGCAATCGTCGCTTCACCGGCGAACTCTTCACAATCGACGTATTACACTGCGCATGCTCCGCCAGCCCGTCCAGCAACATATCCAGTTGCTCAATCGAGCGCACCACCAGCCTGATCACGAAGCAATCTTCCCCGGTCACTTTGTCGCTCTCAATACACTCCGGCATCGCCTGAATGTACTTATCCACTTTATGCAGCAACCCAGGCAGCGGCCGCACGCGCACCAGCGCCTGCAGCGTATATCCCAACGCCGCCAGATTCACCCGCGCACGATATCCCTGAATCACACCGCGTTCTTCCAGCCTTTTCAGCCGTTCTGCCGTGCTGGGTGAGGTCAAACCGATACGGCCACTGAGCACCTTCAGCGACATGCGCGCATCTTCAACCAGGCAGGTTAATATGTGTCTGTCGATCTCATCGAGAAGGTTTTCCATCGATTTTGCCTCATTTTAAAAAGTCATCACTCTCTTTCACCTTATATCACCCCTGTAAAACCCGACAGCGATTTTCGACAATAAGGTCATTAAATCAGGAGGTGGATAATGCGTGATTTCCATAAAGGCGTCTGGCAAATGAGCCTGGCGATGTTAATTTCCGGCTCTATCGGTGCGTTTGTTTTACTCTCCGGTCTGCCCGTCACGGAAGTGGTCTTCTGGCGCTGTCTTATTGGGGCCATAACACTTTTTATTTTTATCCGGGTCAGTCAAAAGCCCTTTAGTCCCCTCACCCGCACCACGCTGATGCTGGCGATTCTCGGGGGTGTGGCATTAGTTGTGAACTGGCTACTGCTTTTCGCCGCTTACGAACGTATCTCTATTGGCCTGTCTACCGTGGTATATAACACCCAGCCGTTTATGCTGGTATTGATGGGGATGTTTTTAGGTGAGCGCGTCAGCCTGGTAAAATGGGGCTGGCTGTTCCTCGCCTTTGGCGGAGTGGTGATATTGCTCTCCAGTGAGCTGACCGGAGCCCATAACAGTAAATGGCTCGCAGGGGTTGGTCTGGCCATGGCCGCGGCCTTCTTCTATGCGCTGACGGCAATCATTGCGCGCAAACTCAAAACAATCGCCCCACAGCATATCGCTTTTATCCAGGTGCTGACCGGCGTGGTGATGCTGCTGCCTTTTGCCAGCCAGCAGTCGCTCTCCGTCGATTTTCCCTGGCCGATCTTGCTGACGCTGGGCATCGTCCATACCGGTATTATGTATCAACTGCTGTATAGCGCGATCCAGAAACTGCCAACGCCGGTGACCGGCTCCCTGTCGTTTATCTATCCGGTGGTGGCAATTATTGTAGATAATCTGGTGTTCGGACACGCATTGAACCTGACGCAGCTGGCGGGTGGTGCGTTAATCCTGTTTGCCGCAGCGGGCAACAACCTGGGCTGGGGCGAAAAAAAACCCCGCGAGTGCGGGGTTGGTATTAAAACGGTGAATTAGCGACGGGCACGCACAATCTGATACTTGCGTGTCAGGTACTCCACCGGCGCGCTCCAGATGTGTACCAGACGGGAGAACGGGAACAGCACAAACAGCGTCATCCCCAGCACCAGGTGAACGCGGAAGATAAACGCCACGCCGTCCAGGTGTTCGGACGCGCCACCGTGGAAAGTCACCACGGACTGCGCCCAGCCGACCAGCTTCATCATTTCACTGCCGTCCATATGCTGCGCCGAGAACGGAATGGTCAGCAGACCCAGCGCGCATTGCACCACCAGCAGGGAAAGGATCAGGATGTCCGCCGCGGTGGTCGTTGCCCGCACACGCGGGCTGAACAGACGACGTTTCAGCAACAGCAGGCCCCCGACGAGGGTCATCACGCCGCAGGCACCGCCCGCGATCATCGCCATCTTCTGTTTCACCTCAATCGGCAGCCACGCTTCGTACATCCAGTGCGGGGTCAGCATCCCGAGGAAGTGCCCGGCAAAAATCCCGAGGATCCCGATATGAAACAGGTTAGACGCGACGTGCATCCCCTTACGATCCAGCATCTGGCTGGAGGCAGCACGCCAGGTGTACTGGCCGTAGTCATAACGCAGCCAGCTTCCCACCAGGAACACGGTGCCCGCGATATACGGGTAAATGTCAAAGAAGAACATATTCAGGAAGTGCATTAGTGCCGTCCTCCGTTAGAGATATCCAAATATTGCGGAGCGACCGCCCCGGCAAAACGACGCTGGTGAGCGGAGATTTCAGACTCGCCGCAGCTCTGGTCAGCAAAGAATTTCACCTGCTCTTCCTCCCAGACCGCATCCAGCGCTTGCGGGGTATCATCGCGGGCTTCATCCGCGATTTTCTCCGCCACTTTTTCACTGTCGACAGCGGCGTTTGCCAGCTTCATCAGCAGGTCGAACAGCACCGCATAGCGGCTCTCACGCTGCTGAAGACGCGCGCTGAGCAACGCCAGGATCGGCGCGATGTCCTGCAGACCGCCCAGCGCCTCGTCTTTCGGCAGTTGAGCCAGATACTCCAGGTACAGCGGCAGATGGTCCGGCAGCTCGCGGCTGTCGAGCATCAGGCCGTGCTGTTCGTACTGTGCCATCAGGTCCACCATCGCCTGACCCCGGTCGCGGGATTCACCATGAACGTGTTCGAACAGCAGTAACGACGTTGCACGGCCACGGTCAAACAGCTGGCTGTAGTCCGCCTGCGCGTTGAGCAGATCGCGCGCTAACAGGTCGCGGAGGAAAACGCCCAGCGTCTGGGCATCCTCTTTATCCAGGTTTTCAGATGACGCGAGTGCATCAAAAAGCTCCTGCTGATGCTGCGCAAGCGCAGCATCCGGATACTCGAGCAGACGCGAAACAATGACGAGTTCAATCATTGGTGCGGCTCCGTTTTGCTGGTCACATCCATGGCGTCGATGCGGCGGCTGTTAAACAGGTTGAATTTGCTGTCTGACCCATGGCAACCGTCGCCAAAACTAAAGCCACAGCCATTTTTCTCCGGGAAGGCCTCGCGAGCCAGTTCACGGTGGCTGCTCGGCACCACGAAACGGTCTTCATAGTTGGCAATTGCCAGGTAGCGGTACATCTCCTGGGCCTGTGCTTCAGTCAGACCGACCTCGTCCAGCGCGCGGGTATCGTTAACGCCATCAACGGTTTCCGCACGCTTAAAGTGACGCATCGCCAGCATACGTTTCAGCGCCAGCAGTACCGGCTGGGTATCCCCTGCGGTTAGCAGGTTTGCCAGATACTGAACCGGGATACGCAGGCTCTCGACGTCCGGCAGAATGCCGTTGCTGCCCAGCTCGCCTGCATCGGCAGCAGACTGGATTGGCGACAGCGGCGGCACGTACCAGACCATCGGCAGCGTGCGGTATTCCGGATGAAGCGGCAGAGCCAGCTTCCAGTCCATCGCCATTTTATACACCGGTGACTGTTGCGCCGCGTCGATAACGCTCTGTGGAATACCGTCCTTCAGCGCCTGCTCAATGACTTTCGGATCGTTCGGGTCAAGGAACACGTCAAGCTGACGCTGATACAGATCTTTCTCGTTCTCGGTACTCGCGGCATTTTCAATCGCGTCTGCGTCATACAGCAGCACGCCGAGGTAGCGGATACGGCCTACGCAGCTTTCGGAGCAGACGGTTGGCTGACCTGCTTCGATACGCGGGTAGCAGAAGATGCACTTCTCTGATTTCCCGCTCTTCCAGTTGAAGTAGATTTTTTTGTACGGGCAGCCGGTGATGCACATACGCCAGCCGCGGCATTTGTCCTGGTCGATCAGAACGATGCCGTCCTCTTCACGCTTGTAGATGGCGCCGCTTGGGCAGGTCGCCACGCACGCCGGGTTCAGGCAGTGCTCGCAAAGGCGAGGCAAATACATCATGAAGGTTTTTTCGAACTGGCCGTACATCGCCTTCTGCATGTTCTCGAAGTTCTGGTCTTTGGCGCGTTTTTCGAACTCGCCGCCCAGAATCTCCTCCCAGTTTGGACCGCTGGTAATTTTGTCCATGCGCTTGCCGGTGATCAGCGAGCGAGGACGCGCGATCGGCTGGTGTTTGCTTTCTGGCGCGTTGTGCAGGTTCTGGTAGTCATAGTCAAACGGCTCGTAGTAATCCTCAATGCCCGGCAGATGCGGGTTAGCGAAGATTTTTCCCAGAAGCATCGCGCGGTTACCCATGCGCGGCTGCAGCTTGCCGTTGATTTTACGGATCCAACCGCCCTTCCACTTCTCCTGGTTTTCCCAGTCGGTCGGGAAGCCGGTACCCGGCTTGCTTTCCACGTTGTTGAACCAGGCGTACTCCATACCTTCACGGCTGGTCCAGACGTTTTTACAGGTGACCGAGCAGGTGTGACAGCCGATGCATTTATCCAGATTCAGCACCATGCCGACTTGTGAACGAATTTTCATTTTACGCTCTCCTGTACCTGGTCATTACCTTCGCCGTCTAACCAGTTAATGTTCTTCATCTTACGTACCACCACGAACTCATCGCGGTTCGATCCTACGGTGCCGTAGTAGTTAAAGCCGTAGGCCAGCTGCGCATAGCCCCCGATCATATGGGTCGGCTTCGGCGTAATACGGGTCACGGAGTTGTGGATCCCGCCGCGCTGTTCGGTGATTTCTGACCCCGGCAGGTTAACGATACGTTCCTGCGCGTGGTACATCATGGTCATCCCGGCCGGTACGCGCTGGCTCACCACCGCACGCGCCGTCAGAGCACCGTTGCTGTTAAACACCTCGATCCAGTCGTTATCTTCAATACCCAGATCTTTGGCATCCGTCTCGCTCATCCAGACAATTGGACCGCCGCGCGAAAGCGTCAGCATCAGCAGGTTGTCGCTATAGGTCGAGTGGATCCCCCACTTCTGGTGCGGCGTCAGGAAGTTCAGCGCCTTTTCAGGGTTACCGTTGGATTTCGCGCCCATAACTGCGGTTACGGAGCGGGTGTCGATTGGCGGACGGTACACCAGCAGGCTTTCACCGAAGTCACGCATCCACTGGTGATCCTGATACAGGGACTGACGACCGGACAGCGTGCGCCATGGGATCAACTCGTGAACGTTGGTGTAACCGGCGTTATAGGAGACATGCTCATCTTCAAGTCCTGACCAGGTCGGGCTGGAGATAATCTTGCGCGGCTGGGCCTGAATATCGCGGAAGCGGATTTTCTCTTCCTCTTTATTCGTTGCCAGATGCGTGTGGTCACGACCGGTAAACTCGCTCAGCGCTGCCCACGCCTTCACCGCCACGTGGCCGTTGGTTTCCGGCGCCAGGGTCAGGATCATCTCTGCGGCATCAATCGCCGTGTTCAGCATTGGCTGGCCTTTCGCCGGGCCGTCCGCTTTGGTGTAATTGAGCTTACGCAGCAGATCCATTTCGCTCTGGGTATTCCAGGCAATCCCTTTCCCGCCGTTACCGATTTTCTCCATCAGCGGACCGATAGAGGTAAATCGCTCGTACGTCGCCGGGTAATCACGCTCCACCGGAATGATGTGCGGCGCGGTCACGCCCGGGATCAGGTCACATTCGCCTTTTTTCCAGTCTTTGACGTCCAGCGGCTGCGCCAGCTCTGCCGCAGAGTCGTGCTGGATTGGCAGCGTCACCACGTCGGTCTCTTTGCCCAGATGCCCGACGCACACTTCAGAGAATTTCTTCGCGATATCTTTGTAGATATCCCAGTCGCTTTTCGACTCCCACGCCGGGTCAACCGCGGCAGACAGCGGATGAATAAACGGATGCATATCCGAGGTATTCATGTCGTCTTTTTCGTACCAGGTCGCGGTTGGCAGCACGATATCGGAATACAGGCAGGTACTGGACAGACGGAAGTCGAGGGTCACCACCAGATCCAGCTTGCCGTCCAGACCGTTGTCTTTCCATTCCACCTCTTCCGGCTTCACGCCACCCTGCTTGCCGAGATCTTTCCCCTGGATACCGTTCTCGGTACCGAGCAGGTATTTCAGCATGTACTCATGACCTTTACCGGACGAGCCCAGCAGGTTGGAGCGCCAGATGAACAGGTTACGCGGATGGTTTTTGCCGTTCTCTGGCTGTTCAGCCGCGAAACGGATTGAGCCGTCTTTCAGGGACTTAACGGTGTAATCCACCGGTGACATTCCAGCTTTTTTCGCCTCTTCCGCGATGCGCAGCGGGTTAGTACCCAGCTGCGGCGCAGACGGCAGCCAGCCCATGCGCTCAGCGCGGACGTTGAAGTCAATCAGGTGGCCGCTGTAGCGGGATTTATCCGCCATTGGCGACAGCAATTCCTGCGCGGTAACCGTCTCGTAGCGCCACTGGCTGGAGTGGTTATAGAAGTACGAGGTACTGTTCATGTGACGTGCAGGACGCTGCCAGTCAAGGGCAAACGCCAGCGGCTGCCAGCCGGTCTGCGGACGCAATTTTTCCTGGCCTACGTAGTGGGCCCAACCGCCGCCGCTCTGACCGACACAGCCGCAGAAGATCAGCATGTTGATCAGGCCACGATAGTTCATATCGAGGTGATACCAGTGGTTCAGACCCGCGCCGACGATGATCATTGAGCGACCGTGCGTCTTATCCGCGTTTTCTGCAAATTCGCGGGCGATACGGGTAATCTGTGCGCGAGGAACGCCGGTGATCTGCTCCGCCCATGCCGGGGTGTAGGCTTTTACGTCGTCATAGCTGGTTGCGCAGTTTTCATCATTCAGACCCCGTTCCAGACCGTAGTTCGCCATGGTCAAATCGTAAACGGTAGTGACGAGCGCCGTTGAGCCATCAGCCAGCTGCAGGCGTTTAACCGGCAGTTTATGCATCAGAACATTTTTCAGTTCAACCTTGTTGAAATGCTCTGATCCTTCGCCTCCAAAGTACGGGAAGCCGACCTCGGCGATCTCGTCCTGGCTGCCCAGCATGCTGAGACGCAGTTCCGTCTCTTCACCGGTGGTACCGTTACGCTGTTCGAGGTTCCACTTGCCCTTCTCACCCCAGCGGAAGCCGATAGAGCCGTTAGGTGCCACCAGCTCGCCGTTGCTGTTATACGCAACGGTTTTCCATTCAGGGTTATTTTCCTGGCCCAGCGCGTCCACCAGATCGGCGGCGCGCAGCGTACGGCCAGCGGCGTAGTAACCGTCACGCTCTTCCAGCATCACCAGCATCGGCATGTCGGTGTAGCGACGTACATAGTCGGTGAAATACTGGCTTGGTTTATCGAGGTGGAATTCGCGCAGCATAACGTGGCCCATCGCCATCGCCATCGCGGCGTCGGTACCCTGTTTCGGTGCCAGCCACAGGTCACACAGTTTGGCAATTTCCGCATAGTCCGGGGTGATCGCAACGGTTTTGGTCCCTTTGTAGCGGACTTCGGTAAAGAAGTGCGCGTCCGGGGTACGGGTTTGCGGAACGTTAGAACCCCAGGCGATGAGGTAGCTTGAGTTGTACCAGTCAGCAGATTCCGGCACGTCGGTTTGCTCGCCCCAGGTCTGCGGAGACGCAGGCGGCAGGTCGCAGTACCAGTCGTAGAAGCTCAGACAGGTGCCGCCGATCAGTGACAGATAGCGCGCACCGGAGGCGTAAGAGACCATCGACATCGCCGGGATCGGCGAGAAGCCTGCCACGCGGTCAGGGCCGTAGGTTTTGACAGTGTAGACGTTAGAGGCGGCAATCAGCTCGTTTACCTCTTTCCAGGAGGAACGAACAAAGCCACCGCGGCCGCGAGCCTGCTTAAAGCTTTTCGCTTTATCCGCATCTTCGATGATGGACGCCCAGGCATCAACCGGATCGCTGTGCTGCACTTTCGCTTCACGCCACATTTTCATCAGACGCTTACGCATCAGCGGGTATTTCAGACGGTTAGCGCTATAGAGATACCAGGAGTAGCTGGCGCCACGCGGGCAGCCGCGCGGTTCGTGGTTCGGCATATCCGGGCGGGTGCGCGGATAGTCGGTCTGCTGCATTTCCCAGGTCACCAGACCGTTTTTAACGAAAATCTTCCAGCTACATGAGCCAGTGCAGTTTACGCCGTGGGTAGAACGGACAACTTTGTCATGCTGCCAGCGTTGACGGTAACCGTCTTCCCAGTCCCGGTTGGTATCCAGAACCTGGCCGTGCCCATCGGCAAAAGTTTCACCCTTCTGTTTGAAGTAGCGAAACCGGTCCAAAAATTTGCTCATCGGGTATCTCCTGTGTGGAGCCTGTGGCTCTCTAAATCGACATTGCTGATTTGCAGCGAAGGTAACGCTCTGAAAGAGGAGGAGAATTGATAACGATCAAGACGACGAGGGACTTTCAGGGGTGGGGTTAGGCAAAATACCACCAAAGCGGTAGATTTTAAAAATTCATAATAATATGATTTTTAATGATATTTTCATTTCATCGTACAATAACCACGGCAAAATTTAACATCTCAGGTATTAAGGGGTAGACCTCCCTGCAAGGCGACGGCGATCACAGTGTTACCGGCGCACTTCTGTGAAACCCATCAGTATGTTGTAACTACTTCCAGAACAAAAAAACGCGGCCCCAAGGCCGCGCAAACGGATAATCACACTTACTTATTTTTCTTGGTATTACGGCCATATACCAGCCACGTAATCACAACGCAGGCGATATAGAACACAAGGAACACTTTCATCGCACCCGCCGGGGAACCGGTCAGGTCAAGCGAAATACCGAACGCTTTCGGGATAAAGAAGCCGCCAATGGCACCGATGGCAGAGATAAAGCCCAGCGCAGCAGCGGTATCCGTCGCCGCTTCACGCATCGCCTGCTCTTCGCTTCCACCCTGCGCTTTCACGCGATCCATCGTCAGCTTACGGAAGATCACGGAGATCATCTGGAAGGTGGACGCACTCCCCAAACCGGCCGTCAGGAACAGCACCATAAACACGCCGAAGAAGGCGATGAAGTTTCCGCCCTGTCCGTCCGCTGGCAGCGTCAGGAACAGCAACGCACAGAAGACAGCCATCACGACAAAGTTCACCAGCGTCACGCGGGTACCGCCCAGACGGTCAGAAACCATGCCGCCCAGTGAGCGAGCCAGCGCGCCAATAAATGGACCAAAGAAGGCGAATTGCAGGATCTGCACGTCCGGGAACTGGGTTTTCGACAGCATGGCGAAACCGGCAGAGAAACCGATAAACGACCCGAAGGTGGCCAGATACAGCAGCGCCATAACCCAAAGGTGTCCACGTTTCAGCACCGGCAGCTGTTCACTCAGTGACGCCTTCGACGCAGACAGATCGTTCATAAAGAACCACGCTGCCAGGGTGAAGACCACCAGGAACGGCACCCAAATCCAGGCGGCGTTCTGCAGGTAGAGGGAAGAACCATCCGCCTGTTCAACGCCACCGCCACCAAAGGCAGCAAAAATGGACACCGAGATCGCCAGCGGCGCGATCAGCTGCATCACGCTCACGCCCATGTTGCCCAGACCACCGTTAATGCCCAGCGCGCCACCCTGTTTCGCTTTCGGGAAGAAAAAGCTGATGTTCGCCATACTGGAGGCGAAGTTCGCACCCGCAAAACCGCACAGCAGGGAGATGATCACGAACACGCTAAACGGCGTGGACGTATCCTGCACCGCGAAGCCGAGCCACACGCAAGGCACGATCATGATCCCGGTACTGAATGCCGTCCAGCGACGGCCACCAAAGACCGGCACCATAAAGGCGTAAGGAACGCGCAGCAGCGCGCCAGACAGTGACGGCAACGCGGTCAGCATAAACAGCTGATCGGTTGTGAACGTAAACCCAACTTTTGGCAGATTTACCGCCACTGCACTAAACAACATCCATACGCAAAACGCTAATAACAGACACGGAACGGAAATCCACAGATTCCGGCTTGCTACACGATGGCCGCGCTGTTGCCAGAACGCCGGATCCTCTGGACGCCAGTCTGTAATAACGGCACCATTTTCCCTTTCGGGAGCGGATGAGTGACTCATAGACACCTCTGATTCTCGAATGATGCTGCAAACATTAGGGTTTTAGGGCGGCGGTAAGTTGATATAAATCAAAGGAAAAGTGCGAGGATTTGCGGCACGAAAAAAGGTCTTATCCTTAGTGAGTAGGCAAATCAGGTCAAAAAGACGTTGTTTTTCACGGCGCTGACGCGTCCCTGCTTCCCCTACCCTCTGACGCATACTCCACTGACAATTTAGGAGTAATCATTTATAGGTATGGGTATACTCCAGGGTATGCACCAGAATAGCGCCATTCCTGCAAGCAGGCCACGTCAGGAGCCCGGCAACTCTATGTTAAAAAGATGTTTATCACCGCTGACACTCGTCAATCAGTTAGCCCTGATCGTTTTGCTGTCCACAGCACTCGGCGTGACCGGCATGGCGATTTCCGGCTGGCTGGTACAAGGGGTACAGGGTAATGCGCATGCCATCAATGAGGCAGGCTCGCTACGCATGCAGAGTTACCGTCTGCTGGCGTCGGTGCCTCTGACGCAGGACGACCAGCCTCTCATTGATGAAATGGAGCGCACGGCTTTCAGTCCTGAACTGGAAAATGCAGCCATCCGCGCCGGTCAGCAATCCCAGCTTAAAGCCCTTCAGGGCTACTGGCACACCCAACTGGACCCCGGACTGAAACAGGCGCAAAGCCCGGAGACGGTCGCGCAGGACGTGGCGGGTTTTGTCTCACGCATTGATGCCCTGGTCTCCTCTTTTGACCAAACCACTGAATTACGCATCGATCGGGTGGTGATGGTACACCGTGCCATGGCCCTGTTTATGGGCCTGCTGCTGATCTTCACCATTATCTGGCTCCGCGCGCGGCTGCTGAATCCGTGGAAACAGCTGCTGGCCATGGCCCGGGCGGTAACCGCCCGGGATTTTACCCAGCGCACGCACATCAGCGGACGCAACGAAATGGCGATGCTCGGCCAGGCGCTCAACACCATGTCGGCAGAGCTGTCCGAAAGCTACGCGGTGCTTGAGCAGCGCGTACAGGAAAAAACGGCCGGGCTGGAGCAGAAAAACGAAATCCTCTCTTTCCTGTGGCAGGCCAACCGCCGGCTGCACATGCAGGTGCCGCTCTGTGAACGCCTCTCCCCGGTGCTGAATGGCCTGCAAAATCTGACCCTGCTGCATGACCTGGAACTGCGCGTTTACGACGTGGAAGATGAAGATAATCATCAGGAGTTTACCTGTCAGTCCGACATGTCCTGTGATGATAAAGGCTGTCATTTATGCCCTCGCGGCCTGCCGCCGTCGACCACTGGCGGCACGACGCTGAAATGGCGGCTAACGGACAGCCATACCCAGTACGGTATTCTGCTGGCGACCCTGCCCGCCGGGCGTCACCTGAGCCACGATCAGCAACAGCTGGTTGATACGCTGGTTGAACAGCTAACGGCCACGCTGGCGCTCGACAGGCATCAGGAAAAACAGCAGCAGCTCATCGTTATGGAAGAACGCGCCACCATCGCCCGCGAGCTGCATGACTCGATCGCCCAGTCGCTCTCCTGTATGAAAATGCAGGTAAGCTGCCTGCAGATGCAGGATGCGCAGATGCCGGACAGTAATAAACAGCTGCTCAGCCAGATACGCAACGAGCTGAATACCTCCTGGGTACAGCTGCGTGAGCTGCTGACCACCTTCCGCCTGCAGCTGACCGAGCCGGGCCTGCGTCCGGCGCTGGAAGCCAGCTGTCAGGAGTTTAGCGCCCGGCTGGGGTTCCCGGTGAAGCTGGATTACCAGCTGCCGCCGCGATTTGTCCCGTCACATCAGGCCATTCATCTACTGCAGATCGCCCGTGAAGCGCTCAGCAACGTGCTTAAACACGCGGAAGCGACGGCGGTCACGGTCACCGTCAGCCAGCACGCTAACCAGGTCAGACTCACGGTTCACGACAACGGCCGCGGCGTGCCGGAAAATGCCGAGCGCACGAACCACTATGGTTTAATCATTATGCGAGACCGCGCCCAAAGCCTGCGCGGTGATTGTCAGGTTCGCCGGAGAGAGACGGGTGGCACGGAAGTCGTGGTCACCTTTATTCCCGAAAAACCGCTTACAACTTCTCAAGGAGAAACCCATGACTAATCAGGAACCGGCATCCATCCTGTTGATCGACGACCATCCGATGCTGCGTACTGGCGTAAAACAGCTGGTCAGCATGGCACCCGATATTACCGTAGTTGGCGAAGCCAGCAACGGGGAACAGGGCATTGAGCTCGCCGAGTCCCTCGATCCCGATCTGATCCTGCTCGATCTGAACATGCCCGGCATGAACGGCCTGGAGACCCTCGACAAGCTGCGGGAAAAATCGCTTTCCGGACGCATCGTCGTCTTTAGCGTCTCGAACCATGAAGAAGATGTGGTCACGGCGCTGAAGCGCGGCGCGGATGGTTATCTGCTGAAAGATATGGAGCCGGAAGATCTGCTTAAAGCACTGCAGCAGGCTGCGGCCGGCGAGATGGTGCTGAGTGAAGCCCTGACGCCGGTGCTGGCCGCCAGCCTGCGGGCCAACCGCGCCACGTCTGACCGTGACGTCAGCCAGTTAACACCGCGCGAACGCGATATTCTCAAACTAATTGCCCAGGGGCTGCCGAATAAAATGATCGCCCGCCGTCTGGATATCACCGAAAGCACGGTCAAAGTGCATGTGAAGCATATGCTGAAGAAAATGAAGTTAAAATCCCGCGTTGAGGCCGCCGTGTGGGTACATCAGGAACGCATTTTTTAAGGATTACTCATCCGGCAGCAGCTTCCAGCGCGGGTCGTCGTCAGGTATAGCGATCAACGGCTGCACCACCGCAAGCGTGATCTCATTGGACGAGACGCGCTGGCCCTTCTCATCTTCCACTACCGCCGAAAGATGCCAGCGGTTTGTCGCGCCTTCTGCCTCATTCCAGGCAGGCATAATCACGCTCCAGCCGTCGCTGCTGTTACCCTTCCCGGGCGACGTCAGGCTCAGTGCCTGGGTATCGCCCTGCCAGTGGATCTGACGGATGCCGTGCGTGCTACGAATCTGTAGCTTCAGCATGACGGTTTCCCCCCCTTTCAGATCCCACGGCGGCGTTGCCAGCCAGACGGACAGCGTTTTACGCTGGCGGAACTCCATAATCGGAAGGCTGTTGCGCTCGGGGGAATCATAGCGGTTGCCACGCAGAGAACGCGTGGCCGCAACTTCACTGGCGGAGAGTTGCTTTACCAGCGGCACGCCAAAGCGGTAGTTAAGCTTCAGGCCGAGGTTATTCTGGCTTTCGCCGCTTTCACCCTGCTTATGCGCGGCGGTCAGCGTGACCAGCGGAACCGGGGTATAGTTAAGCCCAAGATTGACCGCCACCGGGTTGTGATAGCCGGTTCCGCTGTTGAAGAGATCAACGTTGTCGCCAAAATACTGCTCGACGCTGACGCTGGTGTTCAGGTGATGAAACCACGGCAGCCAGGCTTTGGCGGTGACATCATATCCCCGCGCCATTCGCTGTTCCTGAACATCAGATCTGTCGCGCCATCCGGCAAACGGCTGGTAATAGTTCGCTGACAGGCGCAGATTCTCCCCCCACACCTCGGCGCCCAGTCCGGCACGCTGCAGGTTTTCGTCCAGCAGATTATCGTAGAAGGTGTTATAGCCCAGCAGCCATTTTCCGGCGACCCAGCGCTGGCCGATTCCGGCGTTACTGACCAGGCCATCCGTCTGCTGCGTCAGGCCAAGCTGGCTCCAGCTCAGGTAACGGTTGTTATCGTTCCAGGGGATAAACCAGCTCCCGCTGCTGCCGTTAAATTTGCCCTCGTTATCCACCAGTAAATTGACGCTGGCGTTCCCCCAGGGCGACAGCCAGGACTCAATCTGCTGGTTCACTTCGCCGCTCACCGCGTCGCGCACCTGACCAAAGGCAAACTGACGCGCCTGCTCGCCCGTTGTCAGGCCGTTGTCGGTCATACTGGCTTCACCAAAGGCTTTCGCCATTTCGGCCAGGTGCTTTTCCCCTTCCCCTGAGGGAGCAGCCATACCCAGGTCGGGCAGATTATCCCCGTTATTATCAAAAGGATTTTGTGCCTGCTGGATAAAGGAACGCGGCGCACCGTGAACGGCTCCGGCCGTAAGAAGGGGGAGTAAGAGCAGAAAACGAATGCGGGACGATACAACCATCAACGTCGTAAAAAAGAACCTGTGTTTATGGATAAACTCTTATTATGTTAACGCGATAAGCCTGGAAATGCAGTTCTGGCGGAAATTTCAGGATTATCCTGAAACTGATTGTCGGGTGGCGGCTACGCCACCCGACGCGCTTACACCATCATCCAAACAGTCCTTTCAACTCCGAAACGCAGGAGCCACAGTTCGTGCCGCACCGTAACGTTGCCCCCAGCGCGGCGACGCTTTCGCACCCTCCGGCTATCGCCTCCCGAATCGCATTTTCTCCGACGCTGAAGCAGCTACAGATAATGCGTCCCGGATCCGCCGTCTCCTCCACACCCTGCCCGTTCAGCAGCGCATGACGCTCTGCAGGCGTCGTGGGGGGCGAGCGAAAAGCAGCGTCAATGATCGGGTGTACCAGCTCCGGTAACGTGGTGCCTTCCCAGAAGCCGAGCATCAGCTGACCTTCATGCCAGGCAAGCACGCTACTGCGTTCGCCGGTTTGAGCAACCTGTAACTGCCAGCCCCGACTGCTGGCGTAGTTCATGAGCCACGACAGCAACGGTTTATCTCCTGATACCGTCAGATGCGAGGCTTTACGCCACCAGTGAACCCAGGATGGTAACGCCGGCTGTTCGTGGGTATAGAGCACCCCTTGCCAGGCGGGCAGCCAGGGCATAATCCGAACGGCGGTTTGTTTGCTCTCCGGCTGGCCCGACGCCGGATCGCAGCGCCCTTCCACCAGCGCATTCACCTTTCCCTGACGGGCAAACACGGCGTTCCAGTGCATCGGGGCAAACACCTCGCCTTGCCGGATGCCGCGGTTGACTCGCACTCTGGCGACCATCACGCCGCGCGGCGAACTGATCCGCGCCAGCTGGCCATCACACAACGAGAACCGCACGGCATCGCTGGCGCAGACCTCAACAAACGGCTCCGCGATATGCTGCATCAGCCGGGGCACATACCCCGTCCGGGTCATGGAGTGCCATTGATCGCGGATGCGTCCGGTATTGAGGAGCACCGGGTACAGCGTGCTGACCGCCGCACCGTGCTGGACCGGATCGACCGGCACCAGGTTTCGACGCGGAAAATCCCCCGTTGACCACTGATACGGCTCCAGCCGCTCCCACGCTTCGCGGGTAAGTTCAGCCAGGTCATGCAGGTTCAATGCCCGCGTGCCGTCATTTTCAAAGGCCGTCAGCGCCGCGTGCTCGCAAAAAATCTCGTGCGGATGTTGCCAGGCAAAGGCATCGCCGTGACCAAGCCGTTTTGCAATCTGCGCGACGATCCACCAGTCCGGTTTTGCCTCTCCCGGTGCAGGCAGAAAGGCGCGCTGGCGCGAAATACGCCGCTCGGAATTGGTCACAGTGCCGTCCTTCTCCCCCCAGGCCAGCGCCGGAAAACAGATATGGGCGAACCGGCTGGTGTCGGTATCGTTCATGACCTCAGAAACAATCACCAGCGGGCAGCCTGCCAGCGCCTGACATACGGCGTGACTGTCCGGCAGCGAGACCGCTGGGTTGGTGCCCATGATCCACACCGCCTTCACTTCGCCACGGGCAATGGCATCGAACAGTTCAACCGCCATCAGGCCTGGCGTCTGCGCCAGCCTTTCCGTTCCCCAGAAACGCGCCACCCGCGAAAGGTCGTCCGGCTCAAAGTTCATGTGCGCCGCCAGCTGATTTGCCAGCCCGCCCACTTCCCGTCCGCCCATGGCGTTTGGCTGTCCGGTCAGCGAAAACGGACCGCAGCCCGGGCGGTTGAATTTTCCGCTGGCAAGATGGACGTTGATGATGGCGTTACACTTGTCGCTACCGCTCGATGACTGGTTGATCCCCATGGTGTAGAGCGTGATCGCGCGTGGCGCGGTGACAAACCAGTCATAAAACACACTAATATCCTGCACAGGAAGGTCGCAAAACGCCGCCACGCGGGCCATCGGCCACGCGTCGGTTCCCTGGATCACATTGAGCAACCCCACAAACAGCCCCGCATCGCTGCCGGGTTTTAGCGCCAGATGCAGGTCAGCGATATCACAGGTAACCGTTTCACGCGGGTCAATCACCACCACCTTCATCTGCGGATTAGTTTGCTTTGCCTGCACCAGCCGCTGGTACAGAACAGGGTGCGTCCAGGCGGCATTCGAGCCCACCAGTACCACCAGATCGCTGTTCTCCACGTCCTCGTAACTGCACGGCACCACGTCCTCACCGAAGGCACGTTTATAACCCACCACCGCTGACGACATGCAGAGCCGGGAGTTGGTATCAATGTTCGCCGCCCCGATGAACCCCTTCATCAGCTTGTTAGCGGCGTAGTAATCCTCGGTTAACAGCTGGCCGGACGCGTAGAACGCCACCGCCTGCGGCCCCCATCTGTCGATAATGTGCTGGAGCCGTTCACCTGCCGCCTCCAGTGCCTGCGTCCAGTCCACCTCATTACCGTCAAGGACCGGGCGCAAAAGCCGCCCCTGTAAATCGGTTGTCTCCCCCAGGGCGGCCCCTTTCACGCACAGGCGACCAAAATTCGCCGGATGGGTTTCATCTCCCCGAACGCTGACCACGCCGCCTTCCACGCGGGCGACCACGCCGCAGCCCACCCCGCAGTAGGGGCATGTTGTCCGGGTTTCTGTCATGAAGCCTCCGCACGCATGACCAGGGCATCGTTACCGACCCACACTTTGCCGTTTTCAATTTTCACCGGCCAGGCGCGTACCGCAGGCTCACCATTTTCAACCTGACAGCCATCGCGCAGACGAATGCGCTGTTTATAAAGCGGAGAGATCACCACCGGCTCCCCCGCCGCATCGCCAAGAATGCCGCGAGAAAGCACGTTCGCACGGCTTCCTGGCTCCAGGTCGTCGAGGGCATAAACGGTTTTGCCAAAGCGGAACAGCGCAATCGCATTGTGACCAAGACGCGCGCCAATGCCCGCCTGTTCGGGGATATCCTCGATACCGCAGATTTCCTGCCAGCGTTTGCCTTGCTCTGCGGCAGTGTCGTTCACAGCGGTGCGGAACAGCGCCAGACGGTTGGGATCGTTGAGCGTGGTCTGCCATTCGCACTGGTAGGTTTCTACCACCCGGGCCATCTCCTGCTCCAGTTCGTCGGCAATACCCAGACTGTCCTCGAGGATCACCTCGCGCAGATAGTCGAGGCCGCCTTCCAGGTTGTCCATCCAGGTGCTGGTGCGCTGCAGGCGATCCGCCGTGCGGATGTAGAACATCAGGAACCGGTCAACGGTACGGATCAGCGTTTCATCGTCCAGATCGCTGGCGAAAAGATCCGCATGGCGCGGCTTCATGCCGCCGTTGCCGCACAGGTAGAGGTTCCAGCCTTTATCGGTGGCAATGACGCCCACGTCTTTGCTCTGCGCCTCGGCACACTCGCGGGTACAGCCGGAAACCGCCATTTTGATTTTGTGCGGCGCGCGCAGGCCTTTGTAACGGTGCTCCAGTTTGACCGCGAGGCCGGTGGAGTCCTGCACGCCATAGCGGCACCAGGTCGACCCAACGCAGGATTTCACCGTGCGCAGAGATTTCCCGTAAGCGTGGCCGGTCTCAAATCCGGCTTCCACCAGCGCCTGCCAGATCTCCGGTAGCTGTTCCAGAGTGGCGCCAAAGAGGTCAATACGCTGCCCGCCAGTGATTTTGCTGTAAAGGCTATAGCGCTTTGCAATCTGGCCGATGGCGATCAGCCCGTCGGCGGTCACTTCCCCGGCGGGCATACGCGGCACGATGGAATAGGTTCCGTCCTTCTGAATATTGGCAAAGTAACGGTCGTTGGTGTCCTGCAGCGGCAAATGTGCCGGTTTAAGCAGATACTCGTTCCAGCAGGAAGCCAGCACGGAACCGACCAGCGGCTTACAGATTTCGCACCCGTGTCCCTGACCGTAGCGGCTGATGAGCTGGTCAAAGGTGCGGATATGGTTGACGCGCACCAGGTGGTAAATTTCCTGGCGTGACCAGGGGAAGTGTTCACAGATATCCTTTTTCACCTCCACGCCCTGTTCAGCAAGCTGAAACTCCATCACCTGCTTCACCAGCGCACTACAGCCCCCGCAACCGGTCGCCGCTTTGGTGCACTGTTTGATGGCACCGATATCCGTTGCGCCCGCGCTCACGGCCTGGCAAATATCGCCCTTGCTGACGTTATGACACGAACAGATCTGCGCACTTTCCGGCAGCGCCGCCACGCCCAGCGCTTTTGGCGCGCTGCCTGAGGATGCGGGTAATATCAGGGTTTCCGGCGCTTTCGGCAGGCTGATTCCATTGAGCATCATCTGCACCAGCGTGGCGTATTCGCTGGCATCACCCACCAGCACGCCGCCGAGCAGCGTTTTGCTGTCGTGGCTGACCACGATTTTCTTGTAGATTTGCTGCGGGCCGTGCGTCCACTGGTAGCTCAGCGCCCCCGGCGTGCGCCCGTGAGCGTCGCCAAACGACGCCACATCCACGCCCAGCAGCTTGAGTTTGGTGCTCATATCCGCGCCGGTGAAGGTTTTATCCTCCCCTGCCAGCGCGGCGGCGGCCACGCGTGCCATCTGGTAGCCCGGGGCAACCAGTCCAAAGATTTTCCCTTCCCACAACGCGCATTCGCCAATGGCAAACACGTCACGGTCGGAAGTCTGGCAGCCATCGTCAATGCAGATCCCGCCGCGCTCGCCGATAGCCAGCCCGCTGCTGCGCGCCAGCGCGTCCTGCGGACGGATACCGGCAGAAAAGACCACCAGGTCCGTTTCCAGCGCTTCGCCATCGGCAAAGCGCAGCACCAGCCCGTCATCCGTCGACGCAATTTCCGTGGTGGCTTTAGCGGTGTGAACGCCCACGCCCAGCGCCTCGATTTTCTTGCGCAGCATCGACGCGCCGTCGTTATCGAGCTGAACCGCCATCAGATTGGGCGCAAACTCCACCACGTGAGTGTCGAGCCCGAGTTGTTTCAGGGCGTTTGCTGCCTCCAGCCCCAGCAGCCCGCCGCCGATGACGACCCCGCGACGCGCACCCGCCGCATGGGCCGCAATGTTGTCGAGATCGTCGAGCGTGCGGTAGACAAAACAGCCCGGCAGATCGTTACCCGGTACCGGCGGGACAAACGGGTATGAGCCGGTCGCCAGCACCAGTTTATCCCAGTGCGTTTCATGCCCACTGGCGGTACGCACCACGCGCGCGTCGCGGTCAATGGCGACAATCTGCTGCGACAGGCGCAGCTCAATGCCGTTATCAGCAAAAAAATCCCCTGCCACCAGCGAGAGCGAATCCGCACTGCGGCCGCCAAAATACTCGGACAGATGCACGCGGTCATAGGCGGCATAGCGCTCTTCACCAAAGACCACGATCTGATACTGCTGATGTAAGTTGCGGTTAACGCAATCTTCGAGAAAATGATGGCCGACCATACCGTGCCCAACCACCACCAGAGTAGGTTTTGTCATAGCGTTCTGTCCTGCAACCTGTGGTTGCGTAGTGAATCGATCGAACAGCCAGTCCGCGTGTGCGGGCGCAGCCGTTGCCCGTAAATCGGTAAATGTCACCGCGTGGCGGCAATCTCCCATCAGCAGCACGCCAGCCAGCGTCCCCTGATGGATCAGTAAGCGACGATAGTGACGCGTCAGCGGATCCCATGAACGCCAGACCACGTCGCCCTCCTGCTCCGCCGCGCGACCCAGGCTGAACAGCTCCACGCCGGTCACCTTGAGGCGCACACCGTTGTCGGTGAGGGTAAACGGCGCAGTGGTGTCGCCCGCCAGCCGTGCGGCGAGGATATCGGCCTGCGCCAGACAGGGGGCGACCAGGCCAAACGTCTGGCCATCAATTTCGCAGCACTCGCCAATGGCATAGATGTCCGGCGCGGAGGTCTGCATCTGGTGATTCACCACAATCCCGCGCGCGCAATGAAGGCCGCTGGCCTTTGCCAGGTCAATGTTGGGCTGCACGCCGGTCGCCAGCACCACGCGCGCCGCAGCAATACTGCGTCCATTGAGCAACGTCACGGTGTTGTCGTTAATCGCCGAGATGCCGGAGGCAAGCTCACAGCGCACGCCCCGTTCCGCCAGCGCCTCCTCCAGCAGCGCGCCAGCCTTTTGATCCAGCTGTTGTTCCATCAGCCACGGACCGCGATGAACGAGCGTGACGTTGTCACCTGAGCGTGCCAGTGCTGCCGCAGTCTCAACCCCAAGCACGCCGCCCCCCAGCACCACCGCCGGACCGGAAACTGCCTGAATGGCGCAGGTATCCTCCAGGGTGCGGAACGTGAACACCTGAGGCGCATCACCGCCGGGGATCGGCGGAACAAAAGGCGTTGAACCGGTGGCAAATACCAGGGCATCCCAGCCCAGCGTGCGGGTGGCGGTTCGCACTTCCCGTGAGACCACGTCCACGGCAAGCGCCCTTTCGCCCCGCAGCACCGTAACGCCACGTACCCGGTACCAGTCCTCATCCTGAAGACAGATATCCGCTGCCGCTTTCTCGCCCCCCAGCACCGGCGAAAGCTGAATGCGGTTATAGGCATGCTCAGGCTCATCACCGACGACGGTGATAGCAAAACGACCCGAGGCCCGCCCGGTTAGCCCGTCAATCAGCCGGGTGGCCGCCATTCCATTCCCGATAATGACCAGTCGCATCAAAGCCCCCTCGTTACGCCGCTTTCGGCTGTTTTTCGTAGAGGAAATGGAGGATCTGCTGACGCATGTGGTGGTAGCGGCTGTCGTCCGCCAGCTGAACCCGGTTGCGCGGACGCGGCAGATCAACGCGCAGGATCTCTCCGACGGTCGCCGCCGGGCCGTTGGTCATCATCAGCACGCGATCGGAAAGCAGCACTGCCTCATCTACGTCGTGGGTAATCAGCACGATAGTGGTGTTCAATGCCTGCTGGATCTGCATCACCGAGTCCTGCAGATGGGCTCGCGTCAGCGCATCCAGCGCGCCGAACGGTTCATCCATCAGCAGCACTTTTGGCTTCATCGCCAGCGCGCGGGCGATGCCCACGCGCTGCTTCATGCCGCCGGAGATCTCCCCCGGGCGCTTATGCAAGGCATGCCCCATCTGCACGCGGTCGAGGTTGTGCTCGATCCACGCTTTACGCTCAGACTTGCTCATGGTGTGACGGAACACCTGATCCACCGCCAGGGCGACGTTGTCAAAGCAGGTGAGCCATGGCAGCAGGGAATGGTTCTGAAACACCACCGCGCGCTCGGGGCCCGGCCCGGCAATTTCGCGGTTGTCGCAGATAAGCCCACCTTCCGTCGGCAGCGTAATGCCGGCAATAAGGTTCAGCAGCGTCGATTTGCCGCAGCCGGAGTGGCCGATCAAACTGACGGTTTCGCCCTCGTGAATATCAAACGAAACGTTTTGCAGCGCCAGAAACTCGCCGCTGGCAGTAGAAAAGCGCTGGCTCACGCCCTGGACCTGAATTAATGGTTTCATCTTCGCTCCTTATTTTTCCTGCCAGCTAAAGCGACGGGCAATCAGCATCAGCCCCTGCTCCAGCAGCAACCCGACCACGCCAATAATGACGATGGCGATGAGAATGTTTTCGACGTTGAGGTTGTTCCACTCGTTCCAGATCCAGAAGCCGATGCCTAAGCCTCCGGTGAGCATCTCGGCGGCGACAATCACCAGCCAGGCAATACCGATGGAGAGGCGTACCCCGGTCAGCACCGCAGGCAGCACGGCAGGAAAGAGAATGCGGCGCATGATGGTCCACTCAGAGAGTTGCAGTACCCGGGCGACGTTGAGGTAGTCCTGTGGAATACGGCGCACCCCTTCCGCGGTGTTGATGACCATCGGCCAGATGGAGCAGATAAATATGGTCCAGCTTGATGCTGGCTCCGCTTTCTGGAACAGCAGCAGGCCGATGGGCAGCCAGGCCAGCGGGCTAACCGGCCGCAGGAGGGCAATTAGCGGGTTGAACATGCGCGAGAAAAAGGTGAAGCGGCCAATCAGAAAGCCCAGCGGAATCCCCGCCAGCGCTGCCAGACCAAAGCCGATGGCGACGCGCTGCAGTGACGCAAGCACGTTCCAGCCTATGCCCATATCGTTTGGCCCGTCGCGATAAAACGGATCGGCGAACAGGGTTATGGCCGAGTCGAGCGTGCTGAGCGGCGTCGGGAAGCCTTTGCTGTTTATCGCCGCCAGTTGCCAGAGCACCACCAGCAGCCCCAGCCCCAGAAACGCCGGAATGACGCGCTGTAAAACATCATTCATTCGACGCGCCAACGCAGGCGTACGACGACGAACCTGTAACGGTGGCAGGACAATCACCTCCCCGCTCTCAGGCTTCTCTTGTGGTTTTGTGTTTTGCAGATGCGGCATAATCAGGCCCCTTTACGGTGAATGGCAAAACGGTTGGCGTACCCTTCCGGATCGGTTCCGCTCCAGACGGTACCGTCCATCAGCGTGCTGCTGCGATACGGTGATGAGGGAGTGGAGAGTCCGCCGACGGCGGTGGCAGCATCCTGCCAGACCGCGGTCTGGTTAATGCGCTGCGCAATACCCACGTAATCCGGCGCGGTTTTAAGCAAGCCCCAGCGGCGGAACTGGGTTAAGAACCACATGCCGTCAGAGAGATACGGATAACTGACGGCACCCTCGTTGAAGAAACGGATCGGGTGTGCGTCCTGCCAGCGCTGCCCCAGGCCGTTGTCGTATTCCCCGAGCATTCGCCCGGTGAGATACTGTTCTTTGCAGTTGAGCCACGCCCGGCGCGAGAGGATCTGCGCGGTTTCACGTTTGTTTTCCGGGGACGCCTCAATCCAGCGCGCGGCTTCCATCACGGCACTCACCAGCGCCCGGGCGGTGTGCGGATTTTTCTCCACCCAGTCGCGACGCGTGCCGAGAATTTTTTCAGGATGATCCGCCCAGATGGACTGCGACGTGGCAGCGGTGAAGCCAATGCGGTCGTTAATCGCCCTCGCGTTCCACGGCTCACCGACGCAAAAGCCCACCATGTTGCCAATGCGCATGTTCATCACCATCTGCGGCGGCGGCACCACCACTGTGCGCACGTCATCGAAGGGGTTAATGCCTGCGCTCGCCAGCCAGTAGTAAAGCCACATGGCGTGCGTTCCAGTCGGGAAGGTGTGCGCGAAAGTGTAAGTGCCAGGCGCCTGCTGCCCGACCAGCGTTTTCAGCCCGTCAAGATCGCGAACCCCCTTCTCCGCCAGATCGCTGGAGAGCGTAATGGCCTGACCGTTCTGGTTAAGCGTCATCAGGTTTGCCATCTGCTGCGGCTTGCCTGCAATACCCAGTTCAAGCCCGTACAGCAGACCGTAAAGAATGTGCGCGGCGTCCAGCTCCCCCGCCACCAGCTTGTCGCGTACAGCTGCCCAGCTCGCCTCTTTGGTGGGGACGATGGTGATACCGTATTTTTTATCAAAGCCTTTCAGGGCTGCGATAACCACCGGCGCACAGTCGGTCAGCGGGATAAACCCGATACGTACCGTCTCCTGCTCCGGTTTATCCGAGCCTGCCGCCCAGGCAGCCTGCATGACACCCGGTAATAACACTGCGCCACTCGCCAGCATGCTGGCCTGCAAAAACCGTCGTCTCGACAAATCCGCCATGACCACTCCTGAAAAAAAGCCAAAAAAAAGCGCCCACAGTGCCGAAGCACCGCTGGACGCCTTTATCCCGAAGACTGATGCACCGCCGTTGGCGCACCGTCAAAAATGGTTAATTCAATAATGCAAAGTCAATGCCAGGTTTGAACACCCTGTTTCAGGGCCGACAGCCGGGTTTTGCTCGCCATTACGCACCCCAATCAGGCACAACATGCCCACTGATTGTGCAGCTACTCCTTTGGGGTTATCTGCCACACGCTTTTCACCGTAAGCAGCGCCCGGGCGATATCCACCATGCGCTGATTCTTGTCCATCGCCATTTTGCGCAGAGCTGTCCAGGCCTGCTCCTCACTCATATTCTGGTGGGTCATCAGCACGCTTTTTGCTTTATCAATGGTTTTGCGCTCCTCAAGCGTATCGCGCAGCGACGCAAGCTGACGGGAGAGTTGCTCAATCTCGCGCGCCTGCTGGCGAACCAGAGGCAGCAGGGGTTTATCCGGGTAATGCGCCAGCGGGTCCTCTAGTTCATCTGCGGGATGCGGATAGACCTCGTCACGCTGAATCCGCTCATCCACCGCGACCATCAGATCGGCGATGATTGTCTCCTCCAGCGCGCGCAGATGCTCCAGCCGCGCCGTCTGCAGCGCAAACCACGCCAGCGCGGTATGGCCATTATCCGCGGCAGGCTGGCGGGTACAGGCCACGCGCCGGAGTTGCTCCGTCTCACGGTCGGGCTGGCAGTTGAGGGAGAAAGTGGCCTGAACGTCAGCCTGACTGTGGGAGAGGAAGATCTCAAAGCAGGCTTGCTGCCCGTCAATGCGATCTACCAGTCTCTGGCGGGTAACGTCATCAAAAAAACCCTGCGTGAAGCCTATCGCCCCCAGGGCCCGCTCTTGTCCCGCCAGCTCTTTCCCCTGCATCAGGCTGTAAAGGGCGACAAACCGGCCCGCGATTTGCGGATCGTCAATGCTGTCATTGAGTTGCGGCACGATACTGAGCAGATGGCGAAGCATGCGGGAGTAATGTTCCATGGCCTGCGGGGCCGTCAGGGTTTGTTGACTCACCCCGTCACGCAGCGCGGGAAGTGTGTCCAGCGTATGCAGTGCATTACCGATACGTTCGCAGACGGCGCTCCCCGGGAGGAGGGACTGCTTGCCAAGTATCGTATTCAGCGCAGCAAAATTTTCGTCTACCAGCGCCCGGCTGGCTTTGCATTCAGGCGCGTAGAGCTTACCCTGTGAACAGAGCCAGACGTTGGATGCCCCGCGCTCGCACTGTAGCATATGTACCAGTTGGCTAATGCCGTGCACCAGCACGTTCAGCTCTGCCAGCTTGCTGAGCTGCTCCCGGCGCATCAGCCTCGCGCGCTGAAGCCATTCGGTTGCACCTGGCGAAATGCCAGCCATTAATGTCATGCTTACTCTCCCGGACAGCGAAACTCCGGAGAATTAAGCAATATTCGTGCCTTTATAAGAACAGGAGTCAACATGCAGAAGATTGTGATCGTCGCCAACGGGGCGGCCTACGGCAGCGAATCTCTTTTTAACAGCCTGCGTCTGGCCATTGCGCTACGTGAAAAAGAGAGCGACCTGGCATTACAGATTTTTTTAATGTCGGATGCCGTCACCGCCGGGCTGAAGGGCCAAAAGCCGGCAGAAGGCTATAACATTCAGCAGATGCTGGAGATCCTGACCGCGCAAAATGTGCCGGTGAAACTGTGCAAGACCTGTACCGACGGACGCGGGATTACCACTCTGCCGCTGATAGAGGGCGTAGAAATCGGGACGCTGGTTGAGCTGGCCGAATGGACGCTGACCGCAGATAAAGTATTAACTTTTTAATAATAATCCCGTAAAAATATTATTTTCTTATGGACGCGGTTTCAGCATCAAGTTTACCTGCGGGGTTGCCGATAGGCATGGAAACAACACAGCAGGTATTTCACTTATGTTCAGATCGATTCGCGCACGTATTATCGCCACGACGACAGGTTGCCTTGTCGTCGCCCTTCTTCTCAATACCATTATTAACTTCCAGGTCACGCGCCAGGATAACCAGCAGTCACAGCGCGATATATTGACCAGTACCAGCGCCAGCCACAACATGGCGATTGCCGACTGGGCCAAAAGCAAAATGACGGTGATTACCTCCGCACAAAGCGTCGCGCTGGCTGACGACCCGGTTCCGGTGTTTAAACAACTGGCGCAGGCGGGGGGATTCACTAACGTCTATGTGGGTTATGCGAGCAAGACGGCGAAGTTTTCTGAACCTGCGGGTGTCCCGGCGGATTATGATCCGACCATTCGTCCCTGGTATCAGCAGGTGGTGAGCACGGACGGCCCGGTAGTGACGGCACCCTATGTTGATGCCGGTACCGGAAAGCTGGTGGTGACGTTTGCTGTACCGGTGAAAGAAAATGGCGTCCTGAAAGCGGTGGTGGCGGGCGATGTCGCCATGGATAGCGTCGTGGCAAACGTGCGCGGCATCCACCCAACACCCGCCAGCAGCGGGCTGCTCCTGAACAGTGATGGTACCGTGATTGCCGCCAACGATCCGACTTTGACCCTGAAGCCGTTTGCCGAGACGATCAAAGGGATCGACTTTGCGGCGCTGAAACGCGGTAATCCGGTCGACGGAACCCTGAATGATGTAGACAAAACCTTCATTGCCTCAGCCGTGCCGGGCACAAACTGGCTGCTGGTCGTCGCGCTCGACAACAGCGATGCCACCTCCGGCATGCGTTCCCTGCTGAAAGCGTCGGCGATTTCGCTGGTGATCCTGGCACTCCTGAGCGGCGCCATTGTTCACGTCCTGATTGCCCGTCTGCTGAAACGCTTGTCTGACATTCGTGATGCGATGCATAACATTGCCAACGGGACCAACGATCTGTCCCAGCGTTTGCCGGACAGCGGCAATGATGAAGTGGCGCAAATTGCGCAGGCCTTTAATGCCTTCAGCGATAAGCTTTCCGTCGTGATGGTACAACTCCGTGACGCCAGCGCGTCGGTGAAAAATGCCGCGCAGGAAATTGCGGCTGGCAACCAGGATCTTTCCGGGCGTACCGAGCAGGCGGCGTCCAGCCTTCGCGAGACCGCCAGCGCGGTGGAGCAGATCACCGCCTCCGTCACGCAATCGAATGAATCGGCAGCGGAAGCGAACGATCAGGCAAGCAAAGCGTCTGCGGCTGCAGCGCGCGGTGGTGAAGTGGTTTCTCAGGCCATCAGCACGATGCAGTCCATCGAAGTGGCGTCCGCAAAAATTGGTGATATCACCAGCGTCATCGACGGTATCGCCTTCCAGACCAACATTCTGGCGCTGAACGCCTCCGTCGAGGCGGCGCGTGCCGGTGAGCAGGGCCGCGGATTTGCCGTGGTAGCCGGGGAAGTGCGTAACCTCGCCAGTCGTAGCGCCCAGGCGGCGAAAGAGATCAAATCCCTGATTGATTCCACCACCGATAGCGTGGCGACTGGTTCGCGCTATGTGCATCTGGCCGGTGAAAGCATGGATGAGATCCGCTCCAGCATCGGCAGCGTCTCCGGCATCATGCGCGAAATCTCCATCGCCACCAGCGAACAGATGAAAGGCATCCATGAGATAAATCACGCTGTGACGCATCTCGACAGAATGGTGCAGCAGAACGCGGAGCTGGTGGTGCAGTCCGCCGCCGCCGCGGGAGCCCTACAGAGCCAGGCGGGCGACCTTGCTGAAACGGCCGGCCATTTCCGCATTTAATGTTCCCCCGGCGCGCGTTTCGCGGGTAAAACGCGCGCCAGCCTCGCTTTTGAGGGATTTTGTCATTTTTGTTTAATCGTTATGCCATTTTTTGATCAAAATCAGCATCCCGACTCTCCCCCTTTGGTGTTATGCAACGAGTGAATTGTGAACAACATCACGCTCGGATATGGCTGCAGGGAGAGCGTTGTTTAAGACTACGGGGTAAAAAATGGCACTGGTAAAAACAAGTTTGAAACTGTTCGGCGGGGATACGGTAGTGGTGCGTTGCTCAGAACGCTGCCGCATACATCTCATGAGTTCAAAAGCGCAAAAGCAATCCCAGGCGGATATTCTGACCGTGCAGGATGATAAAGCGTGGCTTACCGTGCCGTATACCGGCACATGGGATGTGCTGATCGACAGCCACAGTCAGTCGCTGGAGCATTCCGTCAGCTACGTGGCAGCATAAGAGTAAACGCCCGTCCAGCCGGGCGTATTATCAGGCAAAACCCGGTCGCAGCGAGCTGTTGACAGGGTTCCCTTCCAGCAGCGCCCTCACCTTTACCACCAGCTCATTCAGACAATCGTCCTTCATGCCGAGGCGGGTCAGCTCCTGATCGAGGGAGAAGAGATACTGCGCGTTGGTGCCCAGCGGCCCGCTGGCGGCGGCAATCAACGGGGCGATGACCTGCGTGCGGGTATCCGCTTCATACAGCGGATGGCGTGGATCCATAATAAACACCAGCGCATTGACGGTACGTCCATCGTCAAGCTCCAGCTTGCACCAGCTCGGCATATAGCAGCCGGTGATCATCTCGCGCTTCCAGAGCAGCGTCAGCTCCTCTTCGAGCGTGGCATCCGGGAGGCGATACGCCACGCCCGTGGTGCGTCCGCCCTCTTTCAGTGCAAGCATGCGACCAGGCTGACACGCACTGCCGCGTCCGGCCGTCAGGCGCAGACAAAATGCGCGGTGCCAGCCAGGCAGCGTTCCCGTTGCCGATTCGACAAATTCCAGAGCCGGGTTCCACATCAGCGAACCGTAGCCAAAAATCCATACCGGGCCATCATCCGGGCGGCAGGCAAGCGTGGCAGCAAGCGACGCCGCACGTTGTTCAGCTGACCAGAGAAGCGATTCCTCAATAGCACCAAATGCCGTCTTACAATCTGCCTTCATTAAGAAATCACGCGTTAACACTTTACACCTCCGCCACTGCATGCTTCCTTGCGACATCTGTAATGCGCCTTCCCGGCATTTTTTTCTGGTCATTTCGCCAGCAGTGAAATAACGATAAGCAATTAGCGGACCAGTTGCAATACAACGGAAGTTCAACCGCCTGAAAAGTCAAAATGAAGGCAGCGAATTATTTCACAGCTATTTCTTTTTATGCCATTTATCATCGTCTCCTTTCTCGTAGTCATGTTTAACTGCGGCCCAGGCGACCTTATGCGCCGTCTCTTCCCGGCTGGCATCATCCCGGCGATCGTCTTTATCTTTGTACTGATCCCAGGCGCTGTTAAACGCTTCCTTGTAGATATCCTGCGCGTGCTCGGGCAGGACATTTTTCACGTTATCAGGTAATTCGCGTTTCGTTTTGTAGGGCATCACTAACCTCTCTTTTCGGTAAAGAGATAAGTGTGGACGACGATATGCCATGGTGCCACCCAACAATAATTAATGAGTAAATTAAAATTATAATTCGTTGTTATTTAATATTTATTTATGAGAGATATGGCATTATAGACTTCAAAGAATAAAAACATCACAAAGGGTAAAATTAAGTAAAAATTAGAAGGTATTTAACAGATTTATGTTAATTTAATCTCCTTAAAATCTATCTATAATTACAAGCACCTGCATTGATGGAGAAGCACATGACAGCAACACACGAGGCGGTAAAGACCCGCCACAAGGAGACGTCACTCATTTTCCCGGTTCTGGCACTGGCTGTGCTGCTCTTCTGGGGAAGCAGTCAGTCACTGCCAGTGGTGGTTGGTATCAATATTCTTGCCCTGGTCGGTATTTTAACCAGCGCATTTAGCGTCGTTCGCCATGCGGACGTATTAGCCCACCGTCTGGGCGAGCCGTACGGTTCGTTAATTCTCAGTCTTTCCGTTGTTATTCTCGAAGTCAGCCTGATTTCCGCGCTTATGGCGACCGGCGATGCTGCCCCGACGCTGATGCGCGATACCCTCTACTCCATCATTATGATTGTGACAGGCGGCCTGGTGGGCTTCTCGCTGTTACTGGGCGGGCGTAAATTTGCGACCCAGTACATGAACCTGTTTGGTATTAAACAGTACCTGATTGCTCTCTTCCCGCTGGCAATTATCGTGCTGGTCTTCCCGATGGCGCTGCCAGGTGCAAACTTCTCCACCGGTCAGGCGCTGCTGGTCGCGCTGATTTCCGCAGCCATGTACGGCGTATTCCTGCTGATTCAGACCAAAACGCACCAGAGCCTGTTTGTATACGAACATGAAGATGACAGCGACGACGATGACCCGCACCACGGTAAGCCGTCAGCACACAGCAGCGCGTGGCACACGGTTTGGCTGATCGTGCATCTGATTGCGGTTATTGCAGTCACCAAAATGAATGCCAACCCGCTGGAGACGCTGTTAACCGAGCTGAACGCCCCGGTGGCCTTTACCGGTTTCCTGGTGGCGCTGCTGATCCTGTCCCCTGAAGGACTGGGGGCGCTGAAAGCGGTGTTGAACAATCAGGTGCAGCGTGCAATGAACCTGTTCTTCGGCTCCGTGCTGGCGACCATATCACTCACCGTACCGGTGGTGACGCTGATTGCCTTTATGACGGGGAACGAACTGCAGTTTGCGCTGGGCGCGCCGGAGATGATTGTGATGGTGGCCTCGCTGCTGCTGTGCCAGATCTCCTTCTCCACCGGACGCACCAACGTGCTGAACGGCGCGGCACATATGGCGCTGTTTGTGGCGTACCTGATGACGATATTTGCCTAGCCTCTTTGCCCAGCGGCGCTTCGCTTGCAGTGCCTACAGGTTTTGTAGGCCAGGTAAGCGCAGCGCCACCCGGCAATATGCCCCATAAAAAAACCCGCCGAAGCGGGTTTTTTTATTAGTTGCTGGTATCAAGCTCGTCGAAGTTCTTCACCAGATCGTCAATCGCTTTGATCTGCTTCAGGAACGGCTCCAGCTTATCCAGCGGCAGTGCGGAAGGACCATCGCATTTCGCGTTAGCCGGATCCGGGTGCGCTTCAATGAACAGACCCGCCAGACCCGTTGCCATACCGGCGCGCGCCAGTTCGGTTACCTGCGCGCGACGGCCGCCAGACGCGGCACCAAACGGGTCACGGCACTGCAGGGCGTGAGTCACGTCGAAGATCACCGGAGACTGGTTAGAGACGTTCTTCATCACGCTGAAGCCCAGCATATCCACGACCAGGTTGTCATAACCGAAGTTTGCACCGCGGTCGCACAGGATAACCTTGTCATTGCCGCCTTCGATAAACTTGTCGACAATGTTCCCCATCTGGCCAGGGCTCACGAACTGTGGTTTTTTCACGTTGATGACCGCGCCGGTTTTCGCCATCGCTTCCACCAGGTCCGTCTGACGGGCCAGGAATGCCGGAAGCTGGATCACGTCTACCACGTCCGCTACAGGCTGTGCCTGCCAGGACTCATGCACATCGGTGATCACTTTCACGCCAAACGTCTGTTTCAGCTCCTGGAAAATCTTCATGCCCTCTTCCAGGCCCGGGCCACGGTAAGAGTGAATGGAGGAGCGGTTGGCTTTGTCAAAAGAGGCCTTAAACACGTACGGGATGCCCAGCTTCTGGGTCACGGTCACGTAGTGCTCGCAGATACGCATGGCGAGATCGCGGGATTCCAGCACGTTCATACCGCCAAACAGCACGAACGGCAGGTCGTTTGCTACCTTGATATCACCAATGCTAACCACTTTTTGTTTCATAGGATCGCCTTATTCAGGTGTGAATCGGAATTAAGATTAATGCAGTGTAATTTGTTTGTGCGAGATCGCGTTGATCTGCGCGCGAATCATTTCGCTAATCGGATCTTCCGGGCACTGCTCAACGAAATAGCTCAGATCGTTCAGCGCAACGTGTTCGCAGTCGAGCTGGGCATAGATAAGCCCGCGGTCGCGAATTTCGTAGGGATCTTCCGGATTAAACTGCAGCAGCACTTCGCTGGCACGCAAGGCAAGCTCCATCTGACGCTCTTCCATCAGCGCTGATTTCAGCGTATCCAGCAGCTTGCGGATCACTTCGGCGTTATCGGCCTCGTCGAGATCTTCGTTAAAGAGCTCGGCGACCGGGCTGATGTTGCCTTTCAGCCAGACGTCCAGCGTATGCTCATCCAGCGTATCGCCGTTAAACGGATTAATGAGCCACATCTCGCCGTCCAGCCACTCCGCCCGCAGGATCATCTGCGTCGGGAAAATGACCGGCACCAGTGGAATATCAAGACGGTGCGCGACCCACAGCAAAATAGAGCCCAGCGCAACGGCGCTGCCCTGACGGTTTTTTAAGACCTGGTCCAGCCATAATGCGTCAGACAGGCGATACACGCCACGCGTGTCGCAGAAACCCCATTCGCCGTAGAAAAGCTCAAGCAGCTTCTCTAATTGCCAGTCCTGCGGGCGCGCCTGATTGATCTCTTCACGCGCCAGGCTGACCAGATTCTCCAGTTCATCGTAAACGTACTGCGACGTAAAATCGTCGCGTATCATCTCCGAAATCAGGATCATGCCATCGCAAAGCGGCACTTTATTAAATTCGAAATCGGCTAAGGACTTCATGACTTACCCCAGTAACGCCCGAACGTACAGCTACCCCCGGGCGCGATAAAACTCAAAACAATGTAGATGATAACGCCAAACCGCCTTTCAGTCAGCCTTACGCCTTTATCAGTAAATGGCAGATAGCCTTGTTTCACGCCCACTGGCCTAGCGTCAACCGTTCATTACCGCCGTAGTCGCGGCAGGTTTCCACTGCGGTATAACCCGCTTGCGTAAACAGCGCACGTACGGCTTCCCCCTGCGTCCAGCCATGTTCCACCAGCAGCCAGCCGCCGGGAAGTAAATGTTGCCGTGACGTTGTCACTATGTGATCAAGATCGGCTAACCCTGCGTTAGCCGCAACCAGCGCCGTCAATGGCTCGAAACGAACATCGCCCTGCGCAAGGTGCGGGTCGTGCTCGTCAATATACGGCGGGTTACTGACGATCATCTCGAACGAGCGAGTCTCCAGCGCGCTAAACCAGCTGCTTTGCAGCACGGTCACGTTAGTCAGCCCGAGACGCGCCACGTTACGCTGCGCCAGGGTCACCGCGTCAGGCATCACATCCACTGCCGTCACATCACAATCCGGACGCTCGCAGGCAAGCGCCAGCCCGATAGCACCCGTTCCTGTTCCGAGATCGAGAATGCGGCTGGCCGCAGCCGGCAAACGCGCCAGCGCCTGCTCCACCAGACATTCGGTATCCGGGCGTGGAATCAGCGTTGCCGCTGAGACATAAAGCGGGAGCGACCAGAACTCACGTTCACCGACAAGATGCGCCACCGGCTCACCGTTTTTACGGCGGGCAAGCAGCGTAGCGAGCTGCGCTTGCTGCTCAGCGGTCAGTGGCGTCTCACCGAATGCCAGCAGATACGTACGGGCTTTACCCGTTACATGCTCCAGCAAAATTTCGGCGTCGCGTTTTGGGCTTTCGCTTGCGGAAAGCTCACCGGCGGCCTCACGTAACCAGCGCTGAAAATCCATTATTCCTGCTCGGACAGCGCCGCCAGCTGGTCGGCCTGGTATTCCTGCACGATAGGCTCAATCAGCATATCCAGCTTCCCTTCCATCACCTCGTCCAGACGGTAAAGCGTCAGGTTAATGCGGTGGTCGGTCACGCGGCCCTGCGGGAAGTTGTAGGTACGGTTACGGTCGCTGCGATCGCCGCTGCCGAGCAGGTTACGACGCGTCGATGCTTCCGCCTGCTGGCGTTTCGCCATTTCGGCCGCGTGGATACGCGCACCCAGCACAGACAAGGCTTTGGCTTTGTTTTTATGCTGCGAACGCTCGTCCTGACACTCCACCACAATACCGGTTGGCAGGTGAGTAATACGGATAGCGGAATCGGTGGTGTTAACGTGCTGGCCGCCCGCACCAGAGGAGCGGAAGGTGTCGATGCGCAGGTCCGCCGGGTTGATGTCCGGCAATTCCGCTTCCGGCAGCTCTGGCATCACCGCCACTGTACAGGCAGAGGTATGAATACGCCCCTGAGATTCCGTAGCAGGCACGCGCTGCACGCGATGACCGCCAGATTCAAACTTCAGACGACCATACACGCCGTCGCCGCTGATCTTGGCGATAACCTCTTTATAGCCACCATGCTCGCCGTCGTTAGCGCTCATGATTTCCACGCGCCAGCGACGCGATTCAGCGTAGCGGCTGTACATGCGGAACAGATCCCCGGCAAACAGCGCCGCTTCATCACCGCCGGTACCGGCGCGGACTTCCACAAACGCGTTACGCTCGTCGTCCGGATCTTTTGGCAGCAGCAGCACCTGAAGCTGTTGCTCCATCTCTTCAGAACGCGCTTTCGCATCCTGTAACTCTTCCTGCGCCATCTCGCGCATTTCAGGATCGTCGAGCATCATCTGCGCGGTTTCGATGTCTTCCTGAACCTGTCGCCAGTCGGTAAAGCATTTAGAAACATCACTTAACTGCGCGTACTCACGCGAGAGTGCGCGAAAACGTTCCTGGTCCGCAATGGTCCCGGCATCCCCGAGCAGCGCCTGGACTTCTTCATGGCGCTCGTGCAGAGCTTCCAGTTTAGCGACGATAGAAGGCTTCATAGGCGTAAGTGCACCTTGTCTTAGAAAATGGGTATAGGGCGCTATTCCAGCCCGAGGCTGTTGCGCAGAATAGTCAGGCGTTCATCATCCCCGTCACGGGCAGCCTGTTGAAGAGATTTGGTTGGTGCATGGATCAGGCGGTTGGTCAGTTTCCACGCCAGATCCTGCATAATGGCCTGTGCGTCGCCGCCCTGTTCAAGGGCCGCTAACGCTTTGGCAGTCAGGTCATCACGCACCTGCTCCGCCTGCCCGCGATACTCGCGGATGGTCTCGCTGACGCTTTGCGCGCGCAGCCAGGCCATAAACTCGCTGGTTTCCTGCTCAACAATGGTTTCCGCCTGTACCGCCGCCGCTTTACGCTGAGCGAGGTTGTGCGAAATGATGCTTTGCAGGTCGTCAACGCTGTAAAGATAGGCGTTCGCCAGTTTACCGACTTCCGGTTCAACATCACGCGGGACGGCGATATCCACCAGCAGCATCGGCTGATTTCGACGCGACTTCAGCGCGCGCTCCACCATCCCTTTACCGATGATTGGCAGGGGGCTGGCGGTAGAACTGATAATAATGTCCGCCTCTTTCAGACGTTCATCGATGTCGCTCAGCGCAACCACTTCTGCGCCCACCTCATCCGCCAGAACCTGCGCACGTTCGCGGGTGCGGTTCGCGATAATCATCTTTTTCACTTTATGCTCGCGCAGATGGCGCGCCACAAGTTCGATGGTTTCGCCCGCGCCCACCAGCATCACGGTGACGGTGGAAAGGGACTCAAAGATTTGACGTGCAAGGGTGCAGGCTGCGAAAGCAACAGAAACCGCACTGGCACCAATGTCGGTTTCGGTTCGCACACGCTTCGCCACGGAGAACGACTTCTGGAACATACGCTCCAGTTCACTGGCCTTCAAATGCCCTTTTTGCGAATCCGCAAAGGCTTTTTTCACCTGACCGAGAATCTGCGGCTCGCCCAGCACCAGTGAATCCAGACCGCTGGCGACGCGCATCAGATGGCTGACCGCATCATTGTCCTGATGCCAGTACAGGCTATTACGCAGCTCGTCTTCGTTGAGATTGTGGTAGTCACATAACCAGCGGATCAGCGCTTCATGCAGATTATCCTGCTCTTCCACGCTTAAATATAGCTCGGTACGGTTGCACGTCGAGAGCACCACACCCCCTTGCACCATGGGTTGGGCAAGCAGGCTGTCCAGCGCCAGGTCAAGCGTATCCGGCGAAAACGTAACGCGTTCTCGCAGCGAAACCGGGGCCGTTTTGTGGTTAATACCGAGTGCTAATAGGGTCATGTTGAGCGGGAGTAGTACCAGCGTTAATAAGGTTAGCAGGACGCATCATACAGGATGCGCGAGATCAATAAAAGAGACCGCCTCCTTTCGGAGTAATAGCTTACGCATTGCTTTGAGATAATTTGAACGTAGACGGTGGGACTGCGGGACGCTAGCATTAACAGTTATAACTGCAACGTATCTCAAGGATTTGTCCTCATTATGACCCGACTGATTCGCCTGCTGCCTCTGGCGGCACTGGTTCTGACCGCATGTACTGTCACCCAACCAAAAGGCCCGGGCAAAAGCCCTGATTCACCGCAGTGGCGTCAGCACCAGCAGGACGTCCGCAATTTGAGCCAGTATCAGACCCGCGGCGCCTTCGCCTATCTCTCTGATGAACAAAAAGTGTATGCGCGTTTCTTCTGGCAGCAAACCGGGCAGGACAACTATCGCCTGCTGCTGCTGAACCCGCTCGGCAGCACCGAACTGGAGCTTATCGCCAAACCGGGCGAAGCGCAGATCACCGACAATAAAGGCCAGCACTACACCGCGACCGATGCCGAAGAGATGATTGGCAAGCTGACCGGGATGCCGATCCCGCTGAACAGCCTGCGCCAGTGGATCCTCGGCCTGCCGGGTGACGCCACCGACTACACCCTGGACGATCGGTACCGTCTGAGCCAGGTCAACTACACCCAGAATGGCAAAACCTGGAAAGTGGTATACAACGACTATGACAGCAAGAGTAAACCATCGCTGCCATCAAATATGGAGCTGACACAGGGCAGCCAGCGCATCAAGCTCAAAATGGATAACTGGATCGTTAAATGATGACCCACTGGCCTTCTCCGGCAAAACTGAACCTGTTTTTATATATCACCGGTCAGCGTGCTGACGGCTACCATACCCTGCAAACGCTGTTTCAGTTTATTGACTATGGCGACACGATCGCCATTGAGCCGCGTCAGGACGGGCAGATTTGTCTCCTGACACCGGTCGAAGGCGTGGCGCATGAAGACAACCTGATTGTGCGTGCCGCGCGCCTGCTGATGAAAGCGGCAGCGGAATCAGGTCGTCTGCCTGCGGGCAGCGGTGCGGATATTCGTATCAAGAAAAGTCTGCCGATGGGCGGCGGTCTGGGCGGCGGCTCATCTAACGCCGCCACGGTGCTGGTTGCCCTGAATCACCTCTGGGGCAGCGGGCTGTCGCAGGACGAACTGGCCGCCCTGGGCTTGACACTGGGCGCGGATGTTCCGGTGTTTGTTCGCGGTCATGCGGCCTTTGCCGAGGGCGTGGGGGAAATCCTCTCCCCGGTCAACCCGCCGGAAAAATGGTATCTGGTTGCTCACCCCGGCGTGAGCATTCCGACCCCAGTCATCTTTAAAGATCCTGACCTGAAAAGAAATACCCCGATTCGGTCAATAGAAACGTTATTAAATTGTGAATTCAGCAACGATTGCGAGGATATCGCAAGAAAACGTTTTCGCGAGGTTGATGCGGTGCTTTCCTGGCTGTTAGAATACGCGCCGTCGCGCCTGACTGGTACAGGGGCCTGTGTCTTTGCTGAATTTGACACCGAATCCGCCGCTCGTCAGGTGCTTGAGCAAGCGCCGGATTGGCTGCATGGTTTTGTAGCGCGTGGGATGAACATCTCCCCTCTACAGCAGGCCATTCTGGCGCAGACTGAGTTTCGGTGACAACGTCACCCTGTTCCAGACGTTGCATCGCGCTCTTTAATACACCGCCTGGATAGCCTTCGCCTGGCCCGCACAGTTTGCGGCGAACGCTATCCACCACTGGACGCATGCCTGAGGTTCTTCTCGTGCCTGATATGAAGCTTTTTGCTGGTAACGCCACCCCGGAACTAGCACAACGTATTGCCAACCGCCTGTACACTTCCCTCGGCGACGCCGCTGTAGGTCGCTTTAGCGACGGCGAAGTCAGCGTACAAATTAACGAAAATGTACGCGGTGGTGATATTTTCATCATCCAGTCCACCTGTGCTCCAACGAATGACAACCTGATGGAACTGGTTGTTATGGTCGACGCGCTGCGTCGCGCTTCCGCAGGCCGTATCACTGCTGTAATCCCTTACTTCGGCTATGCCCGTCAGGACCGTCGCGTCCGTTCCGCGCGTGTGCCAATTACCGCTAAAGTCGTTGCTGATTTCCTCTCCAGCGTCGGCGTTGACCGCGTACTGACCGTTGACCTGCACGCAGAGCAGATCCAGGGCTTCTTCGACGTCCCGGTTGATAACGTATTCGGCAGCCCAATCCTGCTGGAAGACATGCTGCAGCTGAACCTGGACAACCCGATCGTGGTTTCTCCGGACATCGGCGGCGTGGTACGTGCCCGTGCTATCGCTAAGCTGCTGAACGATACCGACATGGCGATCATCGACAAACGTCGTCCACGCGCTAACGTTTCTCAGGTGATGCACATCATCGGTGACGTTGCTGGCCGCGACTGCGTACTGGTTGACGATATGATCGATACCGGTGGCACGCTGTGTAAAGCCGCTGAAGCGCTGAAAGAACGTGGTGCGAAACGTGTATTTGCTTACGCAACTCACCCGATCTTCTCCGGTAATGCGGTAAACAACCTGCGTAACTCCGTCATTGACGAAGTTGTGGTATGCGATACCATTCCACTGAGCGACGAGATCAAGGCACTGCCAAACGTGCGTACCTTGACCCTGTCCGGGATGCTGGCCGAAGCGATTCGTCGTATCAGCAACGAAGAATCGATCTCTGCAATGTTCGAACACTAATCGAACACGGCCGAAAAACCCGCTGCGGCGGGTTTTTTTGTCTTTAGGTTTTATTTGTATGATCAATGCCTCCTTCACCTGCCATTCATATGACAGATGATGCGCACTCGGATGATAGATAATTGTGAAAAACGTAGCCTCCTCACATGTTCTGCCCTTTCGCGCCCTCATCGACGCTTGCTGGAAAGAGAAGTACACCTCGTCACGTTTTGTCCGTGACCTGATTGCCGGGATCACCGTCGGCATTATCGCCATACCGCTGGCGATGGCGCTGGCGATTGGTAGCGGCGTTGCACCTCAGTACGGCCTCTACACCTCAGCCGTTGCCGGGATTGTCATCGCCCTGACCGGTGGTTCACGCTTCAGCGTCTCCGGCCCGACCGCCGCTTTTGTGGTGATCCTCTACCCGGTTTCGCAACAGTTTGGTCTTGCAGGCCTGCTGGTTGCCACCCTGATGTCAGGCCTGTTTTTGATTCTCTTTGGCCTGGCCCGCTTTGGCCGCCTGATTGAGTACATTTCCCTTTCCGTCACGCTCGGGTTCACCTCAGGGATCGGGATCACCATCGGAACCATGCAGATCAAAGATTTTCTCGGTCTGCAGATGCCTCACGTACCGGAACATTATCTGCAAAAAGTAGGCGCGCTGTTTATGGCACTGCCTACGGCCAACCTGGGCGACGCCGCCATCGGGATTGTGACGCTGGGTACGCTGATTGTCTGGCCTCGTTTAGGGATTCGTCTGCCGGGTCACCTTCCCGCGCTGCTGCTGGGTTGCGCAGTAATGGCTATCGTCAATATGTTCGGTGGTCATGTCGCGACAATCGGCTCGCAGTTCCACTATGTGCTGGCGGACGGTTCTCAGGGTAGCGGCATTCCGCAACTGTTACCGCAACTGGTACTGCCGTGGGACATGCCTGGCTCCAGCTTTACCTTAAGCTGGGATTCCCTGCGCGCCTTGCTTCCCGCCGCATTCTCTATGGCAATGCTGGGGGCCATTGAATCGCTGCTCTGCGCCGTCGTGCTCGACGGCATGACCGGCACCAAACATAAAGCCAACAGCGAACTGGTCGGTCAGGGGTTAGGCAATCTCATCGCCCCGTTCTTTGGCGGTATTACCGCAACGGCAGCCATCGCCCGTTCAGCGGCGAACGTGCGCGCGGGAGCAACCTCCCCCGTTTCGGCGGTTATCCACTCCGTGCTGGTGATCCTCGCTCTGCTGATCCTTGCCCCGCTGCTCTCCTGGCTGCCGCTTTCCGCTATGGCCGCGCTGCTGCTGATGGTGGCCTGGAACATGAGTGAGGCGCATAAGGTGGTCAACCTGCTGCGTCGTGCACCAAAAGACGACATCATCGTAATGTTGATCTGTATGTCGCTGACGGTGCTGTTCGATATGGTTATCGCCATCAGCGTCGGGATCGTGCTGGCTTCCCTGCTGTTTATGCGCCGCATTGCACAGATGACGCGCCTTTCGCCGGTCAACGTAGAGGTGCCTGATGATGTGCTGGTGCTGCGCGTAATTGGCCCGCTGTTCTTCGCCGCAGCGGAAGGCCTGTTCAGCGAACTGGAAACCCGCATCGCGGGCAAACGGATTGTGGTATTGAAATGGGATGCCGTACCGGTGCTGGATGCCGGTGGCCTGGACGCCTTCCAGCGCTTCGTACAACGTCTGCCGGAAGGCTGCGAGCTGCGGGTGAGTAACCTGGAATTCCAGCCGCTGCGCACCATGGCGCGCGCGGGCGTACAGCCGATCCCTGGCCGACTCTCCTTCTACCCTAACCGTGAAGCGGCGTTAGCGGATCTGTGATTCACCTGATGCGGAGAAGCGTCTCTGCATCATTATCCCGATGGCCTGCTGGAGCCATGCAAGCACAGCAGGCGACATCCATGTTCCTTTCATCAGCTGCGGCTCCTGCTGCATGGCCGCGCGAAACTTTTGCTGGGTTTCCGGGTTTGTTCCCGCATACGACTGGAATAACGCCAGCCAGTTTTCAGCCAGCTTTTGCGCCTCCTCACAGGCAGGATCGATACTTTTCCGCTGCGCCTGATGCAGTTTCGCCACCAGCGGCGGCCACTCCATCATGCGGTCAAAATAGTGTGCCCTGGTAAAGGCCATCTCTTCGGCGGTGAGATACTTCTCCCATATGTTGAGCTTAGATTCAGCAAACGCCCGGGTAATGTACTCCGTCATCTCCGACGTGATGCCAGTCTGCGCCTGCATTTGCGGCTCAACGCTGTGCATTTCGTTCAGCCGGGTAAGAAACTCCGGCTTGCCCGCCGTGTCCTGCTCCAGGCGTTCCATCCAGCGCGTCGCCAGCTCCATGGCTCGCGCATCCGTAACGGGGATATGTTGCTCCAGAAGTATGTTGGCCTCTGTAACCAGCCCTGACCAGATAGCCGTCAGTGCCTCCTTCTGCACCGCAAACGGCAGCTGCTGTAACTCTTCTTTGCTAAACCAGCGATCGTACATATTCATTAACTCCAGCGTCTGTAGCCAGGATTCCAGATCCGGCGTCGCATCGTCGCGAAGCCCGGTGCGCAGTTCCACCAGCCGGTCGCGCAGCGTATGTATGCTGCAAAGCTGTTTATCCAACAGCGTGATTTGCGCATCGAGTAACTCGGTTAACGACAGCGACGCCTGTTCCAGAAAATCCCTGATTTCAGCAAGTTCCAGCCCCGCTTTTGCCAGCGTCTGGATCATGTGCAGACGCTGGACATCTGCCAGGTTGTAAAGCCGGTAACCTGCCGCACTTCTGGCAGAAGGCAGCAACAACCCTGTTTGCTCATAGTGATGCAATGTCCGCACGGTGATCCCGGCCCGTTTCGCAAGCTCACCCACCTGAATCAACATAATTGCTCCTTTTTACTTTGCCAGTGCACACACTCTGGAGCCTTACGTTACGTGAGGGTCAATACTACATGCAAAAAAAAACGACTCCCTCGGGAGTCGTTCGGTGTTCTTTATCAGGTACTAGCTGTGCTTGTGCTGATCCCTGCGACAACGTTTATCATAATGGCGCACCCACCAGTATTTATCGCAGACTTCCTCATGTCCGCTCACGCGCGCCCCGGCAAGCCACAATACTGCACCGAGGAAAATGCTCAGTACCGCGCCATGCGCGAAGTATTGCGGGAGATCAAGCTGCGGCAATTGGTTTAAAATTGAATAACCCACGCCGACAACCATCACAAACAGCCCCAACCCCATCAGCACGTTACCGAGTAACGAAGCGTTTTTGCGTTTCATGTGTCACCTCCGGAACTTTGGGTTGTCAGGGGAAAAGCCCCTAATCCTTGTGTGTAAAGTATAGACAGCGCCTCTTTTATGAGTTGCGTGAATGATCACATTTACGGATAACTCCCAAACAAAAGTTTACAAATAAGGCGTTGAACAGCTTGAAATTCTAATTGTTCAGATGAGTAATTATTCGACTTTCGCCGTGACGATTGCAGAATTTTGTCAAGCGGCGCGCCAGACAGTAAACTACGCGCCAGATCTGGAACCCATTAGGAATTGAATCGTGACGATTAAACTGATTGTCGGCCTCGCCAACCCGGGCGCAGAATATGCGGCCACTCGCCACAATGCCGGGGCATGGTATGTTGATCTGCTGGCCGAGCGGTTGCGTGCTCCCCTGCGCGAAGAACCTAAATTCTTCGGCTATACCTCACGTATCAACCTTGCTGGCGCAGATGTGCGCCTGCTGGTACCCACCACCTTTATGAACCTGAGCGGTAAAGCCGTGGCGGCAATGGCAACGTTTTATCGCATCAATCCGGATGAAATTCTGGTGGCTCACGATGAACTGGACCTCCCACCCGGCGTGGCAAAATTCAAACTGGGCGGCGGGCACGGGGGCCATAACGGTCTGAAAGATATTATCAGTAAGCTGGGCAATAACCCGAATTTCCACCGTTTGCGCGTAGGAATCGGCCATCCGGGCGATAAAAACAAAGTTGTTGGTTTTGTGTTAGGTAAGCCCCCGGTTTCTGAGCAGAAACTGATTGACGAGGCGGTAGACGAAGCGGTGCGCTGCACTGAAATCTGGCTGAAGGATGGCTTAACCAAAGCGACAAACCGCCTGCACGCTTTCAAAGCGCAATAATCCGCCCGATACGGCTTTTTTACCGCGCGTGATGCGGGTTACGTGTATAATAGGCAGAGTAATTTACTTTTCATCAATCGGTTATCGTTAACGGATTGATTATCAAGATATTAAGGTGATTTAGAAATGGGATTCAAATGCGGTATCGTCGGTCTGCCAAACGTGGGCAAATCCACCCTGTTTAACGCGCTTACCAAAGCGGGTATCGAAGCGGCGAACTTCCCGTTCTGTACCATCGAACCGAACACCGGGGTTGTGCCAATGCCCGACCCGCGTCTGGACCAGCTCGCGGAGATCGTGAAGCCACAGCGCATTCTGCCGACCACCATGGAGTTCGTTGACATCGCGGGCCTGGTAAAAGGCGCCTCCAAAGGTGAAGGTCTGGGTAACCAGTTCCTGACCAACATTCGTGAAACCGAAGCGATCGGCCACGTTGTGCGCTGCTTTGAGAACGACAACATCATCCACGTCAACAACAAAGTGGATCCGGCTGACGACATCGAGGTCATCAACACCGAGCTGGCGCTCTCTGACCTCGACACCTGCGAACGCGCGATTCACCGCGTGCAGAAGAAAGCCAAAGGCGGCGATAAAGACGCGAAAGCGGAACTGGCTGCGCTGGAAAAATGTCTGCCACAGCTGGAAAACGCGGGCATGCTGCGCGCGCTGAAAAACCTGACGGAAGAAGACAAGGCGGCGATCAAATACCTGAGCTTCCTGACCCTGAAGCCAACCATGTACATCGCCAACGTTAATGAAGACGGTTTCGAGAACAACCCGTATCTGGACAAAGTGCGTGAAATCGCCGCGGCGGAAGGTTCTGTCGTTGTGGCTGTATGCGCTGCCGTTGAATCTGATATCGCCGAGCTGGACGACGCTGACCGTGAAGAGTTCATGGCCGAGCTGGGTCTGGAAGAGCCGGGTCTGAACCGCGTAATTCGCGCAGGCTATGAGCTGCTGAACCTGCAGACCTACTTCACCGCTGGCGTGAAAGAAGTGCGCGCGTGGACGATTCCTGTGGGCGCAACTGCGCCTCAGGCGGCCGGTAAGATCCACACCGACTTCGAGAAAGGCTTTATTCGTGCGCAGACTATCGCGTTTGAAGACTTCATCACCTACAAGGGTGAGCAAGGCGCGAAAGAAGCAGGCAAGATGCGTGCGGAAGGGAAAGATTACATAGTTAAAGATGGCGATGTGATGAACTTCCTGTTTAACGTCTGATTTGTTTTGTAAGGAAAAAATCCACGCCCTGGCGTGGATTTTTTTTAAGTTAACGAATTTAAGCCCTCTTGCGCAGATAGAACTCAAGGTATTTTTTAGGTCTATCCTGAAATGCTCGTTCTTTGCCGTAATTATAAGCATCGTTAAAATATTTATACGCTTCATCGAATTGATTCAGCTCGTAACAGACCATACCCAGGTCGATTAATGGTGCAGTATCTATATCCGAACCACGTGTCCGTAATGTCGTCTCTCCCCATTTCTTTGCCTCAACGTAATCCGCGAGATCAAAATATGCGCTGTACATGCATGCAGAGATCCAGTTGGCGAGCTCCCATTCAAGCTTTGGCTCAGGGAGAGCTTTCCAAGCTTTTTGATATTGCTCTAAAGCCTCGGCGTATTTTTTTTCATCGTGAAACTCGTTTCCTTTTTCAACAAAGGAGTTAATTTCGGATTCAATTTTTGGGTCTTCAAGGTCTTTCATGGAACAATGCTCCTTCATTGGAAATATTGGGATTTTTCCTGTGGGCCAATAAAATCGGCGGAATCTTTATATCTATCAGGTAGCAGAGCTCCCTGAGACCGGTTGTGGCCATAATATTCAAGCTCATAATTTCTGGAATCTCTCATAAAGGCTCTGACCTCACGAGATTTAGGCCCATAGTAGCCACCCTTCTGATTCCAGTATTTAACTGCATCTGTTAAATGAGCCATGTCCGCATCCTGAATACGGTACCATTTACCATCAGTTGAGCTTTTAAATTGCATCCTATCGCCCGTACCACGAATACGTCCTTCTCCTCGCATTCGTGCGATTACTTCACGTCCAGTCTTACTATTTTTTCCCGGGGTCCTTCCCATAAATTTTTTACGGCAACTCAACCCCCACGGATCCACCCACCCCAGCGCATTCGGCGCATACTGGTAAAGGTTTATCCCCCCCGCCAGCCCTATCGGGTCCTGCTGCGTAAACCTTCCGCAGTCCGGGTCGTAATACCGGAACAGATTGTAGTGCAGCCCTGTCTCACGATCCAGGTATTGCCCCTGCATACGCAGGTTCTGAGAATATCCTGATACCTGCGTTTCGCTTTCCCGCAGCAGCTTGCCCCAGGCGCTGTTCACTCCTTCCCAGCGCACCTGCCCTTCGATATCCGTCATCCGCTCCGGCGTGCCGTTGGGCTGACAGTGGAACCAGAAGATTTCCGGGGCATCCACGCCGTCGATACGCGCCAGCGGATCGTAGCTGTCCTGATCGCTGTAGACGTAGGTCAGCGGCACATCCCCGTGCACTTCCTGCAGCAGGCGGAACCCCTCCCAGACAAAACGGGTAGTGACCGGCTTGCCGGTTGGCTGCCCGCCCAGCATCTGGCGACGCGTTTTGCTGATCCGTCGTCCGAGCGGATCGTAGCGGAAGTTGACCTGCGTCTGCGGTTTGTTGCGATCCCGCGGCTGGCTGATGACCTCCGTCAGGCGGTGCTCGCCGTCGTAGCGGTAGTGCCACCGGGTCTGGCCGTTATCCTTCTCCACGGTGCGGCCGTGAATGTCATAACGCCAGCGAATGCCGTTCAGTTGCGTCAGGCGGTTATGCGTGACCTTCTCAGTAGCCCCTTCGAGCGGGTTACCAGCGGCATCCCAGCGCCACTGCTCCTGTCCGGGCAGCGAGCCGTCCTGAACCAGCAGGCGCCCGGCACTGTCATACTGCCAGCGGTACCAGCTGAACGGATTATCGTCCCGCTCTTCCCGCACCAGGTTATTGCGGTAGTTGTAATCCCAGCGGCGAGACCAGCGGCGCGGCGACGGGCGTTGGGCATTGCCAGTGAATACATCCCGGCGATGCAGTCGACCGAGACGGTCGTACTCGCTGCGGGTGGTCAGCAGCCCCTGAGTGCGGCTGGTCTCCCGGTGGAGTTCGTCGCGCGTGAAATCAGAGACCGACAGCTTATCGAGGGCAATACCGAGCAGATGCCCGCTGCCGTAGTAGAACTGTTTCAGCTCGCGGCCATCGGGCAGCGTGACGGAGGTGCGGTTGCCCAGCGCGTCATACTCCCACGCCAGCTCGCCGTGTTCGCCCGCCTCGCGCGTCACGCGACCGAGCGCGTCATAGTCAAAGGCAAGCTCCTGCTCGGCCTCGGTGGCCCATGCGTCGGCTGAAAGCGCCGGATGCAGCCCGATCCGGCTTAATAGCCCGGATGGTGTGTAATGATAGCGGGTCTGGCCTTCCGGCGTGGTGCGGGCGACCAGCTGGCCGCTTGCACTCCAGGCGAAGGTGTGGGTGATGGCCTCCGGATGACCGGCGGCAAAGGTGCGCGCTATCGTGCGCCCGCAGGCGTCGTAGCAATACTGCGAGGCTACGCCATCAAGCCCTGTCTCTTCCAGCAGCAGCGAGTCCGCGCCCCAGCGGAACCGGTACGCTTCGCCGTTTTCGTTTTCCAGGGCAACCAGACGCCCGCGGCTGTCCCATCGGCGGCGCACCTCTTCCCCCTGAGTATTGCGGGTGGCGGTTAAGCGCCCTGCGTCATCGTATCTGAACTCGCTTTCTTTCCCGTCAGCGCCCGCATGCTTCACCGGCAGGCCGCGCTCGTTCCATGCAAGTGACTCCGTCCAGCCTTCCGGACGATCGAGCTGTACCGGACGTCCTGCCGCGTCGTAGCGATAGCGCGTCTCTTCGCCGTCGGCGCCAGTCTCGGCCACCAGCCAGCCGAGCGGATGATAACGGTAGCGGGTAATGCGCCCGGAACAGTCCGTCGCACGTACCATCTGCCCGGCGTCGTTATACTCCTGATAGCGGCTGTTTCCGGTGGCATCGACCTCCTCAACCACCTGACCAAACTCATCCCGGTGCAGCAGCATGGTCTGCCCCATCGGGTCGACCACGCGCTTCAGGCCGTGATGTTCGTCGTACCAGAAACGGGTCGCGCTGCCGTCGGCTTCGATAATGGCCGCCGGAAGCGCGCGGTGCTCCAGCCAGGTGGTGGTACGGGTATTGCCGTCGGCGTCGATCTCCTGCACCCGGTTGCCCATTTCGTCGTAGACAAAGGTAACGGCATTGCCGAGGGGATCGACGCGACGGGTCAGAAGTTCGTTGTCATCCCACTCGTAGCGCCAGTTTTCACCGCGCTCGTCAACGTAACGGACAATCAGATTTTGCGCGTTCCAGTAGTGCTTACGCGTCTGGCCGTCGTAGTGCTCGACGGTCGTCAGCCCGGCGGCTAAATCATAGCTAAAGCGGCACCCGTCGCCGGTGCTGGTGCGGTTTTCCACCACGCGCCAGTGGTCGAATCTTTGCCAGCGGTATTCACTCTCCAGCCCACCAGGCAGGCGGTGCCAGACCATCAGGCCGCGGTCATTATAGCGATATTCACGCGTTACCACGCCGGAGGCATCTGTCGCGCTCGCCAGTTGGCCGCCCGCATCGTAGCGCCACTGCATCAGCGGCCAGGAACGGTTGCCGTCGAAATGGCTCGCCGACGTCACGCGCTGCGGGAAACGTTCATCTTCATAGCGCAAAGTAACATCTATTGCCCGTGGCTCGTCGTGAAGACCAACCAGCCTGCCGTGCTCATCCCACGTCGTCAGCAGCGCGTTGCCGTATTCGTCGCTGAGAGATGCCAGACGCAGAACAGCAGGGTTTGCCCGGGTTGGTTTGTACAGACGCCACACCGCACCGTCGTCATCAGCTATCGCCACGTCGCCATTTTCATTACGGCGGATAATGATGCCTTCGCTGATGCTGTAAAACGCGCGGTCGACAGGCGGCAGCTCGAAGCTCAGCTCACGCCCGGTTTCGTCGAACCAGGTGGCGTTGTTTTCTTCCAGCGTCAGATAGCTGTCAAAGGGGGTTGCCCAGCCCAGCCCGAACAGCCCTTCGCGGGTGGTCAGGCTGTTATAGCTGCGCTGCCAGCGAAGCGGGAAGCGCCCCGGCAGCGAGAAATCGAGTTCATCGTCGTCATTCAGTACCTTTACGCCGGTGGCGGCGTGAACCGGATGCGAGGAGCCAAACACGGCATTCACGGCCATATCGGCCAGCATCCCGCCGCCGGCCGCCGCCAGCGCGCAGGGCATGTTTTTCAGAATCTTGCCCGGACGTCCGCGCAGCAGGGAGAGCGCAATCATCCCCAGCGCCAGTCCCGGCGTTTTACCGCTTTTGATATCGCGAACCGTAAGCGTGTCGCCGCCAATGATCACGTTCGGGGAGACATCGTCGGAAATGGTGCCTTCGCAGGTGGTGCGATCTTTCGCGCGCACCGCAGGCTGTCCGTTGATAAAGACGCTTTTGGAGCCTTCCGCCAGATACTGCGGCCCGGAGTGTTTTTCGCACGCCACCTTGTCTTCTTCCAGTGGCGAGGTCCCCGCCGCGGCAGAGGCCACGCTCGGCTGCCACATTTCGCTGCCAAATTGTCCGGCGGCGGAAAGCAGCATCCCTGCGTAATCGGCAAAACTGCCCGGAGACTGCGGTTCAGGGGAAGGGGTATCCGCAGGCGTCAGCGTTCCGGCCGCGCGCGCGGCGGGGATCGCATTCGTCAGAACGTTATTCGAACCGGTGGTAATTTTGCCCGCAGGCGACGGAGGGAAAAGCGCATTGCCCAACCCTTCCGCGGCATTGCTGATATTGTCAGTGATCCCTGCCACGTTCGCCAGCACGCCGCCGATAATCCCGCTTAACAGACAGCTGGATCCAATTGCCGCCACGCCTGCTGCCGCGGCCCCCGCCCCCAGCAGTGGCGCCGCTACGGTTGCAGCAGCGCCAACCGCCGCACCGATCACCGCATAGGCGGCACCTTCCGCCACAATGCTGGTGATGTCAGCAAAAATGCTGGAGTGAATAATCTCGTCGCCCTTACGGGCCGCGTTGTTATCGCTCATGCCTTACACATTCCGGTTGTCGTTTAGCGTCAGACTTTGCTTAAGCGCGCTCCAGCGCCCCTCGTCCTCTTCGGTGAACGCTCTGAGTGCCGAGAGGGTAAAAATCATCAATACCGGTTTGCCCGGCGTCTGTACGGCCAGCTGTTTTTGCCACAGGCGTTGCCCGTTACTGTCGAAGGTGGTCTCAACTTCCAGCCCATTAATTTTTCCGTCAGGGCCGGCTTTTACATTCCGGAATTCGCTCTGAGCAATTTCGCCCATCTGAGGACGCAGCACATCCCACTGGCGGTGAAACTCTTGTTCGTAGTCACTGCCGTCCGGAATGACGCCGCGGCTGACCACCACGGATAATCCGCTTTCGTCATCGCGAATAATATTCATACTGTTATCCTGCCAGGCAGCAGGATAAAGGGAAAACGAACCTTCCTGGAGGGTGTATTTCATAAGTGAACTCGGGATGGTTAATATTGTGAGAAACAAGAAGGCCAATCCATGCTGGCCCTTTGGGCTGGCTGTTTTATTATTTACGCCATTGACCTGACTGTTCGACTAAAACCTGGCTGCCTTTGCTGACAACCAGTTTCGCGGGTGCATACGTCACGGTATAAACGATTTCGCCATTCTTGTACGTTGAGCCGATTATTTTACCTGCGGAGTCGCGCAACGTTTTTCCCCTTAAGGAGATCGTGCTGTTATCGCTTTTGCGCACGCCGAGATAAACCATCTGGGCACATTCGCTCTCGAAATGGCCGCACTTGTTTATCAAAGAAATAGCGAATTTTTCGGTTTCCAGTTTTCTGGATTCAGCGTGATGATCCGAATCGGCTTTATGTAATGTATAACGCAGCGGAGCATAATCATTGCCATGTTGAGGAGGCGTTACTAAACGCCATTCCATTTCATTCCCCTTTACTTCCAGAGCAGCCCGCCCACCTACACCGCCAAACGATGAATTGAACTCAACAGTGGCACGATTGCCAGCAATCGTACCGCTAAGATTACGCTCATCATCCTCGGGGCAATCAATGCGGTTTCCTTTCCGGGAGATATAGCAATAAGAGCCGGTGATACGGTTGCCTGACCGAGCTAACTGCAGGGTTAACGTCGAGTCGCTCCCGAACTCGCCTGCCCATACCCCGTCAAAGGCGAGTCCTGATTGGCTGTTCGATTCAAACTGCAGCGTATTGAATCTGGCAGCCCATTGCTGAATATCGGCATGAATAACCGGACTATTATCTGAAGACTGGTAATGAATAACGTCCGACTCCGGAACCACCCAGGCCGCAAAGATTTTGCCGTCAGGATAGATGACCAGCGCTGACGCATTCTCCAGGTAGAGATCCTTTAGCCAGCCTTCAACAAACAATCCGCCACCTGTGGTGGTATGCGGTTCACCAAAGACATCAAAGTTATCAATAAAGGTCTGGTAATGATTTCCTAGCGTCTTCCTGAGACTGTCTGTCACTTCGCTGTCGTTAACGATGCGGCTCACCGTATCAAGCTTATTGTATTGCGATAATTCAAGCGCCGATGACGTTTCAACGACGCCTGTCAATAAAGCGGTGAACAATGCGACTGCCAAATATTTTTTGGTCATAAATCACTCTGAAGTACCATTTTCGTAATTCATGGTTATTTTCACCACCTGACTGTCTATAACCTTAAAAGAGAGCAATTTCTTACCCAATTCATAGGAAATCCACTTCTCCCCGGAATCATTTTCGAACTGACCATCGCCGTACGCATTGTTCAGCTCTCTGATTGTTGAACCCACATGAACGCCACGCGGCGTTAAAATATCTGAGGCAGTCAGCGTAATCTGGGACACGATATAATCGTCAACGCTTCTTTCTGCTTTATCCCACCAGAGATTGGAACTGAATATTTCTAACCCAGCCTTTTGATGCTGGTAGAATTTATAGTTTGTTCCGTCAAAAGGAACTTCACCGACAAAATGGCCTTTCAACGGCACGTCAATTTTACGGGCAATATCAGGAATCCATCTGTCGCCCAATGCGACAGGCTGGTCTTTAATCTGCACAGAAAAATCCCGTTTTGTCAGAACGGAAGGCATCACCTGAGCCAAAACCACATTGCTGCTCAGACAGGTCAACATCAGGGCAGAAAAAAGAAATACCGGAGTGTGTTTTTTCACATTAATTGTCATTTAATGAATGTATATCGGGCTTCTCACCACTGGAAACCCCGTCAGGACATGGGAACTGTGTTTCTTATTCGTCGCTTATGACGACAGAATCCAGACAGTCAGGTTTTTTCACGGTGAAACTGAAGCTCACCTTTTGTCCATTACTGTCTTTTGGCGCGGTATAACTGGTCACTTCATTCTCAGAGCGGCCTTGCGGATAGTCAGTGAGCACCAGTTGCGGAAAGTGCATTTTAACGGTATCAAGCGTTATGCATTGACCTGACGGTGAAAAATTCAGTAAAGGCGCCATGTCGCCGTTATCTTTGCTTAAACGTAAACCAATTTCGGTAATGCTCGTTCCATCATCCAGTTTGAAATCGTCAGCTTTGTAGAAATTGATATATTCATTTTGTCTGGTGATCTTAAATGACAACGGCGCATTGCTTAGGCTTGTAACGGATAATGATCTGAGTGATGCGCTCATCCCGGAAATGAACATCCAAAGATCCTTTTTCTGAGCGCCTCCTTCAGCCATTCCCGTCGTTAATAATGCGATAAGTACCGCACCGGCCTTACTCATCTTTTGGCGTAAATTTCGCCTGCACCGCCGCATCAATATCCCCTTTATGCCCCGATCCCGGTGCCGTGGTGCCCGGCTTGGTTCCCGAGGTATTCAGGTGCAGCTTACCGCCCGTGGTGATATAACCATCCCCTTCCACGAAGAAGTTAAACTCTTTACCGATCAGGTTAATCTTGCCGTTAGCATTCAGCTCAATGGCGCTTTCCCCTGAGACCAGCCGCAGCTTCGTCCCGGAAGCAATGACGTACTGCTCCACCGCCGCATCCAGCTTGCCTTTGCCGGTCAGGATCTCAGTCCCACCTTTGACAGCCTGCGTCTGATTCGCTTCCACGCGATGCAGTTCATTTTTCTTCACGTAATGGCTGCGCTCGCCGCCGACGCTGTGCGTTTCATCATTTTTAACGCTGGTGTCCATGTTGCGCTCGGCCTGGATCCACACCTGCTCTGCACCTGCTTTATCCTCAAAGCGCAGGGCGTTGGCATTGTCCACGGAGCCGTCTTTCGTCCGGCTCATAAAGCCCATCTGCGTCGCGGCGGCAGGCAGCGCCCACGGCGGCATGCTCGCGTCGTTGTACACGCGCCCGGTAATAATCGGACGGTCCGGGTCACCATTGATAAAGTCCACCACCACCTCGTCGCCGACGCGCGGGATTTGCACCCCGCCGTAGCCCTGGCCCGCCCACGCGCTCGACACGCGCACCCAGCAGGAGCTGGTGTCATCCCCCTTCGCCAGACGGTCCCAGTGGAACTTCACCTTCACGCGACCGTATTTGTCGGTCCAGATACTCTCGCCGTTCGGGCCCACCACCTTCGCGGTCTGCGGGCCGTAGGTGCGCGGCCACGCCGTGCTCTGCGCCGGGCGATAAGAGACCGACGCCGGGATGACCGTGAAATCGGTCCTGTGAACAGTTTCACCTTCCCCGCTGGCGTAGCGGTTCTCTTCGAAGTGGTAGCCCGCCGCCGTCACCAGATACTCGCCGTTATCGCTGAAGAACGGCGCGTTGGTCAGGGTGAAGGTGTGGCCCGGCGCAATCCCCGCCGCCGTGGCGGTGGCCTGAATCTGCTGGTGCTCAACCTGCCAGCGCTCCTGGCGAATGCGGGCGTAAAACTCCGCATGCCCGGTCTCCACAAAGCGTCCCGGCCAGTCGTAGACGTCAATGCTGCCCGGCTTCGGCGACGCCGGGTTCTGCTGGGCCTGGAACAGCCACGCGTTCGGCTTGCGGAAGTCATAGTCGTCGAGGCTGTAAATCCCCGGCGTCACGCTGTCCTCAAGCGCCCACTGGCTGATGCCCTCTTCATCCGTACTGCCGCCGGACGGCGTCTGGTGGTAAGGAATGACCTCATAGCCGCTGAACGGCTGATGCTGGGTGGCGGCGTCGGTGAGCACCAGGGTGTGCTTGTCGGCCTCGTGGCTGAAGTGATAGGCAATCCCTTCCAGCTCCATCAGGCGGCTGATGAAGTCCAGGCTCGACTCCTGATACTGCACGCAGTAGTCCCACACCCGGTAGCTGCCGGTAAGTTTATCCTCCACGTTGACCTGATGTTCAGCCAGCAGGGTTTTCACAATCTGCGGCACCGTCTGGCCCTGGAAAATACGCAGGTTACGGTCGCGCTTCATCGGCCACAGGTCCGGCTCCACCGTCAGCTGGTACACCGCATAGCGGGTGCCCGTCAGCTCAACGGCGCTGACCGCCACGCGCGTGACTTTGCCGTTGATGTAGCGGGAGGAGAGCAGGTTCTGCGTCGGAATGGTCACCGTGACCGGCTGGCCGAGCAATTTGCTGCGGTCAATGCGTGCATCCGTGCCGAGCAGGGTCAGCGTCAGGGCGAACGACTCGGACATCGCCTCGCGGCCTGAAAGTTTCCAGAAGAGCAGCCCCTCGACCGGGAGCTGGACTGTAATTCGGTTGAGCATAATCTGTATTCCGTAATGGTTTATGCTAAATAAAAAGTGTTAACAAAGAGGAGATTTATGACCAGATGTTTTAGGAGATGCGCAAATCACCGTCAGCTTAATTTCGATACCGCTTTTGCCTTTTCAGATATTCATTATCTTGTTCATGTGGAAGGGTCACCTTTAACCCATAAGCCATCTGCGAAGCGATGTAGTTTACATTTGACAGATGCCGGGCAAGCTCTTCATCAGTCGTTTCAAACTCTTTTGCAGCCATAGCACCTAAATTTAAAGTATGAAGCTTACTTTTATCTGCCGCTTTTTAAGACTCATTATTGCTCAGGAAACGCACTGTTTAACGTCATCACTTATTCACCGGCGCAGGAGGCCATTTACCGCCATGCTGAATAAGCGCGTCTTTAATTTCAGTGAGTTTTTGATATTCGTCGCTGCCCTCTTTCGCCCGGTTCAGATACCGCTGCAGCTGATTAGCCATTGTCCAGCCATTATCCGCCTTGATCTCTGCGTTGGCACCACGCTCCAGCAGAAGCATGACATGATCGTAAGAGTGGAAATCGAGCGCAGCGATCAGCAACGTATTACCCAGTGAATTGGTAATATTGATATCCGCGCCATCATCAAGCATCGCCTGCAGGGTATCGGTGTTTTTTGCTTCGAGGGTTTCGAAGAGAATCGGCTCTCCAAACGTTTTATCCCTGGCATCCGGCGATAATCCGCCCTCCAGCATCGCCTTTATCCAGACTCCACTGTCCGCTTTCAGCACATATTCGGCCGGACTGCTCTCTCCCTTAGGCCTTGGCTGCAGCGGATCTGCCCCCGCTTTGACCAGCGCGGTAATAATTTTTAACTGCTCGGGTGTTTTCTTATCGTTAATTGAGTTCATCACCGCCCAAAACAGCAGCGTCATGTCCTCTTTACCGGGTGTATTAAGATCCGTTTGCGAAGCTAACTGAGTTACCTCATTCACTTCACCGGCTTCAATGGCACGCGCTAAGGTGAGCTGCTGTCCGCTGAAGTAGTTGTCTGGTTTTAAATCCATATTTTGCTTGCACCCCTGAACCATAAACATTAAACAAAGCGCTATCCAGCCAGTAATCAATGATTTCACGCGCGACTCCCGATGATTGCGATGTCTTCATCCTTCTGTTGCTCAATACACTTAATCGCCTGATCGATACCATGGCGATCCAGAGCACCTCCTGTTCCCCCCGGGAGGTCGTGTGCAATTCCAGCAGCGTTCGGCATGACGGCAGAAAGTTCTTCTTTGGCTATCAGTGCCGGTATGTGTCCTTTTACCGTTTTGAAATCTTCCCAAAGGTTAACTTCCTGAATTTTTGTCAGCAGTTCACCTTCAACACGGTAGGCCTGAATATTTTCCGTACTGCCCAGCAGGCTGCCGCCGTATTTCTCCACGGTACCCGAATGCAGACCGGCCGCGTTGAAGGTCCATCCCGGCATACCGCTGGCCATCGCGGTAGCAGAGGCTAATCCGCCCCCCAGAGAGTGACCCGCAATGTCCACTTGTTGACCGGATTTAGAGAGCTGTTCGCCGAGCCCCACCGCTCTTTTGTAATAATCTGACGCCATGCCGAGCCCCTGGGCACCGTTATTTTTCCAGTCAGCCATGTTTTTCATGGGGAAGAACTCGGGCTGCCGCGATCCTCTGAACACGAGCGTTGGATTCATATCGCGACCAAACACCTCGGGATCGGGTTGATATACGCGGGCCAGAAAATCAGGCGAGGCGGTATTGTCGAATAGTACTTTGCGGTTTAGCCCAAGCTTCTTCAGCGCGGCGGCATCATTACTAATATCCGTCCACCCCTCCGGCACACCCGGCGTCGTTTCCAGCGGGTTTACGGTCTTATAAACATTTTCCGCAAGCTTGGCTTTCTCCACGGCAATGTTATTCGCCGCTAACCGCTTAGCCGCGATCTGCGCATCCGGGTAGAGACTGTTGCTGCCCTTCGCAATCAGGTCCTTACGAGCCTGCCAGCGTTCGGCTTTGGTCATATTCTGCAGCTGCGCCGCATAGGTTTTACCATCTTTGCCAGGCGTTGGCTGGTCAGGCACCTGCGCCGCTTTGGATTTCACCACCTGAGTTGGCAGCTCCGTTGGCGCAGGGCGGGAACCATAGGTGCGCACCATCGTTTCGTAACGATCGACGATAGTGCTTACCGGGTACCAGCCCAGCCCGGTGAGCGAGGCGGCCTGAAGCCGCCCTTTGGCATTGATGTAAAAAATTTCCGTTACCGATGACCAGCTGCGGAAGCTCTCGTCAATCGCAACGATTCTGCCCATATCAAGATCCTGCGCGATCAGCTTGCGCGTATCGCGCCCGGACTGATAGGGATTCGCACCGGTGATGGTTCGCAGCAAATCGTAGCGCGTGAACAGCGAGCGCAGCGAATTGTCGGGCACCGACATAATCCACTGCCCGGCGACGGACGGGCGGATAATTTTCGCAAAAAGCGCCGGCGAGACGTTCTCGCTGAAAAGATAGACAAACTTAATGTTATACATTCGCTCCGTCCTGTTCCCTGTTCCTGACTGACTTACGGATTCACCAGCCAGGTGCCCGGCTTGGCAATATCCAGCGTCTGGCTGCGCGTTCTCCCGTTGCCCTGCAGTTCAATCTTCGCCTCACCGGCGGGCAGCTTGAGCGATGCATAGCCGTTGGTCGCCGGACGCAGCGCTTTTGGCTCGCCGTTCACTTTCAGCGTTTCGCCGTCCTGGATACGGATATAGACCAGCGCAACAGGGCTCTCGACAGGCGGTGGCGTCTGTTGCGCCGTCGCCTGCTCGCTCACCTTCGCCGTTTCTGGCTTCACGTCTGGCGCGTTCGCGGCGGTTTCCGTCGGACGCGTCTCTGCGGGTGCCTGCGCAGCCTGCTCTGGCGCATCCTTGCCACCGCTGAACAGCATCGCTCCGGCTACCACACCCACCAGCACGCCTGCGGCAACCATGCCCGGGATTTTGTAACGACGCCAGTCGAGTGCTGAAGCCGGCTTTTCCTCTTCCACCGGTACCAGCATGGTGCCCGGTTTTTTCGCCGTCAGCACATCGTTTATGCCCGCAACCGGCATCTCGATCAGCGCGGCGAATTCGTCGATAGACTGCGGACGGTCTTCCATGTGCAGCGCCAGCGCGCGGTCGATGGCCTGCAGCAGCGGGATGGAATAGCCCTGCGGCATAATTTCCACCAGCGGCTTGCAGGTATCCTGAATAGAACGCACCACGCTCACCGGCGGCGGAGAACCCACGATCAGGGTACGCAGCACGGCGCCGAGGGCGTAAATATCCGTCCACGGGCCCTGCTCGCTTTCGTTGTCGTCGGTGTACTGCTCGATCGGTGCAAAACCCGGTCGCAGCATGGTTTCCGTTTCGTCAGAAAGGTTACCGATGGTGCGGCGCGCGGAGCCGAAATCAAGCAGTACCGGCAGGCCGTTATCCTGGATCTGGATGTTATCCAGCGAGATATCACGGTGCAGATAGCCTTCGTCGTGGATGGTCTTGATGGCGCCAAACAGCATCGGCAGCGTGCGGCGGATCCAGGCCTCGTTGATCAGCTCCGGTTTTTCTTCGCGCAGGCGCGAAAGCGTGGTGCCGCTGTAAAACAGCGTACCCATGTATGCCGTGTCATTTTGCACCCAGAAACGCAGGACATGCAGCAGGTTCGGGTGGTTAAAGCGCGCCAGCAGACGGGCTTCCTGAATGAAGCTGTTCAGGCCTGCGGAAAACGCTTTGCCAAAGCGCTCGCTGCGCAGCACCAGGGTCATGTCGTCGCCGCGCACGGCGAGCGAGGAAGGCATAAATTCTTTGATAGCGATAGTGCGTTCGAGCTGGTGATCCCACGCGCGATAAACGATGCCAAAACCGCCGCCGCCGATCACCTCTTTGATTTCAAACTCGTTGAAGCGGTACCCGACCGGGAGCGCGTTTGGGACAGTCCGATTGTTATCATTATCCGTCATCTTTTACAGTTCTCTTGATGATTATTACGCGGCAAACTGACAGTGAAACTCGCCCTGCTCGCAGGTGACATGCAGACGTCGGTACTGCTCGTCGCTGCGGCTGGCGGTAAGTAAGATCTGGCTCATCTGAGGCAGCAGGGTGTTGGTCAAAATAGCATCTACCATGCGGCCACCAGACTCCACCTCGGTACAGCGCTGAACAATCTGTTCCACCACGCTGTCGTCAAACTCAGAAATGATATTGTGATTCTCTTCCAGACGACGCTGAATGCGCTTGAGCTGCAGGCGAACAATCTGCCCCAGCATCGCGTCGCTGAGCGGGTAATACGGCACCACCAGCAGGCGGCCCAGCAGCGCAGGCGGAAACACCTCCAGCAGCGGCTGGCGCAGCGCGCCGCTTAAGGCGTCCGGTTCCGGCATCAGTTCCGGATCGGCACACATAGCGCTGATCAGGTCAGTGCCAACGTTGGACGTCAGAATAATAATGGTGTTGCGGAAATCGATGTGGCGTCCCTCACCGTCCTCCATCCAGCCTTTGTCAAAGACCTGGAAGAAGATTTCGTGGACGTCCGGGTGCGCTTTTTCAATTTCATCCAGCAGCACTACGCTATACGGACGGCGGCGCACGGCCTCGGTTAACACACCGCCTTCACCATACCCGACGTAGCCCGGCGGCGCACCTTTTAAGGTGGAAACGGTGTGCGCTTCCTGGAACTCACTCATGTTGATGGTGATAACGTTCTGCTCGCCGCCGTACAGCGATTCCGCAAGCGCCAGCGCGGTTTCCGTTTTACCGACGCCGGACGGGCCGCAAAGCATAAAGACGCCCACCGGTTTGTTGGGATCGTCGAGTTTTGCCCGCGAGGTTTTCACGCGACGGGCAATGAGATCCAGACCGTGACGCTGGCCGATAACACGCTGGTTAAGCGTGTCGGCGAGATTCAGCACCGCGTCGATCTCGTTTTTCACCATCCGCCCCAGCGGGATCCCGGTCCAGTCGGAAACCACTGCGGCAACCACGTTTTCATCTACCGCCGCAAACAGCAGCGGCTCATCGCCCTGCAACGTTTTCAGCGCCTGCTGCTGTTCCGCCAGCTGGCTATGCAGCCCGGCGGACTCCTCCTCGCCCGCGGCAAACAGCGCGGCGCGCAGGCGGATAATCTCCTGCACCAGACCGCGCTCTTCTTCCCAGCGCTGGGTCAGGGCTTCACGTTTGCTTTCGTACGCATCACGTTCTGTGATTAACGCCGTTACGCGCTCATAAAGGCCTGCACCAACGCGCGCTTCGCGTTCGGCTATCTCAATCTCCACGTCCAGCGCGACAAGATGGCGCAGGCAATCTTCCAGTTGCGCCGGTGGCGCGCTCTGGCTGACCGCCACGCGGGCACAGGCGGTGTCGAGCAGCGCAACGGCTTTATCCGGCAGCTGACGCGCCGGGATATAGCGATGCGACAGCTTCACCGCCGCGCTGACCGCTTCGTCGAGCAGCAGCACCTGGTGGTGAGTCTCCAGCGGCGATACGGTACTGCGCAGCATCAGAATGGCTTTCGTTTCGTCCGGCTCGTGAACCTGCACCGTCTGGAAACGACGGGTCAGCGCCGGATCTTTCTCGATGTACTTTTTGTATTCCGCCCAGGTGGTGGCGCCGATGGTACGCAGCTGTCCGCGCGCCAGAGCGGGCTTCAGCAGGTTCGCCGCATCTCCGGTCCCCTGCTGGCCGCCTGCGCCAATCAGGGTGTGGATCTCATCGATAAACAGAATAATCGGCGTGGCGCTGGACTGAACCTCGTTGATCAATGCCTGCAGACGGGCTTCAAACTCGCCCTTCATGCCTGCGCCAGCCTGCAGCATGCCGATATCCAGCAGCCACAGCTGAATATTTTGCAGCGGCTCCGGCACGTCGCCATCGGCGATACGCAGCGCCAGCCCTTCCACCACCGCCGTTTTCCCGACTCCGGCCTCACCGGTCAGCAGCGGGTTGTTCTGGCGGCGACGCATCAGGATATCGACCATCTGGCGGATCTCTTCATCACGCCCGACTACCGGGTCAATCTTCCCTTCGCGGGCGCGGGCGGTGAGATCCTGGCCGTACTGAGCCAGCGTACCCTGCGCTGCCGGTACCGCACCCGCTGGCGCCTCGACGGTGGCCGCGGCCTGCTGCGTCTCTTTGCTGTTGGCGCAAACCGTATCGAACTGCTCGATCAGCACCTCGACGTTAAGACGGGTGAACTGCGCCGAAATGCTTTTCAGCACGTTTGCCAGGTTCCAGGTTTTGAGCAGGCCGATCAGCAAATGGCCGCCACGTATGCGGCTGACGCCAAACTTCAGCGAGCCATAGACCCAGGCGCGCTCTACGGCGCTGTCGATATGTTCGGAGAGATCGGAAACGGAACTCGCGCCGCGCGGCAGCGCATCCAGCGCGGCCACGATATCGCGCGTCAGTTGCTGTTCGTCGAGGGCAAAGTGGCGGATGACCTGCTGCAAATCGCCATCCTGCTGTTGCATCAGTTGATGCAGCCAGTGCACCAGCTCAACATAGGGGTTACCGCGCAGCTTGCAGAAGGCAGTCGCGCTTTCCAGCGAGGTAAATAACAGCGTATCCAGTTTGCCGAAGAGCACGGCACGGCTAATTTCTGACATGTTAGTTTCCATTAACAATGATTCGGTATACGGAAGGATTACCGCTCTGCGCGATAGACCAGATCGCCACGCGGGACAGGCTGCGGCTGAAGGCCCAGCCAGGTGTTGTAGCCTAATTGCCCATTGCTGCCGAGGGAGGTACCCTGCACCGCGTCTTCATGCAGGATCACCCGCGTTTCCCATTCAAACTCCACCCCAATGTACTGGCGCACCCAGTCGCGCAGTTCGGTGACCCACGCTTCGCCAGGTAAAAACCGGTTGTACTCTTCAGCGCTCAGCGGGCCGATTTCAATACGAAACTTATGCTGCACGTCGCGGACGGCGACGCCAAGAAAGGCGGATTCCCCCATGCGCGGCATACGGCGTCCTGCGCCAAGCTGCGCCTGCTCACGCGTGGAGAGCGGCATCCACTGCGGCACGTTGCTTACCAGCCTGACCGGGGCGTTAAAATAGTTGCGCAGGATCTTCTCCAGCCCCTCCGGATCCCGACCGTGACGGGTCAGATGCCCGGCGTGGGTAAAGCGGGCATGGGCGCTCAGGCTGCCTTTATTCATCTGCCCCGGTTGTCCCATGCCAATCAGCGAGGCCAGGTAGCCCTCAAAGCGTTTGTTGTCAGCGCGATCAAGGGAGACGGCAGGCTGCGCATCCGCCCAGGCGCGGTAAAACAGCAGCGTCAGATGATGATGAAACAGATCGACAAACGCGCTCAGGCTGGTGTCCTGATGATGATGAATACGCTCGCGGGCATATTCGGTCATGTGAACCGGCAGCGGGCCGTTCGGACCAAACAGCCCGAAGCTGAGGATAGACACCTCATGCAGCCCGCTCTCTTCCCGCAGGCTAACCTCGGCCAGCGTCGACGGCGCAAAGCTCATCGACGGCTGCTGGCCGATGCGCAGCGGCTCAAATTTCGGCAGCGGCGCGCGTCCCAGCGGGTAGCGTTCGCCTCCCTGGGCATCAATACGCCTTAACAGCTGAAACAGATCGTAGCGCCAGGGCGTTTGACGGACCCCGTGCCAGAACGTCTCCGGCAGTTTCGTCAGGCGATGCACGCGCAGCGGTGCAGTGGCAGCGTCACTCATACCAGCGCCCTTTTACCCATTCTCGGTGCCCAGTAGCCGATCTCGCCGCGCTGCTGACTCTTCAGGGTGAACTCAGTAAAGCTGTTGATGGATACCAGCCGGGCAAACAGGCGTTCCAGCACGCTGCCGAAAAGCCACGGGCTGGCACCGGAAAACGCCCGCTCGTCTACGGTCAGGGTAATGCCGATTCCGCGGGCGAAAACGACCGGACCGGGTTCAGGCACGCGGCGGTGAACCGGCTCCAGCACGCAGTGGCGAACCCCCTCCACCTGACGCGCCACGGCCGTTTCGGCCAGGTTGGCATACAGCCCTAACAGCTGGCGAAGCGCGGCAGCCCCCTCTTCATTCTCGCTGTCCATCAGGCTGAGGTAGTTCATCTGCAGCTGGCTGATAAGCCGCCAGGTGCTGAACCCTTCTGCCAGCGCCGGACGCGGTGGCGTCGGGCCTTTACGCAGGGTCAACGATTTCACCGGCATGGAGTCGGCCATGATGAACTGCCCAAGCTCCTGCTGTAGCATCAGCGGCAGGTCGCGGCTGGTGCAGAGCACCTCGGCAGAGATGTAGCGCAGGTTTTCCTGCCACGGGGCGTGCTGTTCATCCACCAGCGAAACAAACACCTCTGAACCGATATAGCCGGTACGGGTGCCGTAGCGCTGGGCATGCTCAGAGAGCACGCGCTGTTCCCGGCGCAGGGAAAAATAGGCTCCGTAGTTGCCCGCGTCCCCGCTCCAGGTGCTCCAGAAAGGACGAAACGTCTGGTCGTCACGCTGACCGTCCGCGCTGCCGAAGATTTTATTCACCGCGTAAATTTCATAATCCAGCGGGCGGATGTTATCGACCACCAGATGGTATTCGTGCTGGCCTTCATTCAGCTTTTGACGCGCCGCCACCTTCGGGAACAGGTTGATGACTGGCGTGCAGTGCAGCGCCAGATGGCTGGCATCCACCACGCGCTCCAGCTGTTCATCTGATTTATCCAGCAGGATGAAGATATCGAAGGCTTTTTCGCCTTCACAGCGCTGGATCAGCGTGCTCAGGCCGCTCAGGCTGATAAAGCGGAAACGGGCTGGAAACGCGAAATACTCCTGCAGCAGACGATAACCGTCAAAGTTGCGCAGATCGTCCGGGAGCAGTGCCTGATCCGCGGCAAAGCCCTCCTGACACAGGGCATCCGACGCCAGCAGCTGTCGCTGAGGTTGCGGGCTGACCGTCTGGCAGACTATTCCGGCGTGATGTTCCATCACCAGCTCCAGCAGCTTCAGCGCTTCAATGTCCGGGCCGCTGAGGAAAAACGTCAGCTGGTCGAAATTCAGATGGCCGAGGTTTTGCGGGCCGTCGCAGGCAATGCGGATCCGCAACGCGCTGTTGATTCCCCGCTGGCTTAACCCCAGCTGTGCCAGCGGCAGGTCAGCAGGCACGCCGCCCAGCTCCACGTTGTCAATTTTCAGCGGCAGCAGATTAACCTCGTGCGCCGTAGTATAGCTGCAGGTTACGCCGGTCTTTTTCAGCGCCAGGCTGTCCATCATGGTGCCGCGTGGCACAATAAAGCCATTGCTCAGATCGCCCCGGCTGCTGTCGGGCTCGATTTGCGCAATCGCCATTGATGGGGTTGGCGCGAGGTAATTCGGCGCGATCATCTCCAGCAGACGCTGGGAGAAACGCGGAAACTCGGCATCCATTTTCATCTGCACGCGGGAGGTCAGAAAAGCGAAACCTTCCATCAGGCGTTCCGTGTACGGGTCCGCCACTTCAATGCCGCGCATGCCCAGTCGTCCGGCGACTTTTGGGTAGCGCTCGGCAAACTCGGCCCCCATTTCACGCAGGTAGGCCAGCTCACGGTTGTAGTATTCGAGCAGTTTACTTTCCATGATTACCCCGCATCTTTCAGTTCAAAATGGCCGTTTTCCAGATCGACATCGGTGCGAAACAGAAACTCCAGCGGGTACGGCACACACCATAAACGCCCTTTTATCTCAATGGAGAGCACGTTGTGCAGATCCAGCGAGGAGGTATCCGACACGCAGCGCACCTGCAATCCCTGCGGCAAAATGCGCGGTTCAAAATTGATGATGGCCTCGGTGAGCTTGCGCTGGATATCGTGCCATTCGATATCTGACATTCGCTTACCTGCGAGCGGCGCGACGCCGAAGTTGATCACCGAGCGGCTCACCTGCGGCAAGGCGCTCAGATCGCCGGAGGCATCATGGTTGATGGTATTAAACAGCCACTGCAGATCCCGCAGGACATTGCGACGCAGCGCAGCGTGGGTGATCAGATTACTGTTGGCTGGCTCACGCTTTTTTTCCGGGTCGTTATCCGTAAGGCGATCCAGCAGCGAGGGCTGCATTTTGTCGCGCGCCCCCACCTTATCCTGCTTGCTGCGGGCCTGCCAGCCGCTGCGCAGCAGATCGCCTTCGCCAGCGGGATTACTCATCGGCTCCGTCCGTCGCAAACGTCACGAGGCTTAACGACAGCAGCGGGCTTTCGCTTTGCTCGCTCAGCCAGGCTTTTTGACCCAGCCCTTCATACAGCGTGCCGCTCTCATCAAGCGGATGCCACTCGGTAGTGCGCCCCAGTTTGACCGCATCCTGGGCATCAGCCGCAAAAGGATAGCGCGCCGGGATCTGGCACACCTGCTCGGTACCGTCGGTAAGACGGACCAGCGCATGACGCCAGACCAGATCGGTCACGCTGGCGGGCGCCTGGAAACGGATCTCCGCAATAGCGTTAAACGGCAGCCAGAAATAGCGTCCGTTAACAAGGGTTTCGCACACCGGACCAAGACGGGCATCACCGTCCATCAGCCAGTCAAACGCCTGCGTCTCCTCGTTTTCAAGGATGATGTGTCCCGCCGTTGCCTGCGCCTGTTCAAGGGCTTCCAGGCGCAACGCCTGGGCGCGCTCGCCCTCTTCGTTAAGCGCGGCGGCAAGCGTGGTCAGCCACGGCCACTGAGTTTCAGGCATGGCCGGACGCGCCTGGCCCGCCATCACCTGCGCACGCTGCAGCTCACCCTGAATGGCCTGCTCCAGCAGTGTGACGGTCGGCTTCGCCTGAGGCTTCAGCGCCAGCCAGCTTTTCAGCTGGGTCAGCGCCCGGGTCCAGTTGCCGCTGAGGGTTAAAAACTGCACGAACGCGGCGCGAAGGTCGGCATCTGCCGGACGGGCTTTGATCCCGGCTTCCAGACGCGCCAGCGCGTCATTGAGCGTTTCACCCGCCAGCTGTTGATAGAGCGTATTCATAACCATTCCTTAATTCGCCGCGCGCCATGCGCCCACGGCCGGATCGCGCAGCTGAGGGCGCAGGGTGTCAATCAGAACGATATTCAGTGAGGTGCCGGGTGCGACCCAGGCGCTCCAGGTTTTCTTCACCGCCGCAATACGCGCCTGCAGCTTTGCATCATCGCTGGCGGTTTCACGGGAAATCTCTACTGCCACCGTGCCGTTACTTTTCCAGCCGTTGAGCGCGTTATCGTAAGGCAGGATCATCCAGCTCTGGTCGCTGTTTGGGGTGCTGAACACCATGCGCTCTTTGTTGACGGAGGTGATCAGCGCGTTTTCCGGGTCAGCGTTTTGATTCAGCCCCATGACCGGGAAGCCATGAATGTACGTCACAGCCATCTCTTTTTGCCCGCCGTTGCGGGACTGGGAGATCACGGTGTGACCGCTGAGCCAGCTGCCATTGCCGCAGCGGGTGGTATCAGAATTCGGGATAAAGAGCGCAGGTGCGGATGCGCCGCCTTCCCAGAAGGTGCGCAGGTGACAGCCGTCCTGGAGGGTAAACTCCTGCCACGGCGTCCGGTCAGCGGCAACCGTAAGGGTTGCAACGTTTTGATCCGGCGGCATTAACGCGCCGCTGGCAGTGGTCGTCGTCACGGCTGGCGTCGCCTGCTGCTGTTTCACCACCAGCGCCCACTCCTGCGCTTTGGCGGCGGTTCCTTGCGCCAGCGTCGTTCCCGCCGGATCGTTGAGCGTCCAGCTGAGCGTGTTCACTTTGCTGCACTGGTGTTCCAGCAGTGAGCCAAGGCGTGGCACGAAGTTTTCCAGCACAGAGACATCCTTCTTGCCGTTCGCCACGATGCGCAGTGCCACCTCCGGCTTACACCAGCTTTGCGGGGTGTTGTCTTTGATGTTGTCGATCCAGATATCCAGCTTCTGCGCAGGAGACTGCACGATGCGGAAATTCTCAGCCTGCGCGGTGGAGGTCACCGCCAGAAGTGCCAAACCCGATAGCCAAAGTTTCATATCGTTCCTTGTGTGTCTAATCAGTTCCGCAGGGAAGAAATTGTGCTGCATCAGAGAGGGTATGCAGCAAAGTGGTGTCCTGAGGGTTGCCCATCCATACCGCCAGGGCGGTGTAGTTATCCTGCGCATTCCCCTCCTGCTCGCCATTCTTTTGAATGATTTGGTTCATTAAGGTCAGCCATTCCTGGGGCGTATTGACCATATGCAGCGATTGCTTCATTTGCTCTTCGCTGACGCCGTGCCAGAACCCGTCGGTGCAGAGCAGGAATGCATCGCCGTCTTCGACCTGCACGACATCGCTGTAGCTCGCTTCCGGCCCACCGTTTTCAATCCCCAGCGCCAGATAGAGCAGATTACTGTTCAGGTTGTCGGTCTGGTGCCCGGCATCTTTCATCTGCTGCACCAGGCTGTGGTCGGTGGTGACATGCCACAGCCATCCCCGGCGAAACAGATAAAGACGGCTGTCTCCGGCATGCGCCCAGTAGGCCAGGCCATAATCACGGTCAATAAACAGGCTGACCAGCGTCGTGCCCATCCGGCGATAATCCTGAACGGCCTGCTGTTCGCTGAGAATGGTGCGATTCGCGGTCTGCACATAATCACGGATATGCTGCGCGTTAAGGTGTTTGTCGCCATCGAAGCGGGAAATAATACTGTTGCGGGCCAGTTCAGCGGCCACCTCACCGCCCGGCAGGCCAGCGATGCCGTCACAGACGACAAAGCAGGCTGAACGTTCCCCTATGGTTTCTCCCGTCTGATCCTGGTTGCTGGCGCGCGTCCCCTGGCGGGAGAGAGAAGCCGTTGCGATATTCATTTGTCTTCCGATCCGCTCTGTGAGTCTTTGTACTGATTCACCTCCATGTCATACGCATGAAGGAAGGCTTCGCCGAACAGGGTGTGGAAGTCATCCTCAATCTCGCCCGCCGTCTCGCCATAGCTGCGAACAAAATAGTCCCACAGGGCGGCTTTACGGCTGCCCGGCAGCGCCAGACGCGAGGTCATGCCGTTTTGCTTCGCCTGCTCTTCCAGTTGTTCCGGATTAAAGGATTGCAGCATCGCAGCAATAATGGCGCGGATGCCGGAGATCATGCCCAGCTGGTGCGCCTGCAGATCGATCAGCGCATCGCGCACGGATTTCGTTGGCGGCATAAAGCCCGGCATCGGGGTGCCAAACATCTGGATCAGAACCGTTTTCCCGGTCGGCAACAGCTTGAACGGGTTGTTGGCATCGTCCAGCACCATGGTCATATCGGCTTTTACGCCGCGTTTAAGAATAGAGCGTGAGGAGAGCAGCGCCACGGTGCCCTGAGAGAACATGCCGAGGATCTGCCCCAGCTGACGCATATTTTCCCGGTCAAACTGCGGGACAGGCTGCATTTCGCTCAGCCCCATCCCTTCCAGCAGTGCCTGCAGCAGTTCCCCCTGCAACACATCGCCCTTCTCTCCAGTGTTCGCGGTAGCAGATGGGGAGGCAGCGTTATTTACCGGATCGATACGCAGTCGGCCCTTAGGGGTCTGAGCGCTGCTGCGCGCAACGGCCTGCGGCGTAGGCATCGTGAAACCTGCGTAATCTGGTCTCACCGGCTCCTCTTCTGCACGCGGCGTTTCCTGCGGCTCAGGGGCAAAAAGCGGGGAACCGGCAAGGACGTCTTCCTCATGCTCAGGCTCAGGCGCTGGCTTTTCGTCAGTGATGTCATCCGGATGGGTTAACGGCGCCCCGCCCATCAGCCCGAGCGGGTCATCATTGCGTGCAGCCGGCGCGCTGGCCTTGCCACCAAATAGCGCCAGCGGATCGAGTTCATCTACCGCCTCTTCTTTAGGGGCGGGTTGAGTCTCAACAGGTGGCACCAGCGTGGAAGGCGTCACGTCGTCGAAAATGCTCTCTTTTTTGAACAGCGTTTCTTCGCCGAACAGCGTGTCCGGGTCGACATTCTTACGCTCAAGCGTGGGATCGCTGTCGTTGAACATCGCCAGCGGATCTTCAGCATTACGCTCCGGCGCCGCAGGCTGAGAGAACGGATCCTGCGAAGCCGCTGACTGCGGTTTTGCACGGTTGCTGGAGATGCTGTCGGAGATGGAAAACTCCTGCATCAGGCTATCCCAGATTTCCGACGGCACGGCAGTTGGTTCCGCTTTACCGCGTGGCGCAGGGTTCGCAGGCTTCGGTTGCGATGCTGGCGCTGGCGCGGCTGTCGGATGCGCCTGCTGCTGCATGCTGGCGGCCATGCGGCTCACCGGCTGCGTGTCGTGGATAAGTTCGGCCACTTCGATACGGTAGTCATCAATACCGAGAATGTCGCCATCCTGCAGTTCAACCTGACGCCCCCGCTCCAGCGGAATATCATTTAATACCACGCGGGTGACGCTGCCACGGTTAGTGACGCGACATTCACCATTGGCGTCAACGTGAACAATGGCCTGCAGGCGCGAGATGGTGCGGTCATTGTCCGGCAACACCAGATTGTTATCCGTACCGCGCCCAATGGTGCCGCCCGGGGCATAAAAATCACAGCTGCTCTGCGGCGGCTGATGACCGGGTTTCGTAGAAATAATCGTGAATCGCATGGCGTATTCCTGCTGGTATGATTAGCGCTCAAACGCTGCCGCTCTCGGGGGTGAGAACGGCGGCGTTTGGGGGTAAGTCAAAATTATTATTTGAATTTTCAGAATAGAATTAAATATCTTTAACACTTGCAAGAATTAAAAGCAGTAAAAACAAAATCGTGGCAATTTTAACCTTTCTGTTATATGCATTAATCCATGACACGTCGAACTTTGACAGAATATCTTTGCATGATTGTGGTTCAAGCCAGCGCGACCCTGTAATTTTTATACGTTTACCCCGCAAAAGCTTTGATAAAATCATGGCACGAAAACCAAATCCCCAAAACCCAAGATTTTGCCAGGCCTGATAATCCTCGATCTTAAGCAATTTACTCTTAATTAACAGATTATATATTTGTTCAACCTGGTCGGAATGTTTTCGATAGTCAATATAGAAAGTTACCACAATGATAAGAAAAACAACAAAAATACAGATAATAAAAGCAGGGTAAATATTATTGGTAACCACATTACTCTCCGCTAAATATTAAATTATTCACTTGTTCTCCCACAAACCCACCTACTTTAGTTCCACCTGCTGCCCCAGCGGCACCAACGATTAAACCACAAACAAGAGTTCCTGTGCCCGCTGTTGGTACACCTAATGCAATACAAATGGGTGCCGCAAGGGAGGAGCCTAACGCAGCGCCAGCGACACCGCCTCCAAATTTGCTATATTCACTCACTGCAACCTTGCCACATTCATGTTCTCTTCCAACAGTGCAAGCATGGTAAACTTCGTTAGAGGTATTCGCAAAAGAAAAGCCTAGCGCAACCCATCCACCCGCTTTCATGTAAGACGTGATTCTCGACGCCCTGTCGATATATGTTGAGTAGCCGGGAATCGCTCCAATGCCAACGGTACTCCATTCATGAACAATTGATTTTGTGGATAACCCTAATGCTCTTTTCAGATCCGCATAATCTCTAAATTTAAGCTGATTTTTCGTTATTTTATTTAACAGTGGTTTAAGTTGCGCAAGAAGAGCATTACGTTCCGAATAAAACTGCTGTCCAATAAGAGCGCCTTGTGTTCGATACTGATTTTGGTATGTCTTTTCAATCTTAATCAAAATATTTTCAATTTGTTTAAAATAAGACTCTCCCGCACCACTTAGATTACCTATTAATGTATCGCCCCAGGCAGTTATGGCAGCAATATTATCAAAGTTATTTTTCAAAAACTCTGCAGCGGAACCATCAATAGTAGCAAGCGTATTATTAACTTTCTTTTTGGCGATAGTTAACCCATTAACCTGTTGCGATTGGTTATGATTATTCGGATCCGCCACAATTAATATCTGGCCAGGTTTAACCCAAGCTGTATCTTTATTCAATTGCATAAAATACTCGGATTTTTCATTTCTTGTACTACCAAACAGTTGTCTTGCCTGGAAATCCAGAGTACCGGGTTGCTGCACCACACAGTAACCCGGAGCAATGTTTGATTGGTTTGCCATGAAAAACTCCCTGTATCTTATCTAGAACGCATAATTGAATGGGGAAACACTATTTTTGGCTTTTGAGCGAACGAATTGCGTCGCTATTGGCGATTAAGCTGCACTTCAACACCTGATATTGCCCCTGCTCAGTACCGCCTACTTTCTCTTTCAGTAGGATATCAATCACCTTGTCAGCTTTTTCAAAATTTTCGGCAGGAAGATCGCTTGCTTCGAGCCATGCGGCGGCACTGGCTTCAGCATCATCTTTCAGGCTTTTGCTGCCAGCAATCTTACTGATGCAACGATTTTGCACCCAGTTTTCCAAGATTTGTTGCTGAGAAAAAGCACTGACATCAGGCAGTTTTTGGGCATATACAACGGAGGCATTTAAAGCCAATATAAGCAGCAATAAACGTTTCATTTCAGGCTCCAGAATGTTGCATTGGTAGGGATAAACGAACCATTACCAGGAGAGCCAAGGAAATGGCAATCATCAGAGCAAATATTTCCATTCCAGAGGGTGACATGCCCGGTGGCGTCACTCCAGCCGTGTCCGGTAAAGATGATAATGCCTTGCTTTCCTGCAAATTGGGCAGGCGTTGGGGAAGATACTGACATATCTGCATTGCCCAGTACTGTAGGTAAAAATGCAATCATGTCTTTTACCCGAAACATATAGCGCTTTTTGTCATTTCCGGTCACTGTTGCATATTTGCTATTAGACGGAATCGGAATGCCGCAATAATTTAACACGTAGCTCATACGAATCGGGCAGGCGTTTTTAAAAATTCCGGCGTCAATATTATGCTGAACCTTTCCACCTAATAACTTACCAACCTGTTCTACGTTTACGTTCACTTCTCTGAATCGGTTCCAGGCGGCACCGAAAGCAGGGCGCATATGAGACATGTCGTTTCTCCTTGATAAAACGCTCAGGATAAAATGAGCCATTCCGCAACGATATCAATACATTGCACAATCCATTGTAGGCCCGTGCAAGCGAAGCGCCGCCGGGCGGCACGAACAAAATGCACGTTATCATCAGTCTTAAGTGAGCCCTTTCGGGCCCACTATTATTACGCTTCTTTGTTCTCTTTGATGTTCCAGCCAGCGCTGCTTTCAGCACCTTTACCACCGGCAGTGGTCTGCTCCCAGTACTGCTGTTTCACTTTCGCAGCCTGGAACGCGTAGGTCACACCAACGGTATCGCCGTTGTCTGCACCGGTGTACTGAACAGAAGTCACCAGCACATCTTCCAGCGTGATGCGGGTATATTCTACCTGCTGACCACCGGCTTTACAGACGGACAGTTCAACTTTGGTCAGGTGTTTACCGCTGGCGCAGTGTTTCAGGATTGCAGTGGTGGATTTGTCGATCAGAGCATTAACGTGCAGATCGTTAAAGTTTACTTTACCGGCACCGCCGCCACCGCCAACGCTCATATTACCCGGCTGGGAAGCGCCCCAGGAGAAGGAGGTAATATCAGTCCAGCCGGTGTGGTTAGAATCTTTAGATTCGCCCGTAACACCCTCGACCTTCAGAAACATATCAATAGCCATAATATCTACTCTTCGTGGATGAACAATATTGCTTTCGAAAAAGCACTTATATGGCAAACAGGAAAGCATGGGGCTGAATAAAACCGTCCATATTTTACCTCTGCCTCATATCAAATGACCCGTGTCATTTGACAGTCTTACATTCCCCCGAAATAACGGAATGAATGTGAAGTCTTTCTTGCCGGGTGGTGCTGCGCTTACCCGGCCTACATCGGGCAACGACATCTGTAGATTGCACGTTTTATGGTAGGCCCGTGCAAGCGTAGCGCCGCCGGGTGAAATTCACTTACGCGTCTTTCGTCTTCAGCGACGGCAGTTTAGAAACCAGACGCAGGGAAACGGTCAGGCCTTCCAGCTGGTAGTGTGGACGCAGGAAGAACTTCGCGGCGTAGTAACCCGGGTTGTCTTCAATCTCCTGCACCTGCACTTCCGCAGCCGCCAGCGGTTTACGGGACTTGGTTTCCTGAGAGGAGTTCGCCGGGTCACCGTCCACGTAGTTCATTATCCAGTCGTTCAGCCAGCGTTCCATCTCTTCGCGCTCGCGGAAGGAGCCGATTTTGTCGCGCACGATGCACTTCAGATAGTGGGCAAAGCGGCAGCAGGCGAACAGGTACGGCAGACGAGAAGCCAGACGCGCATTCGCGGTGGCATCCGGATCGTGGTACTCGGCCGGTTTTTGCAGAGATTGCGCGCCAATGAAGGCAGCAAAGTCGGAGTTTTTCCGGTGAACCAGCGGCATGAAGCCGTTTTTCGCCAGCTCGGCTTCGCGGCGGTCGCTGATGGCGATCTCGGTCGGGCATTTCATGTCCACGCCGCCGTCATCGCTTGGGAAAGTGTGGCACGGCAGGTTTTCTACTGCCCCACCGGACTCCACGCCGCGAATCGAGGTGCACCAGCCGTACTCTTTGAAGGAGCGGTTGATGTTGGCCGCCATCGCATAGGCGGCGTTCGCCCACGAATAGCTGTTGTGGTTTGCGCCGTCGGTCTGCTCTTCAAAATCAAAGCTGTCGACCGGGTTAGTGCGGATGCCATACGGCAGGCGCGACAGGAAGCGCGGCATCACCAGCCCCAGGTAACGGGCATCTTCAGATTCACGCAGTGAACGCCAGGCCGCGTATTCGGTATTCTGGAAGATTTTGGTCAGGTCGCGCGGGTTAGCCAGCTCCTGCCAGGACTCCATCTGCATCACGCCCGGTGCGGTACCGGTGATGAACGGACAGTGTGCCGCAGAGCCGATGCGCGCCATTTCGCCCAGCAGCTCAACGTCCTGCGGGCTGTGGTCGAAGTAGTAGTCGCCCACGATGCAGCCAAACGGCTCGCCGCCAAACTGACCGTACTCCTGCTCGTAGATTTTCTTGAAGATCGGGCTCTGGTCCCAGCCCACGCCCTTGAAGCGCTTCAGGGTACGGCCCAGCTCCTGCTTGGAGATGCTCATAAAGCGGATCTTCAGCATCTCGTCAGTTTCGGTGTTGTTCACCAGGTAGCTCAGACCGCGCCAGGCGCTCTCCAGCTTCTGAAACTCTTCGTGATGAATGATCTGGTTCACCTGTTGAGAGAGCTGTTCGTCGATACCGGCAATCAGGTTCTGAATGGTGCGATAGGTATCGTTAGAGAAGGTAACGGTATTCTCCAGCGCCTGCTGTGCCAGGGTCTTGACCGCGCTTTCCACGGCAGAACGCGCCTGATCGGTTTTCGGGCGGAACTCTTTGTTCAGCAACGCGCTGAATTCATCCTGGCTGAAGGCCTGACCCGCCTGCTGCTCATGTTGTTGAGTCTGGTTGCTCATCGATTATTCCTCGCTACCTTTCGCACTGTCGTCATTTTTCGGCAACTGGCTCAGAGATTTGAGCAGCGTCGGATCCTGCAGAATTTTTGCGATCAGCTCTTCCGCGCCGTTTTTGCCGTCCATGTAGGTCAGCAGGTTGGAGAGCTGAGTACGAGCTTCCAGCAGCTTGTTCAGCGGCTCCACCTTGCGGGCCACCGCGTCCGGCAGGAAGTCATCCATGCTGTCGAAGGTCAGATCGACGTTGAGCTTACCTTCGCCGGTCAGGGTATTATCCACCTGGAACGCCACGCGCGGCTTCAGCGCCTTCATGCGTTCGTCAAAGTTGTCGATGTCGATTTCAAGGAATTTGCGATCGTCGACCGCCGGCAGGTTTTCCACCGGTTTACCGACCAGATCGGCCATGACGCCCATCACAAACGGCAGCTGAATCTTACGTTCTGCACCGTAGATCTCTACGTCGTACTCGATCTGCACGCGGGGGGCACGGTTACGTGCGATGAATTTCTGCCCACTGTTACTCATTGCCATGATGTTCTCCATCAAAGATGCGCGGTGAAGGTGAAACGGCAGGCTCCATGCCTGTCGTCATAATGCCTGGACGCGTTATTCGCGGCGTCCAAAGATGTTTTCCAGTTGGTTAACGCCGTCTGGCGCCAGGTCGCGAATAATGTCCATAAAGTTAAGTTCTGACAGCCGCTGCACCCGTTCAATCATCAGCGGTGCGGGGTGGCTCGGTTCGTACTGCGCAAAATACTGTTTTGCTTTTTCCAGCATCAGTTGCGCATCGGCACGGCTGGTGACCTGCACGCTGCGCCAGTCGGTAACCGGCTGAACGGGTTGCGTTGCCGCAGGTTGATGATCGGCTTGCGGTTCAGCCTGCGCCTCGCGGCCCGGCAACAGCTTGCTGATGTCGGTCACCTGACAGGCACTGGCGACCAGTCCTGTGGTCTTCAGCAGTTGTTCCATCTCGGGTACACCGCTTTCACCGAGATACCCGGTAAGCAGCGCGCGGATGGCCAGCAACCGCTCGTTAATCACGATTACCGCGGCAGTCCCTGGCTGGTCGCCGCGGGCCAGTTCGTCAATCAATCTTGGACGGCCCCCCGGATAGTCCGGGCATTCAGTTTTACTGCCGTCCAGCAGTGCCTGGGCGTCCCGCAGCGAAATTTCATCGCCGTTTGAACGCAGCAGCGAGGCGTTGCGTACCGCAATGGTGAGTTCAGATTTATCGCTCAGCCCCGCCAGGGCATTAATCCGATAGAACGGGTCGGTTTCGCCATACTCCTCCAGAAGCGGATAGAGCGGCTCCCAGTAGCGCGCGAGCGCCTCCTGCACCAGCAGCAGCCCGTCTGCGTAGCCTGCCAGCCCGCGGCGGCGTGTCCACGCATGGGTTAGCGCCAGCATCACGCGTAAATCTTTCGTGCGCGCCAGCAGGCTGGTGGCGTATTTTTCTACCGTGTTCCAGTCAGCAGGCTCTGCCGGGATAATGGTGTCGCCAAACTGCTGTTCCGCTTTCCCCTGGCTTGCCTGGTTCATCACCTGGAAGTCAGCGTCGTATTCCAGATTGTCGCCACAGGGTTTATCCGGGCTTATGGGCGCGAGAAATTCTTCGATATTCATGAGATCCCTGCTTATTCAAACATGGGCGGATAAAGACCGTGACGTCCCGGGCGGGCGCCCCCTGCCGGGTCGAACAGCAGGGTGAAAAGCTGCCCGGTAAAGTTGCCGCTGTGGACATGGGTGTACAGCGGGTAACCGTCGCAGCGGTTGGTCCACCAGTAGCTGGTCTGACGCAGCGGGTCAAAACACTCTGCCGCCTGCGGCCAGCCCAGCGTGCTCTGACCGTCCTCGTCATAGCCAATCACGTCAAGGATGTCGGAACGCTTTTGCGGCTCGACGGGCTGCGGAGCCGGAATGGACATCAGCATTTCATCCAGCTGCGAGGCGGAAAAACTGTTGCGCACCGCGTGCAGTCCCAGACGACCTATCTGCTGATACCAGCTTTCCGCCTGGCTGAGCAGGCTGGTCGACCACTCTGACGGGGCGAAGCTCAGCTGGATGCACACCGGGTATTGTCGGCCAACGCTGTCCCGACCGGGCAGCAGGCAGCCCATCTGGATCATCTGGCTGCCCAGCATTGGGGGGACAACAAAATTCCACACCGGCGCTTTGGTGAACGGGCGTTCTCCGCTACGCTGCTCTTCCTGCTGCCAGGCAAGCAGGCCAACCTGAAACCAGTGCGACCACTGGCGCTGTAAGGTGTCAGGAAAGCGGCGCTGCAGGAAATCTCCGGCGCTGGGTAATTTGCCATACCAGCTGTAGCGGTTCATCGCAGGGGTATTCGTCATACGGCTGTCCTTGCGGTTATGGGCATGAGAAACGGGGTAGCTGGAACGGATTGCGAATGCTGTTTGGCGCAAACTCCAGCGTGACCTGATGTCCGTCGACGTTGAAGGTGGCCTGACGGCTCAGGCTACCGGCGCCCGGGCTGGTGCTCGCTTTGTCGAAAAAGCGGTTGAGTGCCCAGGCGCCGTTGGTCACCAGCGTCGCCGTGCTGCCGTTAGCCAGCCCCAACTGCATGCGGACCTGGTTGGTGCCGCCCGGCCCCGGCCAGTTCATGATTTGAACGGCTTGCGGACCGTGGCTGTAGCGCAGCAGCTGGCCGTCAACGTCCAGCGTCAGGTTCAGGATGGTGTTATCCATTCGCACGGTGCGTACCGTGACCTTGAAAGACGGCGTGGTGGCACCATTCGCAAAGAAGGCGTCACGAATCGACTGGGCCTGCTGGAACGGTCTCAGCAGCCCTTCACTTCCCGGCAGCGTTTTACCGTCGATGCCCGGCATAAAGCGCCAGTTTGCCTGGGTGGTATCGACTTTATTGGTCAGGTTGTCGCGAAAGAAGGTGTCCATCAGCCCGGTACCTGGCGCAAACATGCGGGCGAGGTCGTCTGGGGTAACTTCCGTGCTGGCGCTACGCACCAGCGGATAACGCCCGGCAATGGCCTGGCGGCAGAACCCGCCCACTTCGACATTAATCCGCTTACGCACGTTCTCCAGATCGCGGCGCTGGGTATCGCTGCTGGCACCCACCGCCATATTGCTGAACATGGTTTGCAGCCCACCCGGCAGACGACCGGCGCTGGCCTGCAGACGGCTGATCGCCTCGCCGCCCGGCGCTGGCATGCCGCTGTTGGCGGCATCCTGTACGGCGGTCAGGTAACGATAAAGCTCATCCACCTGCTTAAGAAAATCATCAAAGACGATGGTCTTGCCCCCCTTCTCCAGCGGCTGGGCCAGCTCAATCATCGGGGCGTAGTGGTCCGTCACCAGCTGTTCCGGGGCCTGGGTAACGGCAGCGGCCTGCGTCGGGGCAGTGTCATTATTGCTGAACAGCGCTTCCAGCGTGCGGGTGGCACGGTTGCTCTGCGCCTGCGCTTTACCGGCGTCTTCCGGGGCTGGCGTATCGCGCGACAGCGTCAGCACCTGGCTCAGGTTCTGCACCAGACGGCGCAGGGGTGAGTTTGCGCCTGAGAGCAGACGCGCAGTGTTGATGCGCTGGGAAAGATCGGCGCTGTTGTTAAGCTGAATGTCGGCGAGAAAGCGATCCCAGGTAGCGATAAAGTCGCGCATGTAGAGCTGACGCACGGCGTTGTCGATCTGCTGTTTATCCTCCTGCGCCGTCGCGGCGCCCAACACCCAGGCGTCGTCTTCATGCAGTGCGGTGGTCACGCTGTCGATCTGGCTGTTAAAGCTTTTCCAGTAACCGTCTGGCGTATAAAGACCCGGCACGCCGTCGCTTACCGACTTGCCGCTTTTGCGTGAAAACACCAGCTCGCTCTGCGGTCCGCCCAGGTCGGAAAGGGAGACCGGCTTAAGGTTTTCATCATGCTCCAGCAGACGCTTAAGACGACCATACACGCGAGTGGATAACGGCTGCTGATTGATCAGCGCGCGTTCACGCGCCACCAGGGACGCGTCCTGCGCGTACGGCGAAGCCTGAATTTTCGGCTCCAGCAACTGCGTCAGGTGCCATTCAAGCTGTTGCAGCTGCGCTTTCGTCACGTTCTGCGGCAGGTTACGCTGCAGATTGAGCATCACCCATGAATGCAGGAATTTGCCGTCGTAGTGCTTCGGCTGGTAAAGCATCTGATAGGCTTTCAGCGCTTCATAGCTGTACTCCACGTCGCTACCATTATCGTTGCGAAGCCAGGTGGTGATGTGCATGGCGACCGCTGGCAACAGCAGCTGATCCAGCGCTTTCTGGTACAGAGACTGAGAGGCATCGCTGACGTCATCTCCGCGGTAGAGCCCCATGCGACGGGAAACCGGCGGATCGTTTACATCAAACGCATCGCTTTTTGGCAGATCAACCAGACCATTCATCAGCGGCAGCAGATCGAACAGATCGCGCTGCGGCTGGTTCTGTAAGGCTTTGCTCTGCTGATCCAGCAGCGGCACCTTCGCATCCACCTCTTCAAGATAGGCCTTATTTTTGGCACAGCTGGTCAGCCACAGTCCGCCGAGTATCACCAGCAGGGCCAGCAGCGCCGCATAGCCGGACCATATCACCGCCCGGTTACGCAGTTCCCACCAGCGGTTTTCTCCGGCAATGCCGGCTTCCTGGAAAATGACGTTTTGCAGCAGGTTCTTGATGAAGAAGCTTTGGCCTTTCGCCCCAGGGATCGGCGCGTCTTTACTTACCGAATCCCAGTTATCACTTTCTCCCCCTTCCGGCAGAGAGAGCGCACGGTTCAATTCGCCCATTACGCGGTCAAACGGCATCCCTTCCTGGGTGCCGCTGGCAAAGTAGATCCCACGCGGAGAGAACTCGGTTTCAAAGTTGGAGCGGGCGAAGACCGTGCTCAGGTAATCCGCCAGCAGGGGACGCAATGCGGCGAACTCCTGCGGGAAGAGATACGCTTCGGCACGGGTTTTCGCGTCATGCTCTTTCAGCATGGTTTCCGGCAGCCCGGCATCGAGGCGCTGCTGCAAGAGCGAGAACTCTTGCTGGAAGTTGCCCATCAGGTCGTAATCGGCGTGTTTAGTCTGCTCCCACGGCAGCGTAAAGCCCCAAATCTGGTCCCGCTGCGCTTTGTCGTAGTCGGCAAACCACGCACGGAAGCCTTTGAGCAGGTCAGCTTTGGTGACCATCACGTAAACCGGGAAGCGGATACCCAGTTGCTCGTGCAGCTCAGAAAGACGCTGGCGCAGATTCACCGCCTGCTGGCGTGACGCCTCCGCAGACTGGGTGAGCAGATCAGAGATGCTGATGGTGACAATGACGCCGTTGATCGGCTGACGACGACGGTACTTACGCAGTAACCCCATGAACTGCAGCCATTCACCGGCGTCCTGCACCTGCTCGCTTTCTTGCGTGGTATATCGGCCCGCCGTGTCGAGCAGCACAGCCTCGTTGGTGAACCACCAGTCGCAGTTGCGCGTACCGCCGATACCGCGCAGCGCGGTCTTACCGAAACGGTCAGCCAGCGGGAATTGCAGTCCGGAGTTAACCAGCGCCGTGGTTTTACCGGAGCCCGGTGCGCCAATAATGACGTACCACGGCAGTTGATACAGGTATTGCGTGCTGAAGCGTTGCGTCCACTGGGCGCCCTGTCCTGCTTTGCTGAAGTGCGCTTTTTTGAGCATCTGCGCGGCTTCATCGAAACGGCTGGCAAGGATTTGCTCCTCGCTGTTCAGGCGTTTCTGCGGATCCGCCGCTTCCGGGCTGGTGGTGTTCTCGTTGAGCTTATCCATCAGCTTGCGGTTCAGCCAGGCGTTATAGAGACGCGGCAGAATGTGTCCCTGCGCCCAGAGCAGATAGACCACAGCAATACTGATAATGCGGTTCTGTTCAGATTCCAGGGGTCGGGTATCCACAATGGACAACAGTGGACCAATCATCCAGATCACCGCCGCAAGCGCGGTTACGCCCAGGAAGCTCCACAGAATGCGGTTGGTCAGAATGGAAAGAAGTGTAGTCAGCATCCTTAGTTTCCTTGCGGCAATCCGTTCAGCTCAGCCTGAGTATTTTCAGGCGACACCAGCAGAGTAATTTCCACACGGCGGTTACGGGCGCGGTTTTCCGGCGTCGTGTTCGGTGCTACCGGGTTAATCTCACCCCGCCCTTCCGCTTTCACGCGGTCTGGCTGAGAGAGGCTTCCTTGCAGCATTTTCTGTACCGAGCGGGCGCGTTCCAGAGAAAGCTCATAGTTGGAAGCGAAGCGCGCGCTGCGGATTGGAACGTTGTCGCTGTATCCCACCACCAGAATTTTGCCGCTGACGTTGTTCATCGCCTGCGCTATGCGGTTAATAACCGGTTCATAACGGTCACGCACCACCGTCGAGGCGGAGGCAAACAGCCCGTCTCCTTTCAGGATAACGACGCTGCGATCCGCTTCATCTTTTACCGCGACCAGACCTGCCTCGATTTCAGGCTTCAGGAAGCCGCGCAGGTTTAGCACTGCGGGCAACTGACGGGCCGGTTGCTGAATGGTGGTTTCCGGCAGCTGGGATTGATAAATCTTCGCCAGGACCGGACTGGTGTTATCGCCAAGACGCCAGTTAAGGACGATATAAAACAGGCAGGCGATAAACCCGGCCAGCGCCACGCAGGCCCACAGGGGAACCATCGGCCGCCACAGCTTACGCAGCACCGGGCGATCTTCCGGGTGGGGAGAGAGCGGTGGCGGATAGCTGCCCCGCACGCCGCGGATCATCTGCCACAGCCGCTGCTTGATGGTCTCAAGCTGGGTGCGACCATTGTCCAGCACACGGTAACGCCCTTCGAAACCGAGCAGCAGGCAGTAGTTGATCATCTCCAGCAGCAGGATATGTTCGCGCGGGTTCTGCGACAGACGCGCCAGCAGCTGGAAAAACTTCTCGCCGCCCCAGGTTTCGTTATGAAACGTCACCAGCAGGCCATTGCTTGACCAGACGCCGCTGCTGCCCCAGGGGGTAAGCGCAGCGGCCTCATCCAGCGCCGTGCAAAGGCAGTAACGCGCCCCGACGATCACTTCGTAGGGTAGCCCCGCCTGCTGACAGCGGACTTCAAAACGGCGAATCTCATCGATCAGGCGCTGGCGTAACGCCACCTGATCGTCATGTGAAACCGAATGACGGATCTGCGGAATCGCATTGAGCAGCGGATTAGCGGCCGCCACCAGCTGATTGTTGCTACTGGCTCCGTTAAACGCGGCATCACTGCCGGTATCCTGTCGTTCCTGCATATTAAGCGCTCGCTTTATTATTCTGTCGGGCTACGGATGGCCCAAAACTCCATATCCAGCCCCGGGAACTCCCCTGCCAGGTGCAGGGCGAAGGCGCCGGACTTATCCATCTCGTGCCACAGCTCGCTGCCCTTCTCCAGCTCGAAATAGCTGTAGCCTGCATGCCACGGGATCTGCGGCGGCGCGACCGGCATGGCACGCAGCATAATGCCCGGCAGCTGAAGCTGGACCAGATCGCGGATTTTCGACACCGGCGCGATTTTCATCTGCGCAGGGAAATGGGTTTGCAGGTGTTCGCCGGGCACATTCGCTTTGACGGCCAGCACGAAGCCAAACTCGCGTACCATGCTGGTTTCAGGAACGGTGGCAATGTTAAGACCATGCGAGCGCTCGTTAAGCGGCAGCTGAATAGCGTGGTCTTCCATCACCAGCGACAGCCCCTGACGCAGCATCAGCATCAGCTTACTGAAGCAGTTCGCCAGATCGTCGTGATCGTAGACCGGCAGCACGCTCTCCGTGGTCCGTTGTGGGGTCCAGGTGGCAAGCTCGGACGCAAACGGCAGCCAGCTGCGCCAGAGGGTTTCCGGGTGCAGCAGCGGCAGCGTTTTTAAATGCGAAACCTCGCCAAGATGACGGTTCACCAGCGACAGTAACGTAAATTCAATCAGTTCCGAGGTGTTAAAACGGCCAGGCTGGCGCAGACGGCCGCCGATCTGCTGGCTGCGCTGCACCAGTAAGCCGTGCAGATCGTTAATCATGCTGTAGATCTGCGGACTGTTATTGGCGTTCAGCATCGGCGGGATGTAGCTGTTATCGAGCCGGACGTGGTTGTCGTGGCGTTTTTCAGTGACAAACGCCACGCCGATGGCGGTCCATTCTGCCGTGAGATCTTTTTCCAGCATCAGCGTCAGGCGCAGGCGGCCAAACTGTACGGTGGCATCCCCCACCGACATGGCGTTGTCGTCTTCGACCTCTTGCTCGAACGCGATGAAGCGCGCCAGCGAGGCCGGCTCTTCGCTGAAGATCACCTCTTCCCGCTCGCCACGACGTACCGGCAGTGCGAGCACCACCTTTTCGTTGGTGAGATTGTCAGGGATTTTAAGCGGCACAGGACCATTGCGTCCGTTGCGCACCTGGAAGAAGGTCCCGTCTGGCAGAAGCCCACTGCAGTAGCTCAGGGCAATGCATCCCTGACGAAGCATCGCTTCGTCGAGTTCAACATCAAGAAAGCCCCAAAGATAGGAACGCTGCAACGCACCCCATTCACGAACGTGGTTGAGCAGATAACTTTCAGTCCGCTGAAAATGGTGTGGACGCAGGAACATGCCTTCGGTCCAGACGACCTTTTCTGCTTTCGTCATGATGATGTGTTTCCTGTTGTGAAGCGCGTTACTGGCTGATGACCCGAATGCCATTTACGTCGAGAAAAACGTTGGCCTGGAGTTCATCCGCGGACCATTTCCAGAACTGGTAGATATGATTTTCGCCTGGCACAGGCAGAGGGAGAGACACGCGCCATTTTTTACCATCCAGCTTCTGATATTCCGCCATCACGCCGATGTAGCGAGCCTCGGGATCGCTCTGACCGCTGAGGGTTTTCGACAGCTGTCCCGGCATCAGGAAGAACACATCGCTGTTCAGCAGATTCGCGCCAAGGGTTGCTGACGCGTTGTTCTGCAGGGAATAGAAGTCGCTGGACATGAAATCCGCATCGGATTTCAACAACAGCACACGGACTTTAAGCGGCGCAGAATCATTGATTTGTGGATGAGCCTGAAACTGCAGATTGTAGCGGGAGGGGTCGCTGTGTGAAGACGACGTACAACCACTCACAAGGGCGAAAACCGCCGCGTAAAAGACCAACCACAGCTTATGAAAATTTTTATTATTCATAAAAATACGCCCACGAAAGCCGTTTAGTTCAGGATCCAGGTACCGTTAGCGCTGTCTTTGCAGGCTTTGCTGTTGCCATCGACATCAACGCAGGTCGCTTTTTTACGCGCCTTAGGACGAATGGCCTGTTTACGGACGGTCGCTTCATACTGGTCGGCTTTGATAACCGCACGCATCGGGACGTAACCAATCAGCTGGTCATTACCCTCATCGGCAAGCGCCATCCAGTAGTGTTCAACCTGACCCAGCACCACGTAGGTTTTTCCGGTTTCCAGCGTACGGATAACCTTTCCGCCAAAGTCAGGACGGCTCATCAGGGAAGCCGGATACATGGCACGATAAGGCTCGTTGAGCGGAGTGAATTCCGTCGGCGGCAACACGGCGTGACGGTGCGTTAAGGTGACACCGTTGACCTGACTGGTCACGATCGTGTCGTCGTTGATTGCAGGTTTCTGTGGCGCTTTACAGCCCGCCACCGCCATGACAAACAGAAATGAAAACAGTACGCGCATTTTCATATGCTTTTCCGTAGCGATATTTCGATAATGGAGATAAGGGGATGAAATTTGACTTAGGTGCTATTGTTAAAATAGTCAGGATAATTTCGGGGTGTTACTATTTTGAGGGCATAGCTACCGCACGAACCTTTCAGAATAAGGCCCAGCGTCTTCCTGACATATTTTGACAAACGGTAAACAAGTTTACATGAGCTTCGCATCAATTCAATATTTACCGCTACGTAAGTGGCGGTTAATGAAGCAGTCGAAACATTATAGGATTTATCTGATAAAAAACCCGACATGGCCTACTTTCACTTATTTTCACTCCACACACAGACGTAATTTATTGTTGTAAAAATAAAAAAACATAAAAGAGAACGACTTTCATTAACGCAATAAAGCTATTATCGCCACTACCATAATTAGTAGAATTCTCCTATTGGTGATGTCAAAACAATATATCGCCGATGAATTATTTGTTGCACTAACAGGGTATCTTTAATATTAACCGTACTGCCCGCTCGCAGGACGCCTATTTCACTTAAGACGCGGGCGTTAATTTTACTGCTCAAAATAACTATATATTTCACGCTGTGATAATTACCGCATAAGACTTCAAAACAGCCATTAATCATTAAGCCAGAATAAACATTCAGGTCCCTATTTTAATCCTGAAGGTGCTATACCCCCTGCCAGCCGTGGCATTTCTGTTTCTGATCGACCTGAGCCTTCATTCGAAATTTTATCAGTGCTACATCCTTCCTCGCCCACCGCTATCTATCCCACCTACTGGATGATAGATATAATTTATTATTAAAATGATAAAAAAACGTTATAATTTCATTAAATATTTAAGCCGCCTGTCAAGTAAGCCGCTGTAATAAATAGCATTTAAGATAAGCAATTATGTTGCGTCGCGAGCACTTCCCCACCCGGCCCTCATTGCTTTAACTTATTGCCCTTTTCAGTGGATTGGCGGGCGCATGCGCGGTATGACCGAACAAGTCAGGAGTAGGTATGAACAAGAAAAGACGCTCAGTTCCCGGTATCAGACACTATGATGGCCCTGCCGGCGGCTGGGGTGCGCTAAAAGCGACAGCCATTGCGGTACGAACCCAGATGGATACCTTTGATGCCCCCGCCACGCTGCTGCGCACCAACCAGCCTGATGGTTTTGACTGCCCGGGCTGCGCGTGGCCCGATAAAGAACACAAATCGACCTTCCAGTTTTGTGAGAACGGCGCCAAAGCGGTAACCTGGGAAGCCACCAGCAAACGCGTTACCCCCGCGTTCCTGGCGGAAAACACCGTCTCTTCTCTGCTGGCTAAATCTGACTTTGAGCTGGAAGGGTATGGTCGTCTGACGCATCCTCTGCGCTATGACCGGGTAAGCGACACGTTCAAGCCGGTTGAGTGGGACGAGGCGTTTCAACGTATCGGCGAGGTGTTGCGCGAGCTTGAACCGGACCAGGTCGAATTCTATACCTCCGGGCGAGCCTCTAATGAAGCGGCGTATCTTTTCCAGCTGTTTGCACGCGAATACGGCACCAATAACTTCCCCGACTGCTCGAATATGTGTCACGAGGCCACCAGCGTCGGTCTACCCCGCTCCATCGGGATCGGGAAAGGCACCGTCTCACTGGACGACTTCGATAACACCGAGCTGGTGATCTCCATCGGCCATAACCCCGGCACAAACCATCCGCGAATGATGGGTACGCTTCATGAGCTGGCGCGACGCAACGTGCCGATTATCGTCTTTAACCCGTTACGCGAGCGCGCCCTGGAACGTTTTGCTGACCCGCAAAGCGTCATTGAAATGGCAACCTATAGCTCAACGGACATCGCCTCGACCTACTTCCAGGTGAAGGCCGGAGGCGATGCCGCCGCGCTGAAAGGTATGGCCAAACACCTGCTGGAAATGGAGGCCGAACGCGGTAACGTGCTCGACCACACGTTTATCGCAGAACACACCCAGGGCTTTGATGACTTTGCCGCCGATATCGCGCAGACGCGCTGGGATGACATTGAGCGCGAGTCCGGGCTCAGCCAGGCTGCGCTCAAAAAGGTGGCCGTGGCCTATGCGAAATCCAACGCCACCATCATTACCTACGGGATGGGGATTACCCAGCATAATAAAGGCACGGCAAACGTCCGGCTGATCGCTGATGTGCTGCTTCTGCGCGGAAATATCGGCAAGCCCGGTGCGGGAATATGCCCTCTTCGCGGCCACTCTAACGTTCAGGGGAACCGTACCGTCGGGATTAGTGAGAAGCCCACCCCGGCCTTCCTGAACCGTCTGAAAGAGGTGTTTGGCTTTGAGCCCCCTTCGCACCATGGGCATGATGCGGTGCAGGCGACCCAGGCCATGATCGACGGTCGGGCGAAAGCGCTTATCTGCCTCGGCGGTAACTTTGCCGTCGCGATGCCCGATCACGAGAACGGCTTCCCGGCAATGGGTAACCTTGATTTGAGTGTTCACGTTGGTACTAAGCTGAACCGTACCCATCTGCTGGTGGGTAAAGAGACGTTTATTTTCCCGTGCCTTGGCCGTACCGAGCTGGATGTTCAGGCCACCGGTCGTCAGTCCATCACCGTCGAAGACTCCATGTCGATGGTGCACGCCTCGTCCGGCAAGCTGAAACCCGCCTCACCGTTACTCCGTTCAGAACCCGCCATCGTCGCCGGCATGGCGAAAGCCACCCTGCAGGAGACCCGCGTGGACTGGATAACGCTGGTTGAAGATTACGACCGTATCCGCGATCTGATCGAGCAGACCATCCCGGGCTTTGAGGACTACAATGCGCGGATCCGTATTCCGGGCGGCTTCCGAATGCCGCTTCCCCCAACGAAACGCGTCTGGCCAACGGCGACGGGAAAAGCGATGTTCTCCGTATTCGACGGCGTACACGAGAACGCCAGCGGCGAAGGCGAGCATGTTCTGCGTCTGATTACGCTGCGCAGCCACGATCAGTACAACACCACCATTTATGCTCTGGACGACCGCTACCGTGGCGTGTTTGGCCGCCGCGACGTGCTGTTTATGAACGAAGAGGATATGGCCCTGTCAGGGCTGGAACACGGCGACCGCGTGGATATCGAAACCGCCCTGCCCGGCAGCGTTCAGCGTCTGGAAGACATTACCGTAGTGGCATACCACATCGCGCGGGGTTCAGTCGGGGCTTATTACCCGGAGGCCAACGTGCTGGTGCCGCTCGATTATCTGGATAAGGACAGCGGTACACCGTCTTACAAATCCGTTCCGGTTCGCATCATCCTGCGCTCGAAAGAGATCCGAATGCTGTAAGGCTGTTCGCGAAGAGTCATCCATGGATATTAAACAGTTAAAATACTTAATTGCGCTCGACGAGACCCGTCATTTTGGTAAAGCGGCCTCGCAGTGCAACATCACCCAGCCGACCCTCTCCATGCGCATCCGCAACCTGGAAGAGGAGCTCGGTCTGGTGCTGATTGCGCGCGGACAGCGCTTTGAGGGTTTTACGCCAGAGGGCGAACGGATCCTGGCGTGGGCGCGTGCTCTGCTTGCCGCTCACGACGGACTACAGGCGGAAGCCGCGCTGTGCAAAGGCCAGGTGGTGGGTGAATTACGCCTGGGGATGGTTCCGCTGGCGAGCGTCGATCCGATGATCTTTATCCGCCAGCTGACGCAAAAATACCCGGAGCTGACCTACAGCCTCTATTCCATGTCCTCTGCACACATTGCCGATGGCGTCAGCCGCAACCAGCTGGAGCTGGGTATTTGCTATCTCAACAGCATCGATACCAGTCTGTTTGACATTATTCAGTTGCCTGAGACGAAGATGGGCCTGCTGCATGATATTCGTCATTTCCAGCTGGACCCGAGGCCGCTGACCTGGCAGGACCTGACGGATTTTCCGCTGGGGTTCCTGACAAAAGGGATGCATTACCGGGCGCATATGGAGGCCAGCTTTGCCGCCGCTGGAATCGAACCCAGATCCGTTTTCGAGAGCGACTCTACGTTCCAGATCATTCAGGCGGTTCAGAGCGGCGTTTGCTGCGCCGTGATGCCGCTGAACAACGGGCTTGAGGCACTAAACAACCATTTCAGGATTGTCCCCATCGCCGACGCGAACATTGAGGCGGCCATCGGCCTGATAATGCGCAGGCAAAAACCCCTCTCCTCCCTGGCGCTGCGCTGTTTTACCGACGCGCAGGAGATTTATCATGCGGACAATAACGCATAAGCCTGGCGCGTGACCACGCTAAACCCGCCGATCAGCACCGCATCACAGACCGCCCGGTGCTCCGGGACGGTTACCAGCGCGTGAAGCGCATCGCGGATGGCGTTAAGCGTGTCAGGAGGTGTATGAGGCGACGTGATTAAGGGCAGGCCCGGCGTTAGCGGAGTTTGGTCAATCACCGTCAGCCCCGCCAACGCTTCCGGCTCATGACGCTGCAGGAGTGCCCAGGTGACACAGTCGATAGCGGCGATATCACCCTTCCCACGTTTGACGTCAATCAGCGACTGACGGTGGCTGCCGCTGAATGACGTTTGCGAAAAGAAAGGGGCGCGGGTCACCCACGGTGCCACTTTTTTTCGCAGCGCGTGATAGCCGGACTGCGAGTCAGGAGAATTACAGACCGCCCGGCGTCCGCGAAAATCCGCCAGCGTAAGAGGCCGATCCTCCGAGCGCGTCACCAGAAAGCTGCGGTAGTGGCTCCCTTCGCATCCCGCTGCCGTGTAGTGAAAACAGCCCACCACCTGCACCTCCGGGAGCTGCGTGACCAGCGGGTAGCCGCAGGTCTGGCTGAGAATCAGCGCCGGCTGCTGCCAGTGGTTCAGCAGGTCCGATTCGGGCCAGCGGGGGACACGCTCAACGTACACGCCCCGGTCGGCCAGACGTTGTTGTACCGCCAGCCAGAGCGCGCGAGTGTCGGCGCGATCCACGGCATACATGGGAAACGCCAGCAGGTTACTCATATCTTTCCTCTTGTTTTCCGGGGTGAACGGTGACCGCCACTGGCCGGGTCGAGAACTGGCGTAGCCATTCGCCATAGCCCCTGACTACAAAACCGTGGTTACGCTGCCGGTACGCCTCGCGGTTTTGGTGGTAGATCGTCTGTAACCCATACCAGGGAACGCCCGGTAAATCGTGGTGAATGGAATGGTAGTTGAGATTTAAAAACAGTACCCGCCAGAATAGCCCAGCCTCGTTAATGACGGAACGCGCCAGCGGATCGTCCGCCGCGCGATGTTCGTAAAAGGAACGGACCTTGGTCAGCGCCAGCGCCGGATAGCTTACCGCCAGCACAAACCAGACGGGTGAAAAGCCGTTATGCGCCATCCAGGTGAAAAGCGCCGCCAGGAGCACAGCGTGAACCAGCCACATCGCCATCGCCCGCCGTTGACGCTGCCGAAAGGCCGCCACGGCGATCCCCAGCGTCTGCAAAATATCCAGCAGCGGTGCCAGCACTATCCGCCCGCAGAAGGTATTGCGGACCTGGATCATGCGCTTCTGCCAGGAGGAAAAGCGCGCCCAGCTCGCCTCTGTAAAATAGTACGACTCCGGGTCATCCACCGGGATGGTCAGACTGTCGTGACGATGATGCGCCAGATGGGAATCCCGGTACAGGCCATAGGGATACCAGACCGCCAGCGGGAGCGTGCCAAACAGCTGGTTAAGCCAGGCAAAACGCGTGGGATGCCCGTGGATCAACTCATGCTGCAGGGACATGTACCAGGCGGTAAACCAGATAAGCAGCAGCGTGGCGGGCAGCAGGCCGAGCGCTTGCCAGAACGTCAGCGTGGCAAACCAGCCAGCATAAATAGTGACGATCAACAGCCACGTGGGCAGTTCGCTTCGCCACAGAAATCCTGAGGCAAGATGGTGGATGCGATCGCGCTGTTGCGGATGCAAATAGAGAGATCTTCGTTTACCCATTCCTTCAGACGCCGTTTCGCCAGAGACACTACCCTGACGATCGGGGATAACGTCTGAAATGACAAAGAACTTAAATCGCTTTGCTTTGCCAGAAACAGAGGCCCACACGCGGCCTTGACTTATTCTGTGATAAAGGTACTTTTCAGGACATGAAGAAGATCTTAATTATCGTCCCTGACGGCGGCATGCTGTTTGAAGCCGCCGGTATCGCCGACATTCTGATGCAGGCTAACCGGCTGCACCCGGAAGGGCTAGCGCACCCCCGCTACCGCATTATTATCGCCACCACGCAGCCGCACCAGGTGATCCACGGTCAGTCCGGCCTGAATCTGCTGGCGGATTATCGTCTGCCTGAACTGGATCCGCGTGAACCGCTGGACACCATTATCATCACCGGACGCGGGATGAACGAGCAGGAGAGCACGGCGGTGGTGGACTGGCTGCACCTTGCTGCGCCGCATGCCCGGCGGATAGCCTCCATTTGCGGCGGCGCGATGCTGCTGGCCCAGAGCGGCCTGCTGGATGGTCGTCGCGCAACCACCCACTGGCGGTTGCTGGAGACCATGCAAACCCAGTATCCGTCTATCCGCGTCGAAGGCGGCCCACTGTATATTCAGGATGGTCCCGTCTGGACCTCCGGCGGCGTGAGCTCGGGGTTCGATCTCACTCTGGCGCTGGTGGAGGATGACTATGGTTTCACCCTCGCCCGCGACATGGCGCAGGATATGGTGATGTATCTGCGCCGCCCCGGCGGTCAGCTGCAGTTTAGCCGCTACAGCCTGCAGCCATCCGGCGCGTCCGGGCCAATAAGCGACCTGCAGGCCTGGATACTACAGAACCTCACTGCCGACCTGTGCGTGGAAAATCTGGCCGAGAAAGCGGCGATGAGCCCGCGCAATTTCACCCGGGTCTTTACCCGGGACGCAGGCGTTCCACCTGCCCGCTACGTGACCGAAGCGCGCCTGGCCGCCGCCAGACAGCTGCTTGAGCAAACCCGTGATTCCCTTGAGCTCATTGCTGCGCAAAGCGGGTTTGGCACCAGCATTAACCTGCGCCGCGTGTTTGAGAAACAGCTCCACCTTACCCCGGGCGAGTACCGCCAGCGCTTCCACTGCCGCAGGATGGCGTAATCTGATCCTTTTTTGTCGTTTACGCCAATCGGCCTGACGCCTACAGTGACTCCAGACAACAGAGATAAGGAGTGCACCATGGTTAAGGTCGGTATTAACGGTTTCGGCCGTATCGGACGTAATTTCCTGCGCGCAGCGCTGGGTAACCCGGATCTTCAGATTGTGGCGATTAACGATCTGACGGACAGTAAAACCCTCGCCCACCTGCTGAAACACGATTCCCTTCTGGGTAAATTGCCCGCACCGGTTGAAGCGGCTGACGGTGCATTGCAGGTTGATGGCCAGCGGATCGTGGTGTTTAGCGAACGCGATCCGGCAAATATTCCGTGGCGTGAAGCTGGCGTGGATGTGGTAATTGAAGCCACCGGTTTCTTTACCGAGCGGGAAAAAGCTGCGGTGCACGTCACGCACGGTGGTGCAAAGCGCGTCATCATCTCCGCGCCCGGCAAGAACGACGATCTGACCGTGGTCATGGGCGTGAACCACGATCGCTATGACCCGGCTCAGCACGTTGTCGTGAGTAACGGGAGTTGTACCACGAACGGTCTGGCTCCGGCCGCGCAGGTGTTGCATCAGCAGTTCGGGATTGAGCATGGCCTGATGAATACCACGCATGCCTATACCAACAGCCAGGCGCTGCACGATCAGCCTGAGAAAGATCTGCGCGGCGCACGCGCGGCGGCGCTGTCGATTGTGCCCTACTCCAGCGGCGCGGCAAAAGCGCTCGGCAAAGTCATCCCCTCTCTGGACGGTAAGCTGACCGGTTATTCCCTGCGCGTGCCGGTTCCGGTGGTATCAATCGTCGATTTGACGGTCACCCTGAGCCGTAACGTGACAGCCGAAGAGGTGAATGACGCATTCCGCAGTGCGGCAGCCAGTGGGCCACTGAAAGACATTCTGGGGTATAGCGATGAACCGCTGGTTTCCAGCGATTATCAGGGCGATCCGCGCTCCTCCATTATCGACGGGCTTTCCACGCTGGTGATTGGCGGGAACATGGTGAAGATCCTGGCGTGGTATGACAACGAGTGGGGATTCTCCAACCGCCTGGTGGACCTGGCGGTGCTGATGGATAAAAAAGGGCTGTAAGCCTCAAGCCGGGTGGGATAAGCACCCACCCGGCATAAAATCACGCCGCTTTGACCTTCACGCCCATAAATACAATGACCATCGCCGTCACCAGCAGGAAACCACTTCCGGCAAACACGCCGCTGGCCCCGTTGAGGTCAAACACCACCCCGCCCCCGGCCGCGCCAGCGCTAATCGCCAGCTGAATGGACGCCACCAGCAGCCCTCCGGCACTTTCCGCTTCATCCGGAACGGTGGTGGCAAGCCAGGTTGACCAGCCCACCGGCACCAGACCGAACGCAAAGCCCCACAGCGCCACCAGTAATCCGTCCAGCATCGCCAGATGACCAAACGCCACCATCATCAGCGCGAGTATGCCCATGCCGAATGGCACGAGGGCCAGCGTCAGGCGCAGATTACGGGCCAGCAGATGCCCGGCAATGGAGGTGCCGACAAAGTTGGCAAGCCCGAAGCCCAGCAGGATCAGCGAAATGGTTTCAACATTTGCCTGTCCGACGGTTTCAAGGAACGGGCGCAGGTAGGTAAAGAAGGCGAAATGGCCGCTAAAGATCAGAATGGTCGCCAGCATGCCGCCAATCATGCCAGGACGGCGCAGCACGCGGAACAATGTGCCAAGGCTACCGCTACTCTCTGGTTTCATGGACGGCAGCACCCAGATCTGCCACAGCAGCGCCAGCATGCTCGGCAGAATGCAGAGAATAAAGACGTTGCGCCAGCCGATCAGGCTTCCCAGATAGCTCCCCAGCGGGGCCGCGACCACGGTGGCGATCGACACGCTGGAGAAGATCACCGCCAGCGCTTTCGGCACTTTGTCCGCCGGAACCAGACGCATTGTTGTGGCCGTCGACATCGCCCAGAACCCACCGATGGCAACCCCTAACAGCAGACGCCCCATCAGCAGAACGTGCAGAGTGGGCGCAAAGGCTACCAGCAGGCTGGAGATAATTTGCAGCAGGGAGAAAAACATCAATACCCAGCGACGATCGATTTTCCGGGTCGCCGGGGTGATCAGCAGTCCGGTGACTAACGCCACCAGCGCAGTGGCGGTCACGGCCTGCCCGGCCATCCCCTCACTGACGCCCAGGCTCGCGGCCATCGGCGTCAGCAAACTGGCAGGCAGGAACTCCGCCGTTATCAAACCAAAAACCCCCAGCCCCAGTGAATAGACGGCTCGCCAGGCGGGTTTGGCAGGCGCGATGGCCTCTCTCGCCTCGACACATGCATTCATCTGTTGATCTCCCGTTATAAAAGTGTGACAACTGTCGCAAAAGCATAGAGGGTTCACCCTGGACGATCTATGACATATAATCTCCACTTATTGATTATTCGTCCGGAGTTACGCCATGACCGCACAGTCACCCGATTTGATCAGCGAACTTTTACGCGGCATGCGTCTGTCGGGGGTGAAATACCGCCGGATTGAAGCCAGTGCACCGTTTGGCGTCGCGTTCCATCAGGCACCGGGCAAGGCGCAGTTCCATTTTGTGAGCCACGGCAACGCCCTGCTGCGAATGGACAGCGGTGCAACCTTCGAACTGAGCAGCGGCGATGCGCTGTTTATTCCTGGCGGTAATGCCCATGCCCTGCTCTCTGACGAAAAGGCAACCATCACTCCAGTCAACGCTTTCCCCAGCGAGCCCATCTGTAGCTCGGTCTGTGCCATTACCTGTGAGCCCTGCCCGGAGAGCGAAAACACCATCATCTTTAGCGGGTGTATGGATTTTGAGCTGGGCGGCATGCAGCCGCTGATCAAAGCGATGCCGGAAGTGATGATGGTCAGCCGGTTGATGTCCACCTGGCCGGAAATTCATCCGCTACTGGCCGCGATGGAGCGCGAGTCCATGACGCGTCAGGTCGGGTTTGCCGGGATCCTCGCCCGTCTGGCTGACGTGGTGGCGGCATTGATTGTTCGGGGCTGGGTTGAAGCAGGCTGTGGTAAAGCGACGGGCTGGGTGCAGGTCTTACGCGATCCGCGTCTGAGCCGGGCCATCTACGCCATGCACCAGCAGCCGGGCCTGAACTGGAGCGTGACGGATCTGGCGAAAGAAGCGGGCACCTCCCGCTCCGTGTTCGCTGAACGGTTTCTGGCGGCGACGGGGACGACGCCGGCAAAATATCTCAGCGAGCTCAGAATGCGACTGGCTATTCAGTATATTCGCCATGAAAATCAACCGATTGAAACCGTCGCGCTGCGGCTCGGTTACGGGTCTCTGGCGGCGTTTAGCCGGGCATTTAAGCGCATCATCGGCCATGCGCCGGGCACGCTTCGGGAAGTCAGCCAGACCCCGGAAGAGGTCTGACCGACTGACAGGACATCAGAAATAGTATTTAAAGCGCACGCGACCACCGTAGCGATCGTCATTTTTATTGTCACCCTCTTTCGGGGAGGCATTGACCCATGACGCATACGCGCCCAGATAGATGTTGAAGTTTTTCATCTTCATGACGTTCGGGATCAGGTACGAGGTATGAATAGTATGGATGTCATACTCGCCCGGGTCGGTTATCCAGCAGTCGTTTTCACACTCTGCGTCAAACGTTGAGGTATTAAACTCGTCGATTTCGTTATGGGCATAGATGTAACCCAACTCAAAATTACGCCAGAGGGCATTAATAGCTGAGGTAAAGTCGGTTTCGCCCGTCGCGTCCAGATAAGCCGTGTTGAGATTCATGACCACTCCGTTTTCCGGATCGGTTTTGAGCCCGTCCCAGGTCATCGTGAACCCGTAGCCCGTTCTCTCTGACTGGTCTACCCAGCGCCCGGCATCGTCGCGATAGCCATAAGCGTTGTTGACCAGGTTGGTCTCCATGGCAACCGCGCTGGAAAACGGCCCATTCTGCCACGAGATGACCGGGCGCACGTAGGCCACATTTTTGTCGTTCTCAAGTTCTGCACCGTGATAACGCTGGTCGACATACAAATCGCTGCCGTCTTTAAACAGGGTATTCAGCTCAAAATACCAGTTATCCAGCGTCTTGTTCATCAGGAAGTTGCCCCCGCTGTCGGTTCGCCCACGCCCCTCCTTCAGCATATAGATATAGCCATAGCCGTCGCTGTAGAGATCGTCTGCGGTATTCCCGGAGTATTCCACAAACGTATCCTGATTGAGCGGGAACATGTCATAGGCCTCAAAGCGTCCGACTTTTATTTCCCAGTCATTCTCAGTGCCAAAGAAGAATACCGCATCATCCAGGTACATTTTCCCGGCGAGGTCGCCGAGCGGCTGGACGGAGAACCCGGCGAAATTGCCGTTATCCATTTTACGATAACCATCAAAGCCTAATAAAATACGCCCATTAATATCCCAGCGTTCTTTATCGCCCGGCGCCCAGTCACTATTAGCACTTTGCTTAACAGACGTGAGGCTACCCGTTTTACTGGCGGCATCCATATTAAATTCCACATCACCGTAAAATTTAATATCACCAAACCCTGAGAGCGTCAGTTTTGGCGGAGCGGTTTTGCTCACCGGCTCTTCCGACTGCACCACAACGGCTGGCGCAGCCTGCGTCGTAGCGGCCTGCTGCTGTTTAAGCTCCTGAATTTGCGCTTCCAGTTGCGCCAGCTTTTCTTCCACGTTCATTGAGGGTTGTGCCGCCAAAAGTGCGCCGGAATAGAATGCGCTTATCAGAATTACCGTTTTCTTTAATTGCATAGAATCCATCCTGATTATAAAAGTGAATACCCAAATATCGAGCACAGCCATTTCCACCAAATACCCTCAACGGTACTATTATGTTTTTTCACAACGTAATTATGATTTTTAACTTGTGTGATCGGCACAAAGAAAACTTGCGGTAATGAAGAGAAGAAAGACCACCCGCTTCACACTCTTATTTCATTAGGGAAGGTGCGAACAAGTTCCTGATATGAG